>CAJAYT010000101.1 GCA_903949285.1 uncultured Burkholderiales bacterium
AGCTGCACCGTCTGAGATCGAGGAGGAGTTGGCGGCTGTAACTGACCCGTCTTTTTTGAATGCAGGTTTAAGCGTAGGTATCTTCTCAATATTGACCGCAAAGGGGCCTTCATCCTTTTCAATCACTACATCCCCTTTTTTACCGCTAACGGTCACGGGGACTATTTCCCAATTAAAACTTCCGTTGTTGCTCGCCTCTTGTGCACGCTTGGTCGATTGCACAGCGTAATCATCTTGCGCCTCACGTGTGAACTTGTAGCTGCTTGCACAGTCCTCTGCAAAAGTGCCCATCAATCGTCCACGACTTTCTTTTGAATAGGCATCTTCTAAGCCGTCAAGGAACATATGATCTAAGAGTTGACCGTGTCCTAACCTGTAACCGCCTCTCGCTTTGGGCAAAAGGTAAGGTGAATTTGTCATCGACTCCATTCCACCAACAACTGCAATTGAAGTGGATCCCGCAACAATCGCATCGTGACCGATCATTGCTGCTTTCATGCCTGACCCACACACCTTGCTAATCGTCGTACAGGCAGCGCTCAAAGGGACATTAGCCAAAAGTGCAGCTTGCCGTGTGGGCGCCTGCCCCTGACCAGCAGGGAGCACACAACCCATTAGAACTTCCTCAATCAAGTTTGGATCTACGCCCGCCCGTTCAACCGCTGCATTGATTGCAACTGAGCCAAGCATAGGAGCAGTTTGATTTGCGAATACACCCTGAAAACCGCCCATAGGTGTTCTTACTGCGGATACGATTACGACTGGATCATGTGACATAAGACTATCTTTGATGTGTTTTGTATTGTTACTTTATCAACCTTGCGTAAGTAACTGTTATTTGGGTGCTAAACGAATGGACCCGTCCAAGCGAATAACCTCACCGTTTAAGTATTGATTACCCAAGATGTGACATACGAGGGAGGCGTACTCTGCGGGCTTACCCAAACGAGCTGGATAAGGCACCGTTTTACCAAGTGCATCTTGAATGTCTTGGGGCATACTCAAGAGCATTGGAGTTTCCATAATTCCGGGCGCAATAGCCATGACACGAATGCCTGAGCGAGCAAGCTCGCGCGCGATGGGAAGTGTCATTGCGACGATGCCCCCTTTTGATGCTGCGTAGGCTGCTTGTCCAAGTTGTCCGTCGTAAGCTGCAACTGACGCCGTGCTGATTAACACGCCCCGTTCACCCGTTTCATCAGGCTCGCACGCGCCCATGATTTCGGCTGCGAGCCTAATCATGTTGAAGCTACCAATTAAATTAATCCCAATGGTGCGCGTAAAGGACTCTAATTTATGAGCGCCTTCTCTACCAACTACTTTTTCAGCAGTTGCAACACCCGCGCAGTTGATCAACCCGCGAAGCACTCCCATGGATTTAGCCACCTCAAATGCATTCTTCGCGCTGACCTCATCGGTGACGTCTGCAGCTACAAATTTAGCGTTAGCACCTAACTCCTTGGCAACTGCATTACCAGCAGTCGTATTCACATCAACAAGAACAACTCTTCCTCCTTGCTCGGTAAGCATTTTTGCTGTTGCGGCCCCAAGCCCTGAACCGCCTCCTGTAACCACGAATACATTGTCTTTAATTTGCATAAAATATCCTCTGGTAATTAGAAATCTAATTCTTTCAAAGCACGGGCAATGACCAACCTTTGAACTTCGCTCGTTCCCTCATAAATTTGGGTGATCCGTGCATCTCTATAAAAACGCTCTACTGGATAGTCCTCCAAATAGCCGTACCCACCGTAAATTTGTATAGCCTTGGAGCAAACCGCCTCAGCCATCTCAGATGCAAAGAGCTTGGCCTGAGATGCCTCTGATAGGCAAGGCTCACTTCGCTCGCGCATACTGGCGGCTTGAAGAATCAATAAGCGGGCTGCATTGATTTGGGTCTGCATATCGGCCAAGAGATTTGCAATGCTTTGGTGCTCAATAATAGGTACCCCAAACTGAACGCGCTCCCGAGCGTAGTTGAGAGCAGCCTCAAAGGCAGCTCTCGCAATCCCAAGTGCCTGCGCTGCAATGCCGATTCGTCCTCCCTCAAGATTGGACAAAGCAATGGCCAGCCCTTTACCTCTTGGGCCTAATAAATTAGCCTCTGGGATTTCACAATTCTCCAAAGTAATAGCGCAGGTATCAGAGCCGCGTATCCCTAGTTTTTTTTCTACTCTGTTAACAATAAATCCTGGCGTATCGGTTGGCACTAAAAAGGCTGAAATACCTCTTTTACCTAGCTCGGGATCAGTCAGCGCAAAAACGATTGCTAGACTGGCGCGTTTGCCATTACTGACAAATTGCTTGGCACCGTTTAACACCCACTTTCCGTCCTTCAAGACTGCCTTGGTTTTTAAATTATTGGCCTCAGAACCTGCCTGAGGCTCTGTTAAACAAAAGCAACCTATAGCGCGCCCGCTTGCAAGTTGCGTTAACCAGGTTTGCTTTTGTGCGTCACTGCCGTATTTCAAAATGGGTCCGCAGCCAACCGAGTTGTGAATGCTCATAATGGCACCGACCGCACCGTCGCCCACCGAGATCTCCTCGACTGCAAGGGCGTAAGAGACATAATCAACATTTGCACCGCCCCACTGCTCAGGCACATTCATTCCAAGTAAGCCCAACTCGCCCATTTGAGCGATCACCGCCTCATCTATCCACCCCTCCTTATCCCAACGTTCACTATGCGGTCTTAATTCTTTTCTGGCAAAGTCCTTTGCCATGTCGCGAATCATTTTCTGTTCATCAGAGAATTGTAAAAATGTCATAGTTGGATCAAAGTGTCTAGGAATTTAAGACTTAAGGGACAGTTCAATAGTGATTGAAGTTCAATTTGCAGCAAATTATTTTTTTCGAAATAAGTTGATGATGGCTGAGAAATCTAGCCCACCGTGACCTTGCAAACTAAAAGTCTGATACATCTGTTGAGCAAGACTTCCAAGTGGTATGGGTTGCTTGGCCGATTTAGCAGCCTCTGCAGCGAGGCCCAAGTCTTTAAGCATTAAGTCCGCGCCAAACCCGCCCGTATAGCCACGACTTGAGGGAACATTTTCCAAAACCCCTGGATATGGGTTATAGGTATCCGAGCTCCAACACCGTCCACTAGAGGTGTTGATAATGCCCGCTAATATCTTGGGATCCATTCCTAGCGAAACGCCCAACGCCATCGCCTCAGCAGTGCCAATCATGGAGATGCCTAAAAGCATATTGTTGGCAACTTTCGCAACCTGTCCATTGCCACTTGCTCCGCAATAGACGATATTTTTGCCCATTTTAGTCAAGACGTCTTTGAATTTGTTAAAGTCCGACTCAGCGCCTCCAACCATAAATGTGAGCGTTCCAGCCTCAGCACCCCCAGTCCCCCCGGACACCGGCGCATCTAACATCACGTTTCCCTGTGCAGCAGCTAAAGATGCGACCTCCCTGGCTGTCTGCGGATCTATCGTAGAACTATCTATTAAAGCGGTTTTAGGAGTTATGCTCGCCAGCAAACCCTCACCTCCAAGGTACACTGATTTGACGTGCTGAGCAGCGGGCAACATGGTGATGATTAAATCCAAACCACCTTGCGCGAGCAACTTAGGAGAAGTCGCGGCGGAAACTTTACCAGGATGGTGCTCCAATAACTTATGAACGGAGGCCTGAACCAGATCAAAAACTACGAGCTCGTGCCCCGCTTTTAATAAATTGTTCGCCATTGGCGAGCCCATATTACCTAAACCAATAAAACCGATTTTCATAACTTCTCCTGTAAGCACCTGCCAGATATCGAGGATGTGCGTGCAGGCCAAGCATAAGCCTCTCAAAACTCAATTGCTGTCATCTAATAGACAATGTAGGGGAAGCCCTGATGTTTCAGAGCTTTTTAAACAATTGGGTTCTCATTTATTGATAAAAGTGGGCTTGCGTTTCTCGGTAAACGCGTTCATACCCTCTTTTTGATCCTCTGTCCCAAAGGTAGAGTGGAATAAGCGGCGCTCAAAATGGATCCCCTCAGTTAAGGAAACTTCGTAAGCCCTGTTGACCGAATCTTTGGCCATCATTGTGATAGGAGAGGACATGGACGCAATCTTTTGAGCCGTTGCTAATGCGTCCTCTATTAATTTATCGGCAGCAACGACGCGACTGACCAAACCGCTTCGCTCCGCCTCCTGAGCATCCATCATTCGTCCAGTCAGTACCATTTCCATAGCCTTGGATTTACCCACAAAGCGCGTCAGACGCTGGGTTCCGCCGGCACCGGGAATGGTTCCAATCGTAATTTCAGGTTGACCAAATTTAGCCGTATCGGCAGCAATAATAATGTCACACATCATGGCCAATTCACACCCCCCGCCCAACGCATAACCGGCAACAGCTGCAATGGTTGGCTTTCTAAACTTAGTGATTCTCTCCCAAGTAGCTGTAATGAAGTCTGATTTATAGACATCCATGTAAGACCAGTCCTTCATGACTTTAATATCCGCGCCTGCAGCGAAAGCCTTCTCACTGCCCGTCAGAACTACCACAGCAACATTCTCATCAAGCTCTAACTTCTCGAGCGCGTCCGCCAACTCTCGGGTGAGATCGGGACTAAGCGCGTTGAGTGCTTTTGGGCGGTTCAGGGTAATGAGTGTTACTTTGCCGTGTGTTTCAAGCAAAATATTTTCATAAGTCATGTTCATTCCTTTTAGTATGATTTCAAAATAATAAGCTAACTAAACCGAACTGGGCTTTGGATCCAAGACCTCGCATCAGCGTCGTCTTTGATCATCCCGCGCTCTATAAATAAAGGGTGCCGCATCGTCTCCTCTAGCGAAAGCACTGGGGTGAAACAGCAATCAATACCGGTGAATTTTGTCTCCCAAAATTCACGCGTATTAGATCCAATCAACTCCTGAACCGCTTCTCGCAGCGCGTGAGCTTCATCACTCCCAATTCCCTGTCCCAGTGACCAGTGCTCTTTAGACCACTCAGGTCGCTCAAGGGTCTCACAAAAGACCTCCCAAAACTTCAGCTCCAACGATCCCAGCGCAAACCAAGCCCCATCTTGAGATTGGTATAGGTTATAGCAAGGGACACCGCCGTTCAATAAGTCCTCGCATGGCCCTAAGGCATGGCCCAGATTATGGACTGCTACCTGGGCTGTAACGTTGTGCGCTAACACCCCATCGGTCATAGATATATCGACGATGGAGCCCTCCCCACTTCGCTGGGCTCTCCATAGGGCTGCTAAACAACCCATCGCCGCCGACACAGATCCGCCTAGAACATCTGCAATTTGAATATTAGGAAGGATGGGTCTTCCGTCTCGGTCTCTGAGTTGATCGAGTACCCCGGTGAGTGCCAAAGAATTGATATCATGACAAGCAAGATTCTTCCAAGTACCGCTCATGCCGTAACCCGTAATGGCACAGTAAACAAGTGAGGGTTTGAGCGCTAGCAAGGCCTCAGGTCCCAAACCCAACCTATCCATAACCCCAGGGCGAAAACTCTCAATCACCAAATCTGCAGTTGCAACGAGCTGCAAAAAGGAGCTCTTGTCCTCAGAGTTTTTTAAGTCCAAGAACACCACTTCCTTGTTGGTGTTAAAAGCTCTGTAAAAAACACTTGGAGTATTGCTCGCTTGCTCTTCCTTGGTTTGAAAAAAAAGACGTGCATAGTCGCCGGCCCCCTTATCCTCGATCTTAATGACCTGTGCACCCATGCTGGCTAGATGCCAGGTGCAAACTGGACCGGGCAACAGACGCGTTAAGTCAATAATTTTGAGACCTGCAAGCGGCTTATTCATCATTGTGAGTTGTGATTACTTATCGGCTTAGGGAGACGTGAAGGTGCTTAATTTAGTTAAATCCAGTATGTGAATTTCGCCGTAATGAACTTTTATTAAACCACACTCCTCCAATACCTTGAGCGCGCTATTGACGCGCTGCCGAGATAAACCGGCTAGTTGAGCGACCTCTTCTTGGGAAATCTTGATCATTAAAGCTTGTCCTGTGTACCAATCGGTAAACATAGCAGCCAATGACCTAGCGACTCTGGCATCTACATCCAGCAATCTTTCATTCTCCATGGCTCCGATAAATTGTCCCAACCTGTTGTTGAGTTGAGAGATTAAAAATCGGTTGAAGAAAATACTGTGGTCAAGCAGCCATAAAAAGGTCGCCTTGGGCATTAAAGCCAACTGAGAGTCACGCAGCGTGACAACATCATACTTCCTAGGCTCTAACTTTAGTAAAGAGCCCTCGCCAAACCAGGACCCTGGGGCCAACCCCAGCAAAGTAGTGGACTTGCCGTTTGCAGCCACATTATTGATTTTTACAACCCCGCTGATCACGCCAAACCAGTGGTTTGCGACCTCCCCTCTGCGGCAGACAAACCCGTCTGAGGGGATGACTCTGGTCTGCATGTCCCTGCGCACTTTATCTTGTTCATCCGCATTTAAACCGGTCATCCAAGGGCTATTTTGAAATAAAACTTCGAGAGACATCAGGGGTTCCACTAGTTTGTCGGTTGAATGACAACCATTTTACGTTTGAGAGGATTATGATTAATTCAGTTCAACCATGTTACCAAACATACCCGTTCAAGCCACCTATGAATACCTCTGTAAACATGCTCACTTTCCCAAGATTACTGCTTGAGCATGCCAAGACCATCCCTAAGAGACCAGCCTATAGGGAGAAGTACCTAGGAATTTGGCAAGTAACGAGTTGGGAGAGCAATTTAGAGCAAATCAAGCAACTCGCTTGTGGACTGGCCTCGGCTGGGTTTAAGCGCGGTATGAACTTGGCCATCATCGGCGATAACCGTCCTCAGCTCTACCAAGCCATGGTCGCGGCCCAGTGCTTGGGGGGCGTGCCCGTTCCCCTTTATCAAGACGCAGTGGCAGCGGAAATGGTTCACGTCCTAAATGACGCCTCCATCTCCTTTGCCATTGTTGAAGACCAAGAACAAGTCGATAAATTACTTGAAATCAAAGATCAAGTACCGAATCTAAAAGTTATTATTTATGAAGATCCAAAGGGTTTGAAAGACTACGTTCAAAGCTTCCTTCATTCCTATAAACAGATTCAAACTGCGGGTGAAATTTTCCTTGAGGAACACCCCGAATTTTTCATCACAGAGTTAGAAGTTGGCAGGGCTGATGATCTCTCCGTCATCTTGTACACCTCAGGCACAACTGGCAAACCCAAAGGTGTTGCCCACACCCACCAAAACTTTATCCGTGCAGGACAAAACAGCTCCAAGTTTGACAACTTAAACTATAAGGACGACATCTTGGCTTACCTCCCCATGGCTTGGGTGGGGGATCATTTGTTTTCCTTTGCTCAGGCCATGGTTACAGGTCTAACGGTTAACTGCCCAGAATCAAAAGAAACAGTCATGGCAGATATGCGTGAGATAGGGCCTAGCTATTATTTTGCTCCGCCCCGTATATTTGAGAGTCTGCTCACTCAAGTGACCATACGCATGGAAGATGCTGGAGCACTCAAGCGAAAACTTTTCGAGCTCGCAATGAATGTTGCCAAGCGTGTGGGCAGTGATATTTTGGATGGGCATGAGGTCAGTTTTTTAGATAGAGTGAGTTATTCAATTTTTAATCTTACGATTTATGCACCCCTGCGAAATGCGCTCGGGATGAGCAAGATTAGGGTGGCTTACACGGCAGGCGAGGCTATCGGACCTGATTTGTTTCGCTTCTACAGATCTATTGGGGTCAACCTTAAACAGTTCTATGGTCAAACAGAGACCTGTGCGTACGTTTGTCTGCAGCCCGATGGTCAAGTTAAATATGACTCCGTCGGTGTAGCTGCGCCCGGAATAGAGATCAAGTTAGCACCATCAGGTGAGGTGCTGGTAAGGGGCGTAAGCGTGATGCAAGGCTACTTTCAAAAGCCAGAAGCAACCGCTGAGTCAATGGATTCTGAGGGCTACTTTCATACGGGGGATGCCGGCATTATTGACAAAGACGGTCACCTTCGCATCATTGACAGAGCCAAAGATGTTGGCAAGATGGCAAATGGAAAACTATTTGCCCCCAAATATATTGAAAACAAATTAAAGTTCTTCCCCTTTATCAAGGAGGCAGTGGTGTTTGGTGATGGCAAAGATGCCATCATGACATTTATTAACATCGATTTTGACGCTATCGCTAACTGGGCCGAGCGAAGGCACATTGCTTTTGCAGGCTACATAGACTTGGCCTCTAAAGTTGAGGTTTACAAAATGATCGGTGAATGCATCCATAAAGTAAATATCGATCTAGCAGCAGACGAAATGCTTAGTCACGCGCAGATCGCAAGATTTTTGGTGCTTCATAAAGAGTTAGATCCAGATGATGATGAGCTGACGAGAACAAGAAAGGTTCGCCGCGGATTTATCGCAGAGAAGTATGCACCGCTATTAGACGCACTGTACGCTGGACTAAGCGAACAGTACATTGAAACAAAAGTGAAATTCGAGGACGGCCGAGACGGCAGCATCAGCGCCACCGTTCAAATTCAAGACGCCACGACAGTGAAGGGGGCCGTATGAGCGCAAACCCAGTCCAGCTCACAGAGCCAAATACGGTCTTAAGACTAGAGAATATTTCCCTCTCATTTGGAGGAGTTAAGGCGCTCACAGATATTTCATTCGATGTGCATGAGCATGAGATTCGCTCCATCATTGGTCCCAATGGTGCCGGCAAAAGCTCTATGCTCAATGTGATCAATGGGGTTTATCACCCGCAAGCAGGAAATATTTATTTCCGCGGAGAAATGCGCAAACGCATGGACACAGCAGAGGCTGCTCGTCAAGGCATTGCCAGAACTTTCCAAAATATCGCACTCTTCAAAGGCATGACAGTGCTCGATAACATCATGACGGGTAGAAATACGCACATGAAGAGTGGCTTCATCAGTAACGCCCTGTGGATTGGTAAGGCAAGAAATGAAGAAGAACTGAACCGCCATAAAGTAGAAGAAGTCATAGATTTCTTGGAAATTCAACATATTCGCAAAACACCAGTGGGCAAACTCCCCTACGGACTCCAAAAAAGGGTCGAGCTTGCTAGAGCTTTAGCCGCAGAGCCGTCCATGCTCTTACTCGATGAGCCTATGGCTGGAATGAACGTTGAAGAAAAACAAGATATGTGCCGCTTCATTCTTGAGGTGAATCAACAGTACGGGGTCACCATCGTCTTAATCGAGCATGACATGGGAGTGGTCATGGATATATCGGACAGGGTGGTAGTTCTTGATTACGGCAAAAAAATTGGTGATGGATTACCCAACGAGGTCAAAAATAATCCAGAAGTCATTAGTGCCTACCTAGGCACCAGCCACTAAAAGCCATAAATGGGAAATCAGTAATGCAGTTCTTTATAGAAATCGTGATTAACGGAATCCTCTCTGGATTAATGTACTCACTGGTTGCGCTTGGATTTGTTCTCATCTTCAAAGCATCTGGGGTTCTTAACTTTGCCCAAGGGGCTATGGTCTATTCCTCTGCACTCGCAGTGGTAGGCTTTATTGACCAAGGTCTACCCATGTGGCTTGCGATTCTTGGAGCCTTCGCGTTCATGGTGATCATTGGCATTTGCACAGAAAAGTTTGTGCTCAGTAAGTTGGTTAACCAACCCCCCATTACCTTATTTATGGCAACCATTGGACTCAGCTTCTTCTTAGACGGCTTATCCCCAATCCTCTTTGGCACAGAGGTGCGCCCCATCAATCTGGGGATCGTCGATGAGCCTATCCAATCCGTCATGGATTTGACTGGAATTGGGATCTCAAAACTCGATTTATTTTCATCTGGAATTATTATTGTTTTGGTAATTTTACTTGCACTCCTGTTTCAATTCACAAAAGTAGGACGCGCGCTTCGCGCCGTAGCAGATGACCATCAAGCCGCGTTATCCCTGGGCATTCCTTTGGAAAATATTTGGGCAATAGTTTGGGGAATTGCGGGATTTGTAGCCTTGGTTGCGGGCTTGCTCTGGGGTTCAAGGAACGGTGTTCAGTATGCACTCTCCCTCACCGCTCTTAAAGCGTTACCCGTTTTGATATTAGGCGGATTCACTTCTGTACCCGGTGCTATTGTGGGGGGCGTGATTATTGGGGTCTCAGAGGGTTTGGCCGAAATTTATATTCCGCCCGTTTTACAAGACGCGTTTGGTGGTAACTTCGGGGGAATTGAAAGTTGGTTTCCCTACATCTTTGCCCTCTTATTCTTACTCGTAAGACGAGAGGGTTTATTTGGTGAAAAACATATTGACCGAGTCTAAGGAATAACCATGCTCTACCGTGAAGCCGGTCAATTTAAGACCACCTACAAAGCTGACAGTCAGATTTTTCCGATCCTTCAAGATCGAATTGGAATGATGATCTTGCTCGTTATCGCCGCTGTATGCGTACCCCTCTTGGCCAGTGAATACTGGATCAATGCGATTTTGATTCCGTTTCTCATTTTCTCACTCGCAACGCTTGGACTTAATTTCCTAACTGGCTACGCTGGTCAACTCTCGCTTGGATCTGCTGCGTTTATGGCTGTAGGAGCTTATGCAACTTATAACTTTCAACTTCGCATTGAGGGTATCCCTTTCATTCTCTCGTTCATATTGGGCGGTCTCAGTGCTGCAATGGTTGGGATCTTGTTTGGACTCCCCTCCCTTCGTATAAAAGGCTTTTACCTAGCTGTGGCCTCTTTGGCTGCCCAGTTTTTCGTGGTTTGGTGTCTCACAAAGTTTCCCTGGTTCTCAAACAATAGCTCATCTGGCGTCATCAGTGCACAAACCCCCACTCTATTTGGATTTGCATTTGATACGCCGGTTAGCAAGTATTTATTGGTGCTATTTATTGTTACTGGTCTTGCTTTGGTTGGAAAAAACTTAGTGCGCTCATCCACAGGACGTGCATGGATGGCAGTCAGGGACATGGATGTTGCAGCAGAAGTTATTGGCATCCCCCTTGTGAGAACCAAACTCATGGCCTTTGCCATAAGCTCCTTTTACTGCGGGATTGCAGGCGCTTTATATGCCTACTGTTATTTAGGTAGCGTCGAGCCTGACGGATTTTCACTTGATTTATCATTCAAAATTTTGTTCATGGTGATCATTGGTGGAGTAGGTAGTATTTTGGGCAATTTCTTGGGCGCTGCTTTTATCTTGTTATTACCGATTTTGCTGGACATCACTCTTCCCTTTATTTCACAATTGCTGCATCTACACATTAGCAACTCCGCAGTCTCACATATTCAATTAATGGTATTTGGCTCATTAATTATTTTCTTTTTGATTGTAGAACCGCATGGGTTGGCCAGACTTTGGCAAATTTGCAAAGAAAAGCTAAGACTTTGGCCCTTTCCGTACTGAGTACGCATTTTTTTACTAGAAGTGATAAACCAAGGAGATAAAACTATGAAACCTATCAAAACCTCAGTCTTTGGGGCAATGTTGATCGCGCTGGCATCGCTATGCAGTGTTTATCCACTGCAAGCACAAGCAGAGGATCAATTTGTCTCAATCCCAAGCTTTCGTATTGGACCTTACGGACAAAATGGTCAATCGTTTTACGGTGGCTTTATCGATTACTTGAGCTATTTGAACTTGAAGAATGGAGGCGTCAACGGTGTCAAGTTTGCATGGGAAGAATGTGAAACCGAATACAACAACGCCAAAGGTGTTGAATGCTATGAGCGCTTAAAGGGTAACTCTGGTACATCTAAGGGCACCGCTATCCACGTCATGTCAACGGGCATTTCTTATTCCATTTTGGATAAAACGCAAACGGATAAAGTCCCATTGATCATGATGGGTTATGGCCGAACAGATGCAGTCGATGGGTCTGTGTTTCCGTACGCATTCCCGTTGGTGACAACCTATCAAATGCAGGCCTCGGCTATTGTTAAATTCTTAGCTCAAAACAATGGCGGCTCCCTTGCTGGTAAGAAGATTGTTTATCTCTACCATGACTCAGCATACGGCAAAGAACCCATCGTGGCTCTAGAAGCAGAAAGCAAGATCAATCAGTTCAAATTAACGGAAATACCTGTTGCGCACCCTGGTAACGAACAAGGGACGCAGTGGTTGAAAATTCGTGAAGAAAATCCGGATTATGTGATTTTCTGGGGCTGGGGGGTTATGAACCAAACAGCACTTAAAGCGGCTCAAAAGGTTGGTTTTCCACGCGAAAAGATTATTGGCTCTTGGTGGGCAGGATCTGAGGAGGATGTCGGTCCAGCAGGTGATGCAGCTAAAGGATACATGAGTGCCACGTGGAATGTGGCCGGTAAAACTGTACCGATCATTGCAGACATCGACAAAGTCGTTTACGCAGCGGGCAAAGGCAATATTTCTGACAGAGCCAAAATTGGCACAATTCTTTATAACCGAGGGGTCTCAGCAGCCATCGTAACCGTCGAAGCTGTGCGTCTGGCACAAAACAAGTACGGCAAAGGCAAGGTTGTGACGGGTGAGCAAATGCGCTGGGCCTTCGAGAATCTCAACATCAACAATGCACAGTTGGCTAGCCTAGGTGCTACAGGTCTTTTGCCTGAGATTAAAACTTCTTGTGAAAACCATGAGGGCTCAGGAAAAATTAAGATTCAGCAATGGGACGGTTCCAAATGGGTACTTGTATCCGATTGGATTGAAGGCAATAAAAACCTGATCCATCCGCTCTTTAAGGCTTCTGCAAAAGAATATGCAAAAGAGAAAAACATAACTCCCGCTTGTCTCAAGGGCTAATTCAATTAGGCACGCATATGACTCCCCTACTCTCCGTCAATAATATTGAAGTCATCTACGACCATGTCATCTTGGTCTTAAAAGGTGTTTCACTTCAAGTACCTAAGGGTAAGGTAGTTGCCTTACTCGGTGCAAATGGTGCTGGTAAGTCAACCACCCTCAAAGCAATTTCTAATATATTAGCCGCGGAGAGAGGGGACGTTACAAAAGGGAGTATTGACTATAAGAACGAGCGTGTAGATAAGCTCTCACCCAATCAGTTGGTAAAGCGGGGCGTGATTCAGGTCATGGAAGGACGCCACTGCTTTGCACACCTCTCTATTGAGGACAATTTACTGACGGGAGCTTATACGCGGGACATCAGCAATGCGCAGGTTAAGCAAGAACTCGAGAAAATTTACGAATATTTCCCAAGGCTTAAAGTACGCAGAAAATCTCAGGCCGCCTACACCTCTGGGGGCGAGCAACAGATGTGTGCGATTGGACGGGCCATGATGGCCAAACCAGAGATGGTGCTTTTGGACGAACCTTCAATGGGTCTCGCACCTCAAATCGTAGAGGAAGTCTTTGAGATCGTTAAAGACCTAAACAAACGAGAAAACGTGAGCTTCCTTCTTGCTGAGCAAAACACAATGGTTGCTCTGAGGTACAGCGATTACGGCTACATCTTGGAGAACGGCCGGGTCGTTATGGACGGCGCCGCAGAGGAGCTGAGAAACAACGAGGACGTCAAAGAATTCTATTTGGGTGTAGCCGCAAATGACGATGAGGAGCGCACCTCCTTTAAAGAAGTTAAATCCTATCGCCGACGCAAGCGTTGGCTCTCATAATTCTTAACCATGACCTTAGACACACTCGAAACTCGATCACAAGCTGAGAGAGAAAAAGATCTATTGCACAAATTACCGAGCCAGATTCAACATGCTAAAGAGCATACTGAATATTTTGGACGAATTTTCTCAAACATTGATCCAGTACAAATCACCTCCAGGGATTCCTTGGCTGGTCTTCCAGTCACACGAAAATCTGAACTCAGTCAAGCACAAAAGAATTCCCCCCCCTTTGGCGGCATGAACGCAACTGCGCTTGGCAAACTCAAACGTATTTTTCAATCCCCCGGTCCCATACATGAACCCCAGGGATCCGAATTAGACGGATTCCGGTTGGCCAGATCACTACGAGCGGCTGGGTTCGCTAGGGGTGACTTGGTACACAACACCTTCTCGTATCACTTTACACCAGGTGCATGGATGCTGGAGGGCGGTGCACACGCACTAGGTTGTTGTGTGTTTCCAGCAGGTGTTGGTCAAACAGAGCTTCAAGCCCAAACCATTGCACACTTAAAACCCAATGCCTATACAGGCACCCCGTCTTTTTTAAAGATCATTCTTGAAAAATCAGATGAACTTGGACTCGATTCAAGCAGCGTCCAAAAAGCTGTTGTGTCCGGTGAAGCACTCCCTCCCAGCCTTAGGCAATGGTTCAAGGCGAGAGGGATTGTGGTTGTCTCAGCCTACGCGACAGCTGATGTAGGATTGATAGCCTATGAATCTCCACAGCTTGAGGCGGGGATGATTATTGATGAAGAAATAATCCTAGAAATTGTGGAACCAAACGGTACAAAGCCCATGCCTATGGGCGAGACAGGCGAAGTAGTCATCACCGTTTTTGACAAAGACTATCCTTTAATTAGATTTGGAACTGGCGATTTATCTGCCATAGATCCAGCCTCTTTAACAACTCCCTCCCCCTGCGGTAGAACAAACCTTCGTATCAAGGGGTGGCTGGGTAGGGCAGATCAAACGACCAAAATCAAAGGTATGTTTGTACACCCCGGTCAGGTCCTGGAGATCGTGAGAAAGCACCCCCAAATTGAGCGCGCGCGAGTGGTGGTCAGTGGAAATATTGGCAACGAAGAAATGTCGGTGCTTTGTGAGTTGAAGGTAAACACAGGCACAGCGTCAGATTTAACCGCGCTGAACGCGGCCATTGTCCAGTCCACAAGGGACATCACAAAACTAAGAGCAACGGTGCGTTTTACCGATAAAAATGCACTTCCAGTGGACGGCAAAGTCATCGAGGATGCACGAACTTACGCTTAAAAATACAGTGTCCCGCAGTTTTAGTTCAATCGCTAGTTGCAAAAATAATTAATTGATCCCCCTCGCTTACCTGGTCGCCCTGGGAGTAGTTAATATCTTCAATAACACCCTCGAAGGGCGCGGTAATGGTGTGCTCCATTTTCATGGCCTCAACAACTATTAATGGATCACCGACTCTCACTTGGTCACCCACTTTGACTTTCACAGCGACTACTTTTCCGGGCATTGGCGCCGTGAGCTTTCCAGCACTGCCCTCCTCCGTGGGAATGACTGACAGGGGGTTTTGATAATGCCATTTTTGTTGGCGTCCATCTCGGAATAAGTGTAGGTTGGAGGGGTTGTTTGATTCCAAGAATACACGTGCAGTAAAGATTTTGTTATCCAACGCAACTCTGAAGTTTTCGCACTCCTGTGTGTAACTAAAGATCCTTACATCACCGTCATGAGCAAGCGTATCGTGCGCGTAATCTAAATCGATGTCGAATGTACGCTGGGTGTTGTCCAGCACAAAGGTGAATCTACGCCGACTAGACCCATTCATTCTCCAGCCGTCTTGTTTGTGCCACGGCGAATCTATTTCCGAAGCCTTCGAATTTATTGTTTTTGATTCCTCAGCTAGCTGAGCGGCAACCAAGAATGCAAGACTCTCAAAATCATGTTCTAAATCCTTTTTTAAAAGCTCCTCCTCGTACCGGGGTATTAAGCCCGTATCCAAGTTGGGTTCGCAAAAGGCGGAGTTCTTAACCAAGCGCCCCAAAAAAGCTACGTTTGTAGCAACACCAACGATGTTGACTGCCGCTAATGCCGCGGACATCTTGGCAAGCGCAGTTGCTCGGTCTTCGCCCCACACAATTAATTTAGCGATCATTGGGTCGTAATAAGGGCTGATCACACCTCCTTCGCGCACTCCTGTATCCACTCTCACGGAGCCAGCCACCTCTTGCGGCATCCTCATCGTGTGTAACTCTCCAGTAGAGGGAAGAAACTGATTTTCGGGATTTTCTGCGTAAATGCGTGCCTCCAGCGCATGCCCCTCGACTCGGAGTTCATCTTGCAAAAGGGGAAGCCTTTGACCTGCAGCCACTCGCAATTGCCACTCTACTAAGTCCTGAGCTGTAACCATCTCAGTTACGGGGTGCTCAACTTGAAGTCGGGTATTCATCTCCATAAAATAAAATTGGCCTGCTTGACCCATTTCATCCGTTTCGGCAATGAATTCAACTGTGCCGGCACCCTCGTAATGCACAGCCTTCGCTGCATTAACCGCTGCAGTGCCCATAGCGCGTTTGAGTTCTGTGTCCACACAAGGTGCAGGTGCCTCCTCCAAAACCTTTTGATGACGACGCTGTACAGAACAATCTCTATCAAAGAGGTATACGCAGTTGCCATGCCTGTCGGCAAATACTTGTACCTCAATATGCCTTGGACGAGACAGATATCTCTCCACCAATACCTTGTCGTCGCCAAAGCTACTCATCGCTTCGCGCTTGCAAGAGTCAAGTGCCGCATCGAACGAGGCGCTCTCGGTGACGATGCGCATGCCTTTCCCGCCCCCCCCCGCAGAAGCTTTAAGTAACACGGGATATCCGATTTGATCGGCTTTTTTGTGCAAGAAACTAGCCTCCTGCTCTTCTCCGTGGTAACCGGGTACCAAAGGCACTTGGGCCTTTTCCATCAATGACTTGGCAGCCGATTTAGAGCCCATCGCTTTGATGGCCTGTGCTGGGGGACCAATAAATACCAATCCCGCTTGAGCACAGGACTGGGCGAAATCCGCGTTTTCTGATAAAAAACCGTACCCTGGGTGTATGGCCTGGGCGCCAAAAGACAAAGCTTTCTCAATGATCAGACTTCCTAAAAGATAGCTCTCCTTGGGTGCTGAATTACCAATATAAACGGCTTCATCACAAGCCTGAACATGCAGTGCGTCTTGATCAGCATCCGAATAAACGGCAACTGTTTTTATGCCCAACCTACGACAGGTTTTCGCTACTCGGCAAGCGATCTCGCCTCGGTTGGCTATTAGTATTTTGGTGAACAATTAGTTTTTCTCCAGAAACGATTTCATTCGGGCTTGTGCCTCAGCAGTACCCCTGATATCAGCAATGCGCTTGACCGATTCAGCTCTTAACTTTTCATCAATGGGCTGATTGGCAAAATCTTGAACGAGTCGCTTGCACTCTTTGACTGCGTGTGCACCGTTTTGAAGTAAGGAGCGACACGTGCGCTCTACGTGCTGATCTAATTCAGCTGGCGTGGACAAAAGGTGGACAAATCCAATTCGGTGCGCCTCAGCAGCGGAGAATCTTTCAGAGGTAATGAAGTAACGTCTAGAGGCTTGCTCGCCCATGGCCTTGATAATGTAGGGACTGATCGTTGCGGGCAAAAGACCCAGCCTCGCCTCTGACAAACAAAAATGCGCACTCTCACTTGCAATAACAATATCACATACAGCTGCTAGACCCACGCCACCCCCGTAAGCATCTCCTTGAACACGTGCAATGGTCGGTAAAGGACAGAGGTAAATAGTGCTTAACATCTTAGCCAAGAGATCGGCATCGGCCAAATTCTCCTCATAGCTAAATGAGGCCATAGCCTTCATCCAACTCAGGTCAGCGCCAGCGCAAAAACCAATTCCATTTGCCGCTAAAACAATCACGCGCAGGTCACTCCTGGAACCCAAATCTTCAAACACACTGGTTAATTCTGAAATAAGCTGCGCGTTGAATGAATTTCTAAGCGCTGGTCGATTCAAGGTTACAGTTGCGATGCTGTGCTCAATTTGGAGAATCAAACAAGTGTATGCAGGGCTAGCGTATGAAGTACTTGTGTTCATTTTTATCTTTAATGCGTTACATTCTGAAAAGACCAAATTTCGTGTCCGGAATTGGCGCATTCAAACTCGCTGAGATCGCCAAACTAAGTATTCGTCTTGTATCTTTTGGATCAATCACACCGTCATCCCAAAGCCTAGCGCTTGCATAATAGGGGTGACCTTGGGTTTCGTACTGCTGCCTAAGCGGTGCTTTAAAGGCCTCCTCTTCCTCGGCGCTCCAAGTGCCGCCCTTTGCCTCTATGCCGTCTTTGCGAACAGTGGCGAGAACACTTGCTGCTTGTTCACCGCCCATGACGGAGATTCTGGCATTTGGCCACATCCAAAGCATTCTGGGACTGTATGCTCTGCCGCACATGCCGTAGTTTCCTGCACCAAACGAACCACCGATGATCACTGTAAATTTGGGGACTTGTGCTGTTGCTACAGCAGTCACCATCTTCGCCCCATTTCTAGCGATTCCTTCATTTTCATATTTTCGACCAACCATGAATCCTGTTATATTTTGCAAAAAGATGAGAGGAATTTTTCTCTGACAGCACAGCTCAATAAAGTGAGCCCCTTTTAACGCGCTTTCTGAAAACAAGATCCCGTTGTTGGCAATGATGCCAACGGGGTAGCCGTCTAAGTGCGCAAATCCTGTGACGAGTGTCACGCCAAAGCGGGCCTTGAATTCATCAAATTCAGATCCGTCCACCAATCGGGCGATGACCTCGCGGACATCGTATGGCTTTCTTGTATCAGCAGGTATGACCCCGTACAGCTCCTCTGCTGAATACAGGGGCTGAGCGGATGCTCTGCGCAACAAGGGGGATGGCTTCTTGCGGTTTAAATTACCAACAATACTGCGCGCTACGTTCAGTGCATGTGCGTCATTTTGGGCAAAGTGATCGGCAACGCCTGAGAGTCTGGTATGAACATCTGCGCCCCCTAAATCCTCCGCACTCACAAGCTCTCCAGTAGCAGCCTTCACCAAAGGTGGGCCCGCCAAGAAGATAGTCCCCTGCTCTTTTACGATAATGCTCTCATCGCTCATTGCAGGAACATAGGCACCACCCGCAGTACATGAGCCCATTACAACTGCAATCTGCGGTATGCCTTTAGAGGACATATTGGCTTGGTTAAAGAATATTCGTCCAAAATGATCGCGATCCGCAAATACCTCATCTTGATTGGGAAGATTAGCACCCCCCGAATCCACGAGATACACACAGGGTAAATTATTTTGATCTGCTATTTCTTGAGCGCGCAGATGCTTTTTCACAGTCATTGGGAAATAAGTTCCTCCCTTAACGGTTGCGTCATTACAAATGATGACACACTCTTGCCCAGAAATGGAGCCAATCCCCGTAATGATTCCAGCTCCAGGCGCAGCATCTTCTCCTGATTTTTCGGGATACATCCCGTATGCAGCCAACTGGGAAAATTCTAAAAAGGGGGTACCAGGATCAAGCAACAGTTGCACCCTGTCGCGGGGGAGTAACTTGGCTCGGTCCGTATGTTTTTTTCTGGCGCTCTCACCCCCCCCAAGCTCAATACGGCTGACTCTGAGTTTCAGGTCAGCTACAACCGATTGCATCACTTGGGCGTTAGCAATAAATTCAGAGTTACGGGTATTTAATTTGGTCTCAAGCTTGGGCATACCTAAGTCTTTCTCTGTGTTAAGTAGTTTCAGCAAATAATTCACGCCCGATGAGCATTCGTCGAATCTCAGATGTACCTGCGCCAATCTCGTACAACTTTGCGTCCCTCCACAAACGACCCACTGGATACTCATTCACATACCCATTGCCACCAAAGATTTGAATGGCTTCGCCAGCCATCCACGTCGCCTTCTCAGCGGTATACAGGATTACCCCTGCAGCATCTTTTCGAACCTGTCGAGCGTGCTGCGGTCCAAGCGCGTCCAGTTGCTTGCCCACTGCGTAGCAGTATGCGCGACAAGCCTGTAATGTGGTGTACATGTCAGCTACCTTGCCTTGAATCAACTGAAACTCTCCAATGGATTGTCCAAACTGTTTGCGGTCATGAATGTAAGGAACAACCGCATCCATACAAGCCTGCATGATTCCAAGTGGACCCGCGGCAAGCACTGCTCGTTCGTAATCCAATCCGCTCATTAAGACCTTTACGCCTGCGTTGAGATCACCGAGTATGTTTTCGCATGGGACCATAACGTTTTCAAACACCAACTCGCCTGTGTGCGATCCCCTCATACCCAATTTATCAAGTTTTTGTGCAACAGAGAAACCAGGCATCCCTTTCTCAACAATAAACGCAGTAATACCCTTAGCGCCTGCAAGCGGATCTGTTTTTGCATAGACTACTAATACATCGCAATCAGGACCGTTGGTAATCCACATTTTGGTTCCATTGAGGATGTAATGGCCGTCGCGTTCGACAGCGCTCAGCTTCATACTAACCACATCAGATCCTGCATTAGGTTCACTCATGGCTAGCGCGCCTATAAAGTCTCCTGAAACTAACTTGGGCAAATATTTTTTCTTCTGCTTTGGTGTGCCGTTGCGGTGTATTTGATTGACGCATAAGTTTGAATGTGCGCCGTAAGATAGCCCAACTGACGCTGAGGCACGTGAGATCTCCTCCAGTGCGACCATATGCGCGAGGTAACCCATGTTGGCACCCCCGTACTCCTCGCCTACGGTAATACCCAGAACCCCAAGTTCCCCCATTTTTTTCCACTGCTCCATGGGGAATTGATCCGTTTTGTCTATCTCTGCAGCTCGAGGTGCGATTTGTGCCTGCGCATAGACATGGACCGCGTCACGCAAGGAATCTATATCCTCACCCAAATAAAAATTGACTCCAGGTACATCACTCATCTCTACTCCCTATTTATGACTCAGATTTTTGACAACACACATCGTCATCAGCATCGTTGCGCACAACTTTCGCTGACCCTCTTTTTCAACAAACACATCTCCCTGACAAACAATCAAGGTCCGACCAGCCTTTAAAACTCTACCCACCGCAACCAAACGTTCTCCATCAGCAGGGGATAGAAAATTAATTTTGTACTCCGCTGTTAAGGATGCTTCTCCGTCTTGTAGTTGAGAGATAGCTGCGTACCCACAGGCAGAGTCTGCCAATGCGCCTATCCCACCACCATGGAAAAATTTATGCTGCTGCGAGACGGCATCTGAATATGGCATTGAAATCTCAATATGCCCGTGCTCAACTCTTTCTAACGTTGCGTTAAAGGTGTTCATCAACCCTTGATTAGAAAAACTTTTGACCAACTCCGCTTTTACTTCCGGTAAGAGTTCGCGCATCACACCCTTTCAATTGAATTGTGTGATGTAATTTACTTGACGTTAACGTAAAGGTCAAGTAGTAAAAACCCATCGAATAAAATAAATATTCAATAAAATCAATACGTTACAAAAACAACGAGAAACTTAGGGAGCCAAAGAAGCTGGAATTTAGCTTTTTTTCGGTCTTGATTTTGGTTTTTTTGCAGAAAGTAGCGTTTTACACTGCTCTTCGTGAAAGGTAAGCTCCTTCAACTGATCGCTTAGATCCTCCATCTGCTGCTCTAAGGTTTGGCGGTGCTTGGCCAATACTTGAATAAACCGCTCCAATTGCAAAGCACTTCCGCCTGGTTTGTTGTAAAGGTTGATATCTAATATCTCCTTTATCTCAGCGAGTGAGAATCCAAGTCGCTTACCGCGCAGGGTCAACCTGAGGCGGGTGCGATCGCCTGCTGAGTACATACGTATTTGAGAGTTCTTTCCACCCCTTTGCGGGGACAAAAGTCCCTGATCCTCATAGAACCTAATTGCACGGTGAGTGACGTCAAACTCATCTGCTAAGTCAGCAATAGAGAAAAGAGATTTTTTTGCAGATTTGGCGGGCATTGTTTTTAAAAGACGAGCTCACAGCACAGATCAAAGAGTTGTTGCTCTTGTTTACCAAGCGTGTAATTCATTGTTTGGAAATTGGCCGCTTTGAACTGCAGCGACATAAGCCTCAAAGGCTTGTTGGATACCGCTGGACTCAGCGAGGAAATTACGAACGAATTTAGGCGGTCTGTTCATATTAGCGCCCAACATGTCATGCATCACTAATACTTGCCCCGAAGTTGCGTTACCCGCGCCAATACCAATGGTCGGGCAAGTCTTTAAGTCTTGGGTGATCAGCTTTGCTAAGTCTGTTGGGACCATCTCCAAGACCAACATACTGGCCCCGGCCTGTGCAAGGGCATTAGCCTGTTGACGCACTACTTCCCCCTTATCCCCACGACCTTGAACGCGGTACCCCCCCAGTGCATGAATAGTTTGGGGAGTTAGCCCTAAATGCGCACAGACGGGAATTCCTCTTTCAACTAAAAAAGCAATCACCTCTGCAGTCCATCCCCCACCTTCAAGCTTCACCATATTCGCACCCGCTTTGAGCAATTCAACCGCACTGCGCATGGCTTGCTCACGAGACTCTTGATAACTCCCAAAGGGTAAGTCACCAATCAGCCATGCAGCCCCTTGCACGCGTTGTAACCCTTTGTGGACGCTCTCGACGTGATAGCACATCGTCTCCAAACTGACACCTAATGTGTTGGTCAGTCCCTGGGAGACCATTCCAAGTGAGTCACCCACCAAAAGGGAGTGCACACCTGCAGCATCGGCCAGTGCCGCAAAGGTTGCGTCATAGGCGGTTAACATGGCGATTTTCTCGCCCCTGGCGTGCATTGCCAATAGTTCAGGCAAATTCAATTGCTTTCTTATCGGGCGCCCTGTAGAGGCATTTAATGTTCCGTAGGGCGTACTCGGCGAATTACCTAAAGACATACCAACATCCCAGCTATTAATATGGAATGGGCATCATATCCCATCCCAATGGGGCCACAAAACATGGGGGAATTCAATTCAGATTCAAGCACTTGATTAAATCTGATGGTATGATTCCTGACAAATTTAATTAAATTAATCTGAAAAATCCACCCTAATCTGGAGCCTTCGAAATGAATTTCGGACTTACAAGCGAGCAACTAGCTATCCGTGATCACGTAAAGACACTACTGGACGATGTCTGCAACATGGAATATGTCGCACGCTGCGATGAGAAAGCCAAGCCCCCTGTAGAGGCATTTCAAGCCCTCGCCAAACACGGTTGGCTTGGCCTGATTGCACCCGAGGAGTACGGGGGCGCAAATGGTTCTGCTACAGATTTGGCTGTACTCTTAGAGGAAACAGGAAACCACTTTGAAGAACTGGGACTTTGGTTATTTAGAACCTATACCTTTGGTTGCTACGCCATATTGAAAAACGGAACGGAGGCCCAGAAACAATTTTTCGTACCCAAAACAATCAGCGGTGAATTTAGCTATGCCTTCGCGCTCACAGAACCTGATTCGGGCTCTGACGCGGCGTCCCTTCGCACCCGCGCAGATCCTGATGGTGACCACTACATTATTAATGGTCGCAAACAGTTCATATCCGGCTTTGATATCTCCGACTATGCCCTAGTTGCACTGCGCACCAACCATTTGGTCAAAAAACAACTAGGCATCAGCACTTTTTTAGTAGACACCAAATTACCCGGAATTGAAGTTCGCCGTATTCCTACACTTGGTCAACACTCCATTGGCACGACAGAGGTGACCTTCACCAACGTTCGTGTTCCCGCAACCGCTTTGCTTGGCGAGCTCGACAAGGGCTGGTCAATCTGCGAGGACACGCTGCGCTACGAACGGTTGTGTCTTTCTGCAGCGCGAATTGGTGCAGCACGAAACGCATTTGACTTTGCCCTTGATTACGCCAAAAACCGTATACAGTTTGGTAAACCCATCAGTAGCTTTCAAGTCATTCAGCATAAATTTGCTGATATGAAAGTGCAGCTGGACACGGCCCAAACCATGCTCCACCGCTATGCCTGGTTGATGGATAACGGTCAAGCTGAAAAGGCCGACACAGCTGTACTCAAATACTTAGTAGGCGAGAGCTATAAGTCGATCTCTGATACCTGCCTTCAAATACTGGGAGGATACGGTTATTGCATGGAATATCCAATGCAACGCTTCTTTAGAGACTCAAGATTGGCAACAATTGGGGGGGGCACCTCCGAGATTCAAAAAACCATTATTGCGTCAACACTGGGAATTTGAGTTCCAAATACTTGTTGACCAACTCGAGGGCTGGAGTCATAGGCTCTTCGTCCACGACGCGCGTCACAAGTCCCCAGCTGTTTGCTTGATGTGCGTCGATCAACCGTCCGCTCAAAGCCATGTAAGACAACGCTCGCTTGGTGGCCATTAATTCGACAGCCTTCACTATTTGACCACCAGGAACGAAACCAAAATTGATTTCGGGTAAGCCGAATTGAGCGTTCTTACTTGCAATAACAACGTCCGAGCACTGCAAAATAGGCAAGGCTCCTCCTAAACAGTATCCTTCTACTGCGGTGACGATAAATTGCGGCATTTTTCTCAGCAAGTGACAGCGCCAATGTTCTGTGGCTTTGCGAGCTTTTTGGATAAGCTCGGGCGAACGGGTTGAGCTGTCAAAAAAATCTTTCATATCCATCCCGGCCGAAAAATGTCCGCCAATTCCGTGAAACACAAGGATTCGAATATCTTCACGAAAGCGCGTTTCAAGCAAAATTTGCTCGAGTGCAAGGGTCAACTCAACGCCAATTGCATTGCGCTTCTCAGCTCTATCAAGACCAATAATTCTTGCCCCGGGAATGTGATCATCAATTTTTAACATTTTTTAACGACCTAAGCCGGGCTTGCTTTTCCCTGCCAAAAAGCTGGCCACTGCGCTCGCACGGGTAGCACTACCCTCGCTCACAGCTTGCAACGCCTTTAACTCTGCAAACTTTGCTGCGGTGAAATTTACACTTGCATCCCAACTCATGGAACCAACGTGGGCTAAAGTATCTTTAGTAAATTTCACTGCTAACGGATCTTTCTCGGACAAAGTTTTGGCAAGCGATTGCACTGCCCCCACAATCTCTTGTGCTGAGGAACTAAAAGTCACCAAGCCACTTTGCTCAGCCGCGTTTCCATCAAAATATTCCCCACAGATCGAGTAGTACGACCTTGCACGTGCACTCATACAACTAGGTCCGTCTGCACCGCCTGGAATGAGAGCCAGAAGCCCTAGCTCGCCTTGCGAGAAGAAGAATTGTGAATCATCCTGTGCATAAACAATATCGCAGCCCTCTATCAACCTAATACCCACACCACTACATCTCCCGCGCACTAAAGCGATGATTGGCTTGGATAACAATTTGAGTGTGCGGGTCCGCAGTTGTTGGACTAACTCCATTGCATTTTTAATACGCACGCGCCCCTCCAACGAATCCTTTGAATCATCATGTGCAACCAGGCCAGCACAAAAATCCGGTCCACGCCCCTGCAAGGTCAAAACGCGAACAGCCTCGTCAGCGTCGGCCTTTTGAAATAATGCAAATAGGTCGTGAATGACTGTCACGTCCCACAAGAAGGAGGCGTCTTGTTCACCAATTGATACCGTCAGGACACCGTGTTCTAGCTGTGTCTGAAGTGAGCTTTCACCGGCGGCATTTGCATATTGGACAGAGTTGGACAAACAGTGCTCCCAGTTTTAAAAGTCGCGTTATTTGAAGTCGCGTTATTGAAAGTTATAGCCTTAAAGCTCAAAGCGCCCGAAATCCAGCTGCTGCAAAACGAATCAACTGCTCAAGCGCAGTTGGTCCATCGCTACTATCAACAGCCTTCTCCGTTAGCGACTCAATGCGTCCGGGCATAGCCATCGTGTAGACCATGGAGCCCAATAAAAAATGAAAACGCCAGTGCAACTCCGCTGGCGCGAGACCAGGAAGCGCCTTCGCAAGTGCATCCAAGGTGAGGCGACTGGATTCATTGAAGGTTTTATCAAGCACACGACGACGAATCTCCTCTCGCTCGAATGACAATCTTGCCCTCAAGAGCGTAAACGCTGCACCTTGCTTGGTGTTCAAGGACTCAAAAGCAGGCTGTAAAAAAGCCCTTAAAACATCCTCCAGCTCAGGTCTACCTTGTCGGTTGAGTTTTACCTGTGATAACAAGGCCACCCGCTTGTCTGCAATGGGCTGTGCTCGGAGTTCAAATATTTTTTCTAGTACAGCGATCTTGGATCCAAAATGATAGTGCAAGGAGGCACTATTAACACCAGAAGTTGAGGTGATCTCACGCAAACTTACACCGTCTACTCCGCGCTCACTGAATAATTTCTCAGCTGCCTGAAGGATCCTCTCAGGTGTACTTAGTGTTTTGGGTTGCCGAACGCGGGCGGTTTTGACCATGGCGAATCACTTATTAATCACAATATTTGACAGTTTAGCCCGAAATTAATTTCGGCCAGAGTCCTTGCCAATACATATCCAGAAAAACCACTGTTGACCAAATTTAAATCATATGCTTTAATCGATTGTAACAAAACAATTTACACTTATATATTTAACATTTTGCCTTTCTTTCGAAAAAATATATCATGCTCGAATCACCCCACCCAACCATATTATTAGAAAAACGTGGTTCAGTTGCAATCGTAACGCTCAATAGGCCAGAGGTGATGAATGCGATAAACCTCCAAATGCGAAATGACTTGCATTCGGTTATGAATGAGTTGCGAAGAGATAACGAAGTCGCAGTCGTTGTCCTAACCGGGTCGGGTGACAAAGCGTTTAGTTCAGGCATGGATCTGAAGGAGTTTGCCGAGCAACTCAAGAGCGTACCTTTGAGTGAGCTGCGCAGATACAGATGGGAAAAGGGCGAAGGTTTAGCCGATTTTGACAAACCCATCATTGCCGCAGTGAACGGACTAGCCATTGGCGGGGGCATTGAGCTTTGTTTGCAGTGCGATATTTGCTTTGCAAGTAATACCGCTAGCTTTACATTTGCAGAGGTCAGCCGCGGCCTATTGCCCGGCAACGGTGGCACCCAGCGTCTAGCACGACGGATTGGTCGCTCGCACGCGCTTGAAATGATCCTATCTGCTCGCAAAATTTTAGCCAACGAAGCACTCGAAATGGGGCTAATTGACCACCTCGTTGATGCATCAGAGTTGATGGACCGCGCCTTATTGCTTGCGGATCAAATAGCCGCCAACGCGCCAGTTGCGGTTCGCTCAGCTAAACAAGCCGTTGTTCGCGGCTTGGACCTCTCTTTGCAAGAGGGTCTCAATTTAGAGAGGGATTTAGCCACGTTTTTATATACCACCGAGGATTCAAGAGAGGGGCCTCGCGCCTTCATTGAAAAACGCTCTCCTCAGTGGCAAAACCGTTGAAATTTGATTGAAATCTGTTTGAGATTTGCATATGTATAAAACTTTAATGTTCGCACCTGGCTCACGTCCCGAATTACTCAAAAAATCACAACTAGGCGACGCAGACGCTCTCATTTTTGACCTAGAAGATTCTGTAGCCCTTAGCGCCAAAGACGCAGCGCGTGAGAACGTTCGTGAAACACTATCTCAAGGCTGCGTGAAGCCTTTCTTTTTAAGAATCAACAATCCACGCGCAGGAGATTACTTGGCTGATCTTCGCGCCGTCGAGCAGGCCACATCTCAGCAAAACCTCATGGGAGTCATTCTCCCCAAAGCAGAGGTTGTTAAAGACATTGAGCTCTTGGATGAAGCCTTGAAAGTCATTGAATCAAAATGCAATATGACGCTCGGTAGTTTAAAAATACTGCCTTTGGTCGAGACGTGTATGGGACTTCGAAATACTTTTGATTTAGCCTGTGCAAGTCCGCGCATCTGCGGCGTCTCATTAGCCAGTGCCGAGCAAGGAGACTTTATGTTAGACCTGGGCGGTCAGTGGACACCCCAAAGTCTTGCGCTGTCCTATCCCCGCAGCAAAATGGTTATCGACGCCCGGGCTGCTGGAGTGCAGTGGATAGTTGACGGTGTCTTTATGAACTTGAACGATCTTGACGCGTTAAGGGTTGAGTGCAAAATTGCACGTGAACTTGGATTCGTAGGAAAAATGGCTATACACCCAACACAGCTTCCTATCATGCACGAGGTGTTTACGCCTTCTGAAGCAGATATCGAGTATGCAAAAGGGCTATTGGAAGCGTTTACGCAGGCAGAATCGCGCGGATTAGGCGCAGTGCGGTATCAAAATATGATGATCGACTATGCAAATGTTCGTCTTGCTCAACGCACGCTATCACTCGCAGGTAAAAATTGAATTCAAACTTGCAACCCCTATTAATGGCTCAACCCATGAAGGCCTTCAACACGCCTTGCACCGAGTTTATCAAGGACGCATACGCGCCCTTGCGAAACATCCAGGACATTGAAACGATTGAAAAAACTCCGCTAGAAGAACGCATCACGCGTTGGGACTTTGCACAAAACCTTTTAGACGGCTGCCGATTTAACCCAAAACATCCAGCCATTATTGCCACACACAACGGGGATATAGACGGCCCCATCCACACTTGGACATTTTCCGAGCTTGAACGACGATCTGTGCAGTTTGCCAACTTATTGCATTCGCTAGGTATTCAATCAGAAGACGTGGTTGCGGTTGTGAGTCCCACAGTTCCTTCATTATTCTCAACTTTGATTGGGGCCCTATTAAGTGCCCGCCCTTTTCCAATCAATTGGATGCTCGACTCAAATGCTTTGGCTGATCTGCTTGTACAGGCGAATGTGAAAGTAGTTGTTTCGCTGGGTCCTACCCCAGGATTTGAGATTTGGGAAAATGTTTGTGCAGCAATAGAAAAAATCACCAAAGAACACGGTGCTTCAATTAAACTATTTACGCTACACGACCCCTTTGCGAGCAAACACCCAAATGATCTACTAAGCGTTGCAGACAACCAACCCTCCCATTCCCTCACGTTTGAGCGTCCCTGCGCAACTCGCGAGCAAATTGCATGTTATGTTCACTCTGGTGGCACGACAGGCCATCCCAAAATAGTTAAAGTCAAACACGGAGGAATGGTTTACCGCCAATGGGCAGCAAACCTTGGTCTAGCGTTTACTTCACGCGATATTGTTTTATCGGATACGCCGCTTTTTCACATTGGTGGTTTACTGGTTCGGGGGTTGGTCAGCACCGCTGATGGACACAGCACTGTTATCCCAAGTCTTTTTGGAGCGCGTGATAAGACCTACATAGCAAATTATTGGCGCTACATTGAGCGCTTTGGAATAACGCAAATTTCGGGTGTTCCCACAACCTTATCCGTACTCGCCAAAACACCACCCACCCACGAAGATATCTCCTCACTTCGCCCATTCTTTGCAACCGGATCAACAGCAATCGCACCAGCCGTGCAAGCCAATATCGTAGAAATAACGGGCTCCAAAGCCTTGCAAAGCTACGGCATGACTGAGAATACAAGCCATGCCACGCTTGATCCAAGAGACGGTCCCTACCGGGAGGGTTGCTCTGGAATTCGAGTCCCCTATACAAACATACTCATTGCCAAAATGTCAGAGGACGGACAGGCTATACAGCGTCACTGCGAACTAGGTGAAGTTGGGATGGTGATCGTCAAGGGTCCCGGAGTAGCCGCTGGATACTTGGATCCCCAGCACAACAAGGGTGTATTCCTTGCCGATGGCTCTTTAGTGACGGGTGACTTAGGATGTTTGGATAGCGATGGATTCATTCGAATCAGCGGACGACAAAAGGACATCATTATTCGAAGTGGTCATAACATTGAACCACGCTTGATTGAGGACGCTTTGCTCATGTGCCCAGGCGTTGCGCTTGCTGCTGCAGTCGGAAAACCCGACGCCCATGCAGGTGAGTTACCCATTGCCTACGTGCAGCTTCATCCAGGAGCAAGTGTTAGCGAGACAGAACTGATGGAACTAGCGGCTGCCCACATACCAGAGCGCCCCGCGATCCCCAAAGAAATTATTTTCTTAGATCACATTCCACTAACAGCGGTGGGCAAGCCTCAGAAACATATTCTTCAAATTGACGCTGCAACACGAAGCTTTACACAAGCCCTCCAAGGTGTCAGTGGTCCTTGGAGTTTGGATGTTGACATTTCAGGGGGCGGACTCAGGCTGAAGATCCTTGTTGCATCGTCTGAGACTATTGTCATTGAACAGATCAAGAAGATACTTTCCAATTTCGCTATTCAACACCAATTTATAGAGCCGTGAAAATACTAGATATCCGTGAGATAAGCGTACCGCTGAAAACACAGATGCGAAATGCTGTGTTTGATTTCAGTGAGATGACGACCTCCGTCGTGGCGGTTAAAACAGATGTCTTGGTCGACGCAGAACCTGTGATTGGTTACGCTTTTAATTCAACTGGGCGTTATGCCTGTGGCGAGGTCATGCGCACGCGCATGATTCCCCGTCTTTTAAAAGCCTCTCCCGATAGTTTGCTAGACCCTGCAAGTGGTCTGATTGATCCTGCGCTCGCACTCGCTTGCATGACTCGCAGAGAAAAACCCGGAGGCCACACGGAGCGCTCTATAGCGGTTGGAACCATAGAGTGTGCCGTATGGGATGCCCTTGCTAAAGTCAAGAGGGTACCCCTTCACACACTGCTTGCAGAGCGTTTTAACGGTGGTAAACAAGTAGACAAAGTGCCTTGCTATGTAGGCGGTGGCTGGTACGCACAGGACAAAGGCCTGTCTGACCTGAGCGACGAGATTAAAATGAGACTTCAAGAGGGTTATACCCACATGAAGATCAAGGTGGGCGGTGTCAGCCTAGCTGACGATTTAAAGCGCATTGAAACCTCTATTGCGATCTTAGGAGATTCAGAGCACCTTGCAGTGGATGCCAATGCAGGGCTGGATCATAAACGCACATGGGAGTATGCCAACGCACTTGCGCCATTCGGGCTGAGGTGGTTTGAAGAGCCAACCGACCCGCTTGATTTTAAGCTTCTCTTTGAGCTGTCAACACATTACGCACCTGCGATTGCAACGGGTGAGAATTTGTTTTCAACACAAGATATTCAAAATTTACTGCGCTACTCGGGACTTCGTGCAGGTAAGGATATTTTGCAAGTCGACATCCCGCAGTCCTACGGCATTACTCAATTTACAAAAACATTGCAGGTCCTGAGAGATCATGGATGGTCCTCTCAGCAAGTCTTTCCACACGGTGGAAACATGATGACATTGGCCATCGTTGCTGGCTTGGATCTTGGTGGGTGTGAAGCATACCCAGGGGTTTTTGGCGTCTTTGCAGGATTCAATGATGACGCACAGATTGAGAACGGAATGATTAAACTGTCTGATAGACCGGGAATGGGTTTCGAGGGGCAAAACGAGTTGTACGAATTAATGCGTCATATTTTTTAAATCAGGAGAAAGTAATGATTACTCACACCAACGAAGGACATTGCGATATTCGCCGTAAAAGCGTTCTAGGCCTAATGCTATCTGGCTTGTCAGCGTTTGCAGCTCCATCATGGGCGCAAAGCAAATGGCCAGACCGTTTGATTCGCATCGTTGTACCCTTCGTACCCGGAGGCCCACCTGACGCGGTGGCCAGAATTATTCAGGCCAAACTCTCTGAGACCCTTGGGCAAGCCGTTGTCATTGATAACAAAGGCGGAGCTGGTGGGAACATAGGCGCGCAGACCGTCGCTAAATCTTTACCCGACGGCAACACAATCTTGATAACTTCCACCGCATTTGCAATTAATACTCAATTTGTGGAGTCAGGCTATAACGCTGAGAGTGATTTTTTAGCCGTGACTATCGCTGCGACTCAGCCCCACGTTTTTGTAACGCACCCTAGCCTGCCAGTTCGCAATTTAAAGGAACTCATAAGCCTTGCAAAAACTTCTCCCCTTGCATTTGCGACCCCTGGTTCGGGTACAGCACCTCACCTGACAGCTGAGAGGTTGTTCAATCTCACACTAAAACTAGATATGACGCCAATCCATTACCGCGGCGCTGGACAAGCCGTGGGGTCGGTGGTAGCTGGTGAACCTAAGATTGGTTGCATGGCGATGGCTGGGCCCTTACAAAATATAAAGGCCGGAAGACTTCGAGCGCTCGCAGTCACTAGCCCGCAACGCTTACCCTCACTCCCCGATGTGCCAACGCTTGGGGAGTTAGGTTACCAAAACTTTCTTGACTCAACTTGGGTTGGAGCGTTCCTACCAGCAGGTACCCCAGCCCCCATTCAATCAAAATGGTATGAGGCGCTCTCTAAAGTATTGGCAATGCCTGAAATTAGGGAGAAAATTCAAGCCCAGGCTTTTGAGTCTTTGACTGAGACTCCTACAAAAACTGCTGAGTATCTTCATGAAGAAATACAACGCTGGGGCGAAGTGACTCGTCGTATTGGGTATAAGCCTGAGTAATGGGTTTCATATTGATCCATTACGTTGAGGGGTCTTAAAACCTATTCAACGTCAATATCTAACTATCGTGAATGCAGCTCAGGCCTCCACTGCGAGAGAGCTTGCTCTGTACTGCTTTAAATAGCTCCTTCTCATCTGGCACTACCCAGGTTATCTTTTTCTTTGCGCGGGTGAGTCCTGTATAAATTAACTCTCTCGTTAAAACCGCTGCTCGTCGCTCGGGCAATACCAAGCACACATGATTAAATTCTGAACCTTGGGATTTGTGCACAGTCATTGCAAAAACGCTTTCAACCGAATCAATCCTGGAGGGATGAATCCATCGCACAAAGACACCATCACTGGATCCATCGACTGGAAAGGCAATGCGTAACTCACCATTTTTGATCAAGCAAACGCCAATATCCCCATTTCTCAGGTCCAAATGATAATTATTTCGCGTAATCATCACGGGTCTACCGACATACCATCCTTCATCATGAAACCCCAATAAATGAGCAATTACTTTATTCAAATGAGAAACACCCCATGGACCTTCCCTCACAGCGCATAGCACCTGAAATTCAGCAAATGCGTTCAGTACTGACTTAGCCAATTGCTGCTGTTCATGCTCATCCTTGGAAGAATCCAGTTGAATAGTTTGCACAAGATCTAAATATTTTCTCCAAACTTCATTTAAAAACTGTTTTGTACTTGGATCATTAAAGAGCTTAATATCCAACCTATCAATGACATCTTTACTCTGTGCTGACCAAATCTTTAATTCGCTCCAATTTCTTCTCAAACTCTTTAAATCTTCATCGCTTCCTCGGTTTATAGTTTGTGCCCATTGATGAATAACTCCGCCACCCTCTACCCTATAACTTCGTCTTAGCATCACGGTTTGCTGGGACAGCTGTGAACCTAAACCACCCCACTCGCTCAAATCCTTCGTCGTCAGAGTCATCAACCATTTGAGCGTTGTAGGTGAATAATTTCCATTCTTTGCGTGCAAACACAACTGCCCCATCACCGCACCAGCCTCCACCGATGCGAGTTGATCTTGATCTCCAAGGAAAATGAGTCGGGTATTTTGGGTAGCGCTAGCAAGCAGTCTATCCATCAAATGAAGGCTAATCATAGAAGCCTCATCAATAACGATCACATCATACAAAAGAGGCTTAAGCTCTGGGGAGGCATCGTCTGAGCGAATTTGCAAAAGTTTGTGCAACGTTATAGGATTTTCTTTAATCTCAAATCTGAACTGCTCTGGCAACGCACCTATAGCGTCGCCAACAGATGCACCCAATCTTGCAGCAGCTTTGCCCGTGGGTGCGCAAAGTGCTATTCGCAGGGATGAACTAGGGGTTTGTTTAAGTGAATGGGAGACAAGTAGCGATATCAACTTAGTGACAGTCGTTGTTTTACCGGTCCCAGGACCTCCGGTGATTAACGTAAAAAGCCCTCGAGTCGCAACAGCGCAGGCTAGTTTTTGCCAGTCCGGCTGATCAAGGTCTTCATCTGAGCCAAAGAGTTGGTCAAGGTCCTGCGCTAAATCTGGGATTACTGGAATCGTTGTATTCAACCTATTTCGAATGGATTCAATGACTCTGCTCTCAGCTTCCCAGTTCTTTCTTAAGTAAAGTAATTGGTTGTCTAGTACCAGTGGACTATTTACCCCGTTCTTCCATGGAATTGTTTTGGCAGATTGTGCTAAGTCCTTGGGTAGCAAGTTGTAGGTCTCGTGCTCTAGCGATAAGGAACTCCAATCCCCCCGGGAGAGCAAATTTAAATCCAGACAAGTGTGCCCCTTCATATATAAATGACTGACCAACGCAGCAAGAACCGCATGGCGTGCATCTGGGCTTGGTTCTTTCTCCTGCAAGAACCTAGCAAAGGCCAGATCAAATCTATTGAAAGTAGCGTTTAGTTCCTTGGATTTAGACATTTCGTATCAGACGCCCTTAAATGCTTCATCCAGCGCCAAAATAAGCGCCTTGGACGGACGATCTACAAATACACCTTGCGACTCAAATTGAATCCCGCGCAGAAATAAATAAATAGCCCCGCCAACATGCTCATCATAATCGTAGTCGTCCAGGCGCGATTTCAGTAAACGGTGAAGCGCCAATAAGTAAAGCGTGTATTGCACATCGTAGCGGTGACCGAGTATAGAGGTTTGCAGGTCTTCATTTGAATATCCGCTCAGCCGATTGGATTTGTAATCTAGGACGTAATAACGACCCTCATGCTCAAATATTAAATCCATGAATCCCGTTAACATACCGTTCATCTGCTTGGGTATCAGGGAGGGTCTTGGTAAATGCGCAAGTACATGCTTTGTAATCAATGTATCTAGCCTTGCGACCTCCATGGACTTTACAGGCAAAGTGAATCCCATCTCAGCCCAAGCGTTACCCATATTCATATCGCGCAAAGACAACGAGCTAAGTGGGAAATTAAAATCGGAGGCCATATATTTTGTAGTCACAATCTTGTGAATCCAACTTACCAGTAAATCTCTTAGTTCCTCACCCAGATTCAACTTAAGCAGCTTCACCTCCAACATCAAGGTCCACTCTGATTGCAGTAGTTTGTCTGGGGACTGCGCAGTGATTGGCCAACCATATTTAAATTGCCACTCTAGGAGGTCATGTAATAAGGTGCCCAATAAACTACTGGAGGGAATTTCGTCATACGCACTAGGCATACCAGAGGGACTAGCGAGTCCTGCAGCCCCTGGCTCTCGTAGCGCGGCACCAATCAAGGAGAGATCCTCATCCGTACTTTTAAAATTATCAACCTGCGAATCTGCTAGCTTCTCATCAACCGAACTCACTGGCTCAAAGTGATTACCCTGATCCTTTGCGGATCCTTTAGAAATTGAACTAAAACTAGCGGTCCACCAATTGGAGATGAACTTTTGTTTCGGAGTCAACGCACCTTGCAGGGCGACAGCAGATTCAATCGCCGTATAGCGTTGCTCACCCAATGTGGGAGCGGGGCTTACGAGTATGTGAGGACACGCACTCCAAAGACTCAGCTTAGATACCAGGTCCTCTGAATTTTGACGATTCAATAGCACTGAAACTGCGCTTTTAGGCGAATTTGATTTCTTATTAAAGTCTTTTACCATGGGCGCCAGACCCATCCAAAGCGCTCTTTGTGCACGCGTCAAAGCAACATAAAACAGTCTGATATCTTCTTCAATTCGACTTTGGTCACTCCTATCGCTATTGGCGCTTTCGGGCTTGAAATTAGATATAAATGGCAAAAACACGAGCGGAAATTCAAGACCTTTAGATTTGTGGATTGTAATTATTTTCACTAAATTAGCTTCACTCTCTAAGCGCAGAACAGCAGATTCCCCTGAAGATTGGGGATCTCTTAATTGTTCCTCTAAGTACCTGATCAGTGCTTCTTCTCCGTGCACCTTCAAGCTAGCAGCTTGAAGTAAATCACCCAGATGCAATAGATTGGTCAATACTCTTTCACCATTCGTTCGTTCGTTGCTGATTCCACTGAGCAATTTATGTGCAATCTGATTTTCATGAATCAATCGGTGCAACATGGGCAAAAAGCCTTGCTTTTGCCAAATAGCTTGATAAATATGAAAGCTATCAATTAGAGCTTGCCACGACTCCTCGTCGTGGATGAGCTGCTCGAGTTCATTGTCTAGGCTCAGTCCCCAGATTTTGGTCGTTACAGCACAGCGTAGTTGACTGGTTGATTTAGGATGAGCGACAGCCATCAAAATGAGTCTCAGCTCCCTTGCTTCTTCGCTGGCGAAAACACTCTCCTTATCGGACAAATAAACACTTCTCACACCAAGTTTCGCTAAGGCTTGGCGAATAGCATTAGCCTCTTTGAAATCACGTACCAAAACCGCCATCTCATTTGGCTGTGCAGCTTTTGCATTTAATAAAGTAACAATTTGAGCCGCAAATAGAGATGACATGACATGGTTGTAAGTATCCTTATTAAGCACGTTGTTCGTGTTCGCATACCAAACCGTAAGCGCTGGTTGTTCTGCGCTGCCCAACTTGAGGGGCTCAATCTCCACGGCAGCTTCGACGCTGACAAAATCAATATCCTTGAACGGCTTTTCAGCAACCGAAAATATATGATTGACTGCACTAACAAGACCTTGGGTTGATCTGTAGTTTTTTGGGAGTGTGTATATATTTTCCTGAGCATCCCTCCTTGCGCTTAAGTATGTATCAAGATCAGCACCTCTAAAACCGTAAATAGCTTGCTTAGGGTCACCGATAATAATTAAGCCTGAATCATCGGTACGTTCTTGAACGTATATTTTTTTCAACGCCCCGTACTGCCAAGGATCAGTGTCTTGGAATTCATCTACAAGGGCTACAGGGTATTGTGTGCGAATGGTGGTTGCCAAACGCGAATCGTCCGCGTTAACGGCAATATACAAATTTTTCAATAAATCTGAAAAATCAAATTGTCCGACCTCACCTTTGGATCGCTCATACAACAGATCTATTTCATGCGCTGCATGATCGAATAGATCCTCCATATCAATTTTGGGCATCTCCTGCAAAACTTCGCATAGAGCATCAATTTTAGATAATCCAGCTATTTCATGAGCCTCTTCCCACCCACAATTTTGAAGCTTGGAGAGCGAAAATCTCTCTAGGATTTTCAACTCAATCTGCGCTCCCCCTTGCCAATCTTGCATCTTACTAAGCCACCCACCTAACCAATCAAGCCTGTACCCCTTGATAGTCTTGGCGAGTGTGCGCTCCCTAAGAACAGTCTGTATTTTGAGACTATTTTCAGCCGTCCAAACGTCTCTTGCAGCACTAGCAGCGGTGTCATATTTCTCTTGAAAATTGTCCCAACCCTTCAATACTTCCTGGGGAGCTAGACCCACGGGGATGTCAGCGTTTGGGATGCGATTTTTATTAACAAATTTATTTTTTAATTTATCCAACAACTCTTCAGGAGTCTTTGGATACCCTGTGAGTCCAAGGAGTTGCTGCGCACTAAGGGGGTACAAGAACTTGCGCCAATATGCCTGAGCAGCTGCTAATTTAAGATTTTGTGAATCCTCAGAGAGCGACTGCTCAAATAAACTTTTACTCTCAAAAGCATGTTCTTTGAGCATTCGAGCGCTCCATGCATGAATTGTAAAGATCGCTGCCTCATCCATCCACTGAGCAGAGAGATCTAGTCTCTTAGCGCAGTGCGGCCACAAACTTGGCTCATACATATTTTTTAAAGATTTCAGGAAATCATCTACTTTTGGATCCTCAGTGTGGGGACTTTGAAAATAAAGTGCAGCCTCATGTAAACGTGCTCTAATGCGGCCCCTCAACTCTGCAGTCGCCATTTCTGTAAACGTCATCACCAAAATATCCGGTGGGTTGAGTCCATTGGCATAAGCGGGAGGTAGACCGTGCCCAAGTACCAAGCGAACATACAGCGCAGAAAGCGTCCAAGTCTTCCCCGTACCCGCAGAAGCCTCAATAATACGCAGGCCATCTAGAGGCAAAGACAATACGTCCAAATTTTGAGTCATGCAGTTGGCCCGTCCGTACCGTAGACCCGAGTGGCACGGGCCATGTCACTATAAAGTGCCTGCGCAAGCGCAGGGAGCTCAAAGCGCAGTGCATCATAGTCTTCAAACGAACGTATTAAATATGCTGATTCGCTGCGCTCACCATCTCGTTGGAATGAGGGTTCAAATACTTTTTGAGCGTTTTCGTGAGAGTTCTCTAACTCCTCAGTGCTTTCGCCCGATTCAATCTTGCTGTTATAAATTTCACTTTGCAGCCATATCCAGCCTGTCTTACAAGCGACGGGTATAGGACGCATCCAAGCCTGCTTAAATAGGCCCACGAGTTTTTGTAAAACCTGGAGTGCGTGTACCGGATCCATAGGATCGATCACAATCTGTGCATCTGAGCCTAATTGAACACTCTTAACACGGAGGCCTTGTGCACTAGCCACAAGATGGTTAACCCAGAGTTGAGCAACGATGTCGCCTCTTGGAAATCGGTAATCCTTAATTTTCTCGCTGACTGCGCCTACTCTTTGCACAAGTTGCAAATAATCCAATCCATTCGAACCTGGACTTGGCTTAGCCCTGAGTTTCAAGAGTGCCCCCTCAATGGACGCGCCCTCAAGTTGAAGTGATATTTTTATGGGATCGCAATCCTGCGGGTATTGAGTAGTCCACTCATCCCTTTGATCAATTACGTCCTGAACCTTCTTGTGTATTCTTTGAGAAACATGAACACCGTATCCTTGCATCGGTAAGCGACCCGATAGCTTTAAATTATGCAACCCCAGCTCGACATTTTCAACTTTTAACAACTCATCTGAAATTTTATATTCCTCCAAGTGATTGAGTGCGAAAGGCTCTGCCTCGCTAATCTCCTCATCCAGAGTATCGATCGTTATATTTAATCTATTTCTAAAGAAAATCTCCACCGGGCGGCGCAGCAAGCGGTGAATATCGCCTGGAGAAAGTTGCATATGCTGGTCAAGCAGACCTTGCTTGACCGTAGTCAAGCGAGATTGATTTGCACCGATCAGCTCCTTGCTCTGCAATTGAGTGGGTTCCCAGTCTTTATCGTATGTAATGAACTCACTCCCCGTTTCGAAATATTTCTTTGAAAAGGGTTGTAGAGGATACTTTACTGGCTCAACCTTGGTATCCCAAGAGTCGTTCAAAAAATCAATGAGTTGCGCGACCAATACCGATGGAGGCTTTTCAGAGTTATCTCGTGCACTATGTCCTTGCCAACTGATATAGAGCTTTTTACGAGCACAAAGCAGCGCCTCCAAAAACAAATATCGATCATCCTCTCGCCGCGATCGATCCCCGGTTCTCCAGTTGCGAGACATCAAATCAAAGTCTCTGGAAGAAGTTTGTCTTGGGAAGTCACCGTCGTTCATTCCCAGCAAACAAATAATCTTGAATGGAATTGAGCGCATGGGCATGAGTGTTCCAAATTGAACTCCTCCGCCAAAAAACCGTTGTTGTAAACCGATCTCTTCCAATTGATTCAACCAATAGTCTCGAACCACGTGCAATTCAATCTTTTGAGTTAATTCGCATTCATTACAAATTTTTTGCCACTGCTCCAAAGGCTCGAAAATTTTCTCTAACAGTCGTTCTTGTGCATCATCACACGCTTCAAAGAAAAGCCCTAATATGTCTTTGAAAATAAGAACCCATTCGTTTGCTGTATGTTCCTGATTTAATGCAGTATTGATATTTTCAATGGCATCAATCCAAATTAACAGTTTGCCAATTAGAGGGCCATCTAAACCATTCACACCCGGGTAAGCTAGGGTTGACTCCCAGGACTGTTGGTTTGCGAGTGCGTACCCTAAGAATATTCTACGAAGTCCAAATGCCCAAGTATTTTGATCCAAGTCTTTTAGACCTTTGTCCATTCCGTGCTGAACTCTATGATCACTGTTTAACCCCCACCTTACCCCGGACCCAAAAAGCCATGTTCTTAGTTGCTCTAGTTCAGGACTAGATAAATCAAATTTTTTGCAAACCGCATCTACTTCAAAAAGATTTAACCAATCTATCAAACTAACTTTTAGGGTTGGAGTAGATAACAGTTGGGTTAATGCCCTAACAATGGGAGTTTCTTTAGTTGTTGTGTCTGCAATAGAGAAAGGTATGAACCTCGTGTCAGCATTAGAAAATCGTCCAAAAACTGCTTTTATATGCGGCAGGAAAGTCTCCATCTCAGGAACCATAACCATGATATGTTCTGGCCTAATTTCTGAGTCGCGATCAAACCAAGAGTGGAGTTGATCGTGAAGTACTTCAATTTCTCTTTGTGCGCTGTGTACGCTTATAAATTGAATTGAATGATCTGTCTCAACTTTTGCTAATTTACTGGGTCCTCCTGGCGCTGGATTAAGGTTCAAAATCGAAGACTGTACATGAGCTAATTGGCTATGTTCAGGTACGTCATCACTAATGGGATCGTTAAATACTTCAACTTTATGTAACTTACCTTTGTAAGATTCAACATTGTCAAAGTCATCCAGCAAGTGAAAATAATCTCTACCTTGCTTACCCCACGAGGCTAATAAGGGATGCGAGGCCATATGTAAATCGCGCGGATTGATTGGCTGTCGTCTCCTCGCCAATGCGCGAAGCATCTCGTTGCCGTCTACGATATCGCCCCAATAAGACTGGCAAGGATTTTGGACAAACATGAACACTTGACAAATTTCACCTAATTTAGCAAAAGCTTCGATAATTTGCGGTGGTAGGGAGGAGATACCGAAGATTACAACTCTTTGCGGGATGCCTTCAGGTTTTTTGCGTGTTCTTCGAAACTCTTCAATGACCAGATTCATCTTTTCTAAAAACTGTGCGTGTACATTAGCCCTTGATGCATTTGCCAATATGGGGCCTATATCTGCCCTTAATTCACGCCATAGCTCAGATTGCCAAATGTCGTCTTGCCCTAACAAAAGTGGTTTGCCGGGACTCTTTAAGTAAGCATCGGAAATTAGTTGATCATCTCCATTTGCCCAGTCCATCAACCAATCGGCTCGGTAATTCTGATATCCATCAAAGACATCCGAGATCTGGTTAGCCAACTGATATAGACGCCTACTGTCGTTAGATTCGCCGATGTATTTCCTTAAAGGTTGGAAGATGGGTTTTTCAATAAGCGTTGGCAGAATTTTGTATAAACGCCAAGTCAAATTTTTCTTATCAAAAGGCATATGCACAGGTATTCGCACATCGCTGAGTACCTTTCTGTAGATACCCCATAAATAGCTACTGGGTAACTCTATTCGGGTTGCAGCACAAATGCCAAACGCATCATCACTGGCCAACGCCATTTCTAACCAGTGCTTCATGCCGTTGTTTTGTACCAAAATGGTTTCGGGACTTAAAACGGGTAACCGGTAAGTTTTAATGACATCAATTAGCAAGAGACATAAATCTTCCAACCGATTTCCGTGTAACACCATGAAACCGGGTGAGAATGACTCTGAATTCTTATCCATTTAAATGCTAAGCGTAACTTTGGTGATTTGTGTTTCCAACCATATTAAACGAAAGGGGCTAGGTTAATGCGCCTGCGCTCACAACCATTTCCCCAAACTATGCAGCCGCATAGATTCCACCCACGATTAATGCAAATGCAACTGCATGAAAGACCTCTGGTCCCTCACCAAGAAGCAAACTAGACAATACGGCAGCAAAAAGTGGGGTCAAATTAGCAAAAAAACCAGCAATATTAGTCCCCACACGCTGAATCCCCAGCCCCCAACACCGATAGGCTGCTATAGCGGGGCCCAGTGAAACAAACATAAGAGCGCCCAACAGTGGCCAACTGTAAACAATGTGAGCAGGCGTTAGGCTCCACTCACCCGCGGTAAATACCGAACTCCAACCCAGTCCCATAATGATCTGGGCCATTAAAAAGTATTTCCAGTCCCCTCGTATTTCAGGCGGGTCAGCTTGCGTTCCTGATAATAGCCAACTGTACCAAGACCAAGCCAACACAGCGATTAACACGTAGATATCCCCGATGACCCAGTGAAGGTTGAATACCTGGCTCAAATCTCCCCTACAAAGCACCAATAAGACACCTGTAATCGATAGTACTGCCCCCAAGCACTGTCGCATCCTTAGTTTTTGTCCAAAAAATAAAACCCCAAGGGTCAACATGACTACTGGAGCAATGGAGCCAACCAACGTTACGTTGATTGGTGATGAGGTATGAAGCGCGAGGTATTGAAAGCTGTTGTAACTCCCAACCCCCAATAATCCCAAAAGCGCATAGCGCCTCCAGTACACCCAGAGCAAACTACGGGGGAGCAGTAGCTTATAAGTAAAGGGTAGCAAGAATACAAAAGCAAAAATCCACCTTAAAGCGTTTAAGGTGAGAGGCGGCACCCATTCACTGACGAGCCTGCCAACCACTGCATTTCCTGCCCAAAGTAGGGGGGGGACTGTCAAAAGGGCAGCGGTGCGAAGGCTAACTGTGGGTTTAGCAGAGGAGGTCAAGATAATTAGGTTTAAAAACTGAGCGCGGCAAATGGATAATAAAGAACTAGTTCTACGCAAGTCCAGATTTGCGCATACACTGCACAACTAATATTGATTCTTACAAAAAATCAATTCATTACCTGTTTAAGTATAGACGTGAAAATTCATCAGAGATTGAAACTGCCATAAAAATCCATTGAATCTGCCGAGTAAGGCGTTCACGTAGATTTTTAATAATCACAACAGTATCAATTTAACAAACTTTTAAAAAGGAGCCTAAATGTCAAGAGCAGTCATTATCGAAAAAAATGGTGGTCCACAGGAGCTTAAGGTCGTTGACGTTAAGGTGGGAGAGCCTGGTGAAGGCGAGATTAAAATTGCGCACAAAGCAGTAGGGCTTAACTATATCGATGTCTATCAACGCGCTGGACTCTATGCCTTGCCACTACCCCTTCATATGGGAATGGAAGCCTCTGGGATTATTACTGGCGTTGGTGCCGGAGTGACTCACTTAAAAGTGGGTGACCGTGCGGCCTACGCCAGCAACCCTCCCGGGAGCTACAGCGAAGAGCGCGTCATGCCAGCCAAGTGCGTTGTTAAATTACCAGAGGCCATCTCCTTTGAGACGGGCGCTGCGATGATGCTCAAAGGCCTAACGGCACAATACCTACTCAAACGCACACTCCCACAGGGAGGTCTGCATAAGGGGGACTTTGTCCTGTTTCACGCAGCAGCAGGTGGAGTTGGTTTGATTGCCTGTCAGTGGGCTCGTGCTTTAGGATACCAATTAATTGGGACCGCTGGAAGTGATGAAAAATGTGCACTTGCAAAGACCAACGGAGCAGCCTTTACGATCAACTACTCCAAAGAAGACTTCCTGATTCGCGTCAAAGAAATCACGGGTGGCAAAGGGGTTAAGGTCGTTTACGACTCAGTTGGAAAGGACACCTGGGAGAAGTCGCTTGATTGCTTGGCTCCGCTTGGGCTTTTTGCTAGCTTTGGCAATGCATCAGGGCCTGTACCCCCTTTCTCCCCCGGCATATTGGCCGGCAAAGGATCCCTGTACATGACTCGTCAAACGCTTTTCACTCACCTGGCAACTCGCGAGAGTACCCAGGCCATGGCTGATGATTTGTTTGATGCGGTTATCACTGGAAAAATTCATATACACATTGATCAAACCTACAAACTTGAAAACGTTCAACAAGCTCATATAGATTTAGAGGCAAGAAAGACAACGGGTTGCACAATCCTAACCCTCTAATTTAAGAGCTTTAATCTAGAAAAGGGTTTAAATCTTATGGATTTAAACCCTTTTCTTTTAACCTACCCAATTTATATACAGGTTATATTATTTAATTTGCCTGCAAAACTGCATTTGAGGATTTTGTCACTTGTATGCTTTTTCTATTTTTTAAAGTGTTGATTGTTGGATAAGAATATCCTAGTCCAATTGCTCATTTGTTAATCCCTCAAAACAGAGAAACGTTGTTAAAAATTGAATAAGTTGATTTATTGGCAACAGAAATCTACCTGGTTTTGCGCAATCGTATCGGAAGATAAATTTGGTTATTTTTCCGCTTAGTTAATATTAGTTGCCAAAGATGCTTTTGACAAGATCAAAAGTATCTGGCGAATGCTAGCAAGTAGTAAAACCGCATTCTGTAAAAAAATGAATTTAGATCAATATTGTTAAGATTGGCTTGATATTTGCTAATGAATTTCTGAATCAAGCAAATAACTCATGAAATCCAAGTCCAACTCAATAAAATCTGCCACTAAGCTCAGAATTGTTGTAGTTGTGCCTGACTTGGAGATAGAAGATCCTAGCGACGAACATGCCGTCTCTCAAGCAGAAAGATCCAGGGCTTTACGGATTGGTCTGTTAGAAAGTGGTTTCAATTTGATAGCATCTCTTCCTGCCGATGTTTTTCTAGCAGACCGCATTAAACAACTCCAACCCGACCTGATTATTGTTGACGCAGAATCAGAGGCCCGAGATGCACTCGAGCACGTTGTCTTCGCAACACGGGACGAACGCAGACCCATAGTTCTCTTTACGGATGACAGCGATACCTCTCACGTGCGCGACGCAGTCGCGGTGGGGGTATCAGCCTATATTGTTGATGGATTGTCAAGCAAACGCATTCGTCCCATCCTTGATGTCGCTATGGCTCGCTTCGAATACGAACAAAATCTGCGGCTCGAAAGAGATGATGCGAAAAGTGCACTAGCAGAGCGCACGCTCATAGACCGCGCTAAAGCACTTTTAATGGAGCGCCAAGGTCTAAATGAAAACGAGGCGTTCTCCAAACTTCGAAAAGTAGCGATGGACCAAGGCATCAAGCTTGGTGAGGTCGCGAAACGAATGCTTGATATGGCACATTTATTAGGCTAGAGCCCCGGTTTAGCGCTTAAATATGGTGCAAGATATTTAAATTGCACCATCCTCGGGATGTTTTAAAGGTAATTTCAGCGAAAACTCTGGGCATATCTTTTGCATTGACATACTCAACGAGCAATGACATGTTCGAGGACAAAGACGTCCGCAAGCTACTTAAACATTAGGTAGCTCGCGGACGTCTTTTTCGTTTCTACGCGTTTTATTTAAGGAGTTAATGCTATGTCCGATCTTTTGGAGACCCCCATGACCCGCCGAAATATCTTGCAAGCTGCTACAGCAACTGCGCTCACAATCCCTCCCGCTTTAAGAACCGCTGTATATGCTGGCGGTTCAGATAAGCCTGAGAAGGAGGAGGTCAAAATTGGTTTCATTCCACTCACCGACTGTGCAAGCGTTGTGATGGCATCGGTACTGGGCATTGATAAAAAATACGGCGTCAAAATCGTCCCTAGCAAAGAATCTAGCTGGGCAAGCGTGCGAGACAAATTAGTCAGCGGTGAGCTTGACTTTGCGCATGCCTTGTACGGGTTGATCTACGGCGTTCATCTTGGAACGTCAGGACCTAAAAAAGACATGGCCGTTTTAATGGGTTTGAATCAAAACGGACAAGGCATCACGCTATCAAAAAAACTAGCGGATAAAGGCGCAGTAGACGCCCCAAGCTTGGCAAAGCTAATGCAAGAAGAAAAAAGGGAATATACCTTTGCTCAAACATTTCCAACTGGTACCCACGCCATGTGGCTTTACTACTGGTTAGCTAGTGTAGGTATTAATCCCTTTAAAGATGCTAAGGTAATAACTGTGCCCCCACCGCAAATGGTTGCCAATATGCGTGTTGGTAATATGGACGGATACTGTGTGGGCGAGCCTTGGGGACACAGGGCTATAGCAGACGGCATTGGAATTACTGCAAGCACCACCCAAGATATCTGGCCCGATCATCCCGAGAAGGTACTTGGCACTTCAGCTGAGTATGTGAAAAAATACCCCAACACAGCGCGTGCCGTTTCAGCGGCAATTTTGGAGGCTAGTAAGTGGATTGATTCTGGTCTACAAAACAAACTCAAGATGGCCGAGACCATCGCTGATAAAGCCTACGTCAACACTAGCGTAGACGTTATCAATCAACGCATTTTGGGGCGTTATCAAAACGGTTTGGGCAAAACTTGGGATGATCCCCATTTCATGAAGTTCTATGCTGATGGAAATGTTAATTACCCCTACCTCTCTGATGGTATGTGGTTTTTAACGCAGCACAAGCGCTGGGGGTTACTCAAAGAGCACCCAGACTATCTAAAAGTGGCAAAAGAGATTAACCAACTCGATGTTTACAAAGACGCCGCTACGGCTTCTAAAACACCGATTCCAAAAGACGTTATGCGTAGCTCCAAATTAATGGACGGCGTCGTCTGGGACGGTAAAGATCCTAAGAAATACGCTGACAGCTTTAAAGTACATGCTTAAGGGTTGGCAATGAACGCATCCACCAAACAACGGATTACAAACTTTTTAGCGCCCATCCTTGGGTTGGTGTTGCTGGTGGGTTTGTGGTCCATCGTCTCGCTCACGAGCACCAATAATTTTCCCTCGCCTATTTCCACATTCTTACAAGCGCTGGAGATCTTCAAAGATCCTTTTTACAGTAACGGGCCAAACGATCAAGGTGTTGGATGGAATGTACTCAGCTCCCTTAGACGCGTAGCGGTAGGATTTGGTTTAGCGGCTTTGGTCGGTATTCCTATGGGTTTTGTAATTGGGCGATTTGAATTCATGTCACGCATGTTTAATCCCCTCATTAGTTTGCTGCGTCCTGTCTCACCCCTGGCTTGGTTACCCATCGGCTTATTGGTGTTCAAGGGCGCTAATCCAGCCGCTATTTGGACCATCTTTATTTGCTCCATCTGGCCCATGATTATCAACACAGCAGTAGGAGTACAACGTGTACCCCAGGACTATATGAATGTTGCGCGAGTGCTCAATTTATCAGAGTGGAAGGTGATGCGTGTTATCTTATTTCCTGCAGTTTTACCCTACATGCTAACGGGAGTCCGTTTAGCTGTTGGAACAGCGTGGTTGGTGATCGTAGCGGCGGAAATGCTCACTGGCGGAGTAGGAATAGGCTTTTGGGTTTGGGATGAGTGGAACAACCTTAATGTTAAGAACATCATCATTGCCATTTTTGTCATCGGTATCGTTGGTCTTATTTTGGAGTACGCGCTGATCAAAATTGCAACTGCATTTACCTATGAGGAGGTGCAATCATGAGTGATGCGATGGGTTCCAAATATTTACAAATTCAAAACGTAGCTCAGACTTTTAAAACAGCAAAGGGGGACTTCCCCGCCTTGCGCGAAATTAATTTAAACGTAGCAAAGGGTGAATTTGTCTCACTGATAGGTCACTCCGGATGCGGGAAATCTACCTTACTCAATTTAATCGCAGGTCTGAACATGCCTACACAAGGCACTTTAATCTGTGCTAACCGAGAGATAGCGGGACCCGGTCCAGAGCGCGCAGTTGTCTTTCAAAATCATTCGCTCTTGCCTTGGCTGACCTGTTTTGAAAACGTCTACCTCGGTGTTGAACGCGTGTTTGGTCACAGCAGCGTCGTTGATCGACGCGTCAAAGAGAGCAAGCCCGAGCTGGTGGATAGAACAAATGCTGCTCTTGAGATGGTAGGTCTCAGTCACGCTGCACAAAAACGTCCCGGCGAAATATCGGGCGGCATGAAGCAACGCGTGGGAATAGCACGCGCACTTGCCATGCAACCACAGGTTCTTTTGATGGATGAACCCTTTGGTGCACTTGACGCACTCACCAGGGCAAAACTGCAAGACGAATTGCTTGCTATTGTTGCTAATACCAAAAGCACTGTGGTGATGGTGACTCACGACGTTGATGAAGCTGTTCTTTTATCGGACAAGATAGTCATGATGACCAATGGTCCTGCTGCAACGATTGGTGAGGTGCTAGGGATCAATTTACCAAGACCACGCTCACGCATCAGCTTAGCTGACAACACTGACTACCTTGGCTACCGCAAGGCGGTTATCAATTTCTTGTATGCGCGTCAAGCGCATGTGGAGAAAACATGAATAAATTGAAACTCGTAATGGTTGGTAATGGAATGGCTGGTGTACGTGCACTAGAAGAGCTCATTAAACTCACACCAGATCTTTATGAGATCACAGTGTTTGGTCAAGAGCCGCATCCCAATTACAACCGGATCTTACTATCCCCTGTACTCGCGGGAGAGCAAAAGATTGAAGAAATCATACTGAACTCGTACGAATGGTACGCAGACAACAAGATCACCTTGCACACAGGCTGGAGCGTGACCCAGGTTGACCGAGTAAGGCGCGTTGTTTATGCAGAAAACAAATCGGGCGAGCAGCGCACTGCTTCATACGACCGACTTATATTGGCAACGGGGTCTAACCCCTTCATGCTCCCCATTGCCGGTAGTGACTTAGACGGAGTACTCGCTTACAGAGATATTGCAGACACACAGGCAATGATTGATGCATCACAGAAGTACAAAAATGCTGTTGTGATCGGTGGGGGGTTACTTGGACTAGAAGCAGCCAACGGACTCATGAAACGCGGCATGTCAGTCACAGTAGTGCACGTAGCCGAATGGCTGATGGAGAGACAACTTGATAAAACAGCGGGCAAATTACTCCAACAGTCCTTAGAAGCAAGAGGCATGCATTTTCGTATAGGCGCACAAACACAGTCGCTCCAAGGCGATGCAAACGGGCGTGTAAAGCAAGTGGTTTTTAAAGACGGTACGCACGCGCTAGCTGAACTCGTTGTCATGGCCGTTGGTATTCGCCCTAACTCCGCCTTGGCCGAGAAAATGCGTTTGCACTGCGACAAAGGGATTGTTGTAACGGACACCCTTCAAACCGTCACTGATGCGCGGATATATGCTGTTGGTGAGTGCGCAGCACACAGAGGCATTGCTTACGGATTGGTTGCACCCCTTTTTGAGCAAGCAAAGGTATTAGCAAACCACTTGGCTGAGTACGGAATTGGACGTTATACAGGTTCATTGACCTCAACCAAGCTCAAAGTAACAGGCATCGATTTATTCAGTGCTGGTGACTTTATGGGTAGTTCCGACGGCTCTACTGAAGAGATCATACTGAGCGACCCGCACGAAGGAATTTATAAAAAACTAGTGATTCGCAATGATCAACTTGTAGGTGCTTGTCTGTACGGCGACACTGTTGACGGGAGCTGGTATTTCAAACTCCTACGCGAGGCACGAAGTGTGAGCGATATCCGCGAAAAACTGATGTTTGGTGAGTCAAACATTGGGGACGTTGGTCACGAAGGACACAGTAAAGCGGCCAGCATGCCCGATGAGGCTGAGGTCTGTGGTTGCAACGGTGTAAACAAGGGAACAATTTGCAAAGCAATCAAGGAAAAGGGCTTATTTACGCTTGATGAGGTTAGAAAACACACCAAAGCCAGTGCTTCATGTGGCTCTTGCACTGGGTTAGTAGAGCAGATCTTAATGTTCACAGCTGGTGGGGACTACTCAGCAACACCCAAGCTCAAGCCAATTTGTGGCTGCACAGACAGCAGTCACCAAGACGCACGGGAGGCCATTCGAGAACAAAAACTCTTAACCAATGAAGCAGTGTTTAAGGCCTTAAACTGGCGCCACCCAACGGGTTGTGCAACCTGCCGTCCAGCAATTAACTATTACCGGTTAAGCACTTGGCCAAAGCTTGCAAAAGACGATCCCCAAAGTCGCTTCATTAACGAGCGCAGTCACGCCAATATTCAAAAGGACGGAACTTACAGCGTTATCCCTCGGATGTGGGGGGGCGAGACAACAGCAGACGAACTGCGCCGAATTGCTGATGTGGTTGATAAATACAAGATACCAACCGTAAAAGTAACGGGGGGGCAACGTATTGATTTATTAGGCGTTAAAAAAGAAGATTTGGTCAACGTCTGGAAAGACATCGGCATGCCATCGGGTCACGCTTATGCAAAAGCGCTTAGAACAGTGAAGACCTGCGTTGGGAGTGAATGGTGTCGCATGGGTACACAAGACAGTACGAGCATGGGCAAGGAGTTGGAGCGTTCGATGTGGCGCATGTACGCGCCTCATAAAGTAAAGTTCGCAGTCTCCGGATGTCCTCGTAACTGCGCTGAAGCCGGTATCAAAGATGTTGGCATCATCGGTGTTGAAAGCGGCTGGGAGATGTACATTGGGGGTAACGGGGGCATTAAAACCGAAGTGGCTCAGTTTTTCACAAAGCTTAAAACGCCCGAACAAGTCCTTGAGTACACCGGAGCCTTTATGCAACTCTACCGCGAAGAGGGTTGGTACTTAGAGCGAACTGTACACTATGTCAACCGCGTCGGATTGGACTATGTCAAGAAGAAAATCTTGGATGATGACGCGGGTCGTAAAGCATTGTGGGCGCGCTTGCAAAACGCGCTAGAGGGTGAGCCTGATCCGTGGTTTGAATTTGACAAGGCGCAGGTCGACACACGTCAATTTGAGGCGATCAGTGTTTAACTCTTCTGGAGATCAATCACTTGAAGTAATGCGCACTCTTGGATATGACTGCTAACTACCTAACATTTATCACTCTCGGAAAACATCATGGCTGAATGGAAAACAATTTGCAAAGTTGATGATATCCCTGTCTTGGGTGCTCGTAGAGTCCGAAGAGACAAAGGTTGTGAAGTAGCGGTTTTTCGCACAGCTGAGGACAAGGTCTTCGCCCTCTTGGACCGTTGCCCTCACAAAGGTGGACCTTTAAGCCAAGGGATAGTTTACGGTGAGAGTGTTGCGTGCCCTTTGCACAATTGGCAAATTGAGCTGACAAGCGGATGCGCTAAAGCACCTGACGTGGGTTGTGCGCAGAGCTTTGCTGTTAGCGTTACAGACGGTCAAGTCGCCTTAGATATGCACGAGCTTCAAACGCTTGCGCTTGATTGAGCGGAAAACCTGAGTTTGCTGTAAATTCACCTAACATAAAGCTTCATGCAATAACTTATGGACAAGTCATGAAAGAAACCCGTTCTACTTGCCCTTACTGCGGCGTGGGATGCGGTGTCATCATTGAATCAAAGGATAACCAGATCACAGGCGTGCGAGGAGATCCGTCCCATCCTGCTAATTTTGGTCGTTTGTGCAGCAAAGGTGCGTCACTACACCTGAGTGCGAGTGCACCCCTAACCCTTCACACTCGCCTACTCCAACCCATGAGAAGGCTCACTCGAGGTGCAAAGGTCGAGCCTTTAGGCTGGGATAGCGCGATGGAATTGGCAAGCAAAACTATAGCAAGCATTGTCGCTAGACACGGAAGTGATGCACTGGGCTTTTACGTATCCGGACAATTACTGACAGAGGAGTATTACGTCTTTAATAAGTTGGTGAAAGGCTTATTAGGAACCAACAATATTGACACTAACTCAAGACTGTGTATGAGCAGCGCAGTAGCTGGCTACAAACTCACTCTGGGCGCTGACGCACCTCCCGCGTGCTATGAAGACTTGATGCACGCTGACTGTTTATTTATCGCAGGCAGTAACGCCGCGTATGCACATCCCGTTTTGTTCAGACGAATCGAGGATGCACGCGTAAAAAATCCAAATTTAAAAATAATCGTAGTCGATCCACGTTTCACCGATACCGCAAGCAATGCTGACTTGCATTTAGCCATACAACCCGGCACTGATGTAGTGCTTTTTCACGGGATGCTTTACTTGATGCTATCTGAGGGTTGGATCAACCAGGAGTACATCCAAGCTTATACTGAGGGGTTTGAGAAGCTTCAAGCCTTAGTTAAAGACTATACGCCTGAATTGGTCAGTGCTGTGTGCGCGATTCCGTTTGAACAGCTCCATCAAGCAACCAGGTGGTTTGTTGGTTTGGGTGCGCGCGGACAAGAGAGTCAAGACGTACAAAGCCACCACGGACACTCCACTTTGAGCCTTTACTGTCAAGGCTTGAACCAATCAAGCAGTGGCACTGCAAAGAATGCAGCACTCATTAATCTACACCTTGCAACAGGACAAATTGGTAAACCTGGCGCTGGTCCCTTCTCTCTTACTGGTCAACCCAACGCAATGGGGGGAAGAGAGGTGGGAGGACTTGCCAACTTACTCAGCGCTCACCGCGACTTGAGCAGGGCTGAGCACAGACAAGAGGTAGCAACGCTTTGGGGCATTGGGGATGTCCCAGCCAAGCCCGGAAAAACAGCCATTGAAATGTTTGAAGCTGCTGCGGACGGGGAGATCAAAATGCTTTGGATTGCTTGCACCAATCCCGCTCAATCCATGCCCAACCAATCCACCGTTCGCAAAGCGTTAGAGCGGGCTGAATTTGTAGTGGTTCAAGAGGCATTTGCAAACTCAGAGACCTGTCACTTTGCTGATCTTTTGTTGCCCGCAACGAGCTGGGGCGAAAAAGAAGGAACCGTCACCAATAGCGAGCGCAGAATTACCCGGGTCAGAGCGGCTGTACAGGGACCGGGCGAGGCGCGCCAAGATTGGCAAATTGCTGTTGACCTAGCTAAGCGCTTATTGCAAGAGCCCTTAATTGCAAAGGAGAAGACAGGATTACACATGGATTACAAATCTGTTGAGGAGATTTGGTTAGAGCATAGAGAATCAACGAGGGGACGGGACTTAGACATCACAGGCCTTAGCTACGCTCATTTGGAGAACACGCCGGAGCAGTGGCCCATGCCCAGTGGGGCAAGCATGGGGCGGGCTCGACTTTATGAAGACGGTTTATTCCCAACTGAGAGTGGAAGAGCAAAATTCTCTGCATTGCCTTATGTACCAACTGCAGAAGTTCGAGAATCGCGTTTCCCCTTTTCCCTCAATACCGGTCGACTGCGGGATCAGTGGCACGGTATGACACGCACGGGTTTGGTTGGGAAACTCTTTGGACATGTGCCTGAGCCTGTTGTTCAACTCAGTCCTCAGGATATGTCGCGTTTGAAATTGATTGATGGTGACTTGGTTCACGTGACCAGCAAGCGAGGATCAATTGTCATCCCCGCCCAAGCAAGCGCAGATCAAGGCGCCAACCAAGCCTTTATCGCTATGCATTGGGGAGCGTCTTATTTGAGCGGGCGAGATCATCAAAACAAACCGCTTGCAGGTATTAATGCATTGACAACCTCTGCATACTGCCCCACCTCCAAACAGCCAGAGCTCAAACACGCCGCTGTAAAAGTGCTTAAAGCAGAGTTACCTTGGACACTTTTGGCATTGGCTTGGGTTCCTGAACACACAGCCCAAACTATCCTTCATCGCCTACGCTGTCTTATGGCTCAATTTGAATTCTCTAGTTGTGTTCCCTTTAGTGACACACCCTTAGAAGGCGTCCCTCGAAGTGGCGTACTCATGAGAGCGGCTTGCAGTCAAGCACCGGATATGGAAAAAGTCTTAGAGATTGAGAAAATCATACTCTCCGACAACGCAGATACGCTACGCTACATGGATGCAAAGCAAAGTCAGTTACGCGTAATGCGTTTACTAAGAGTCAAATCAGATCAAGCGAGCTCAACTCAACCAGAGCACAAACCAGATTCAACCTTAGACGCTTTTATTATTGCCGGTGATACCTCCGCGGAGAGTTGGCTAAAGACGTTACTTCAAAACAAACTCTCTACTGCAGCTTACGGAAGACGTTTGCTGATGACGGGTAATAAACCCCCTGTCGCTCTGGTGGATGTCGGGAATACGGTTTGCAGTTGTTTGGGCGTTAAAGATTCTTTAATTCAAGCTTACCTTCAAACGTGCAGTGGTGACGCTGCACAGCGCTTAAGCGCTCTACAAAGTGCACTCAAATGCGGAACACAGTGTGGGTCTTGCGTCCCAGAGCTTCGCCGTATGATTGAACCCACACTAAGCCCTGCATGAAGTTCAAACCGCACGTCACTCTCGTCGGAGCAGGTCCCGGAGACCCAGAGCTACTCACCATCAAGGCAGTAAAGGCTATTCAAGCGGCAAGTGTTTTATTGGTGGATGATTTGGTCAGTGATGAAATTACGGCCTACGCCTCTCCTCTTGCTCGCGTGATACGCGTGGGTAAACGCGGCGGTTGTAAATCCACTCCACAAATTTTTATCGAAAAGTTAATGATTCAAGAAGCTTTGGCCGGTGAACGGGTCGTTCGTCTGAAGGGAGGCGATCCTTTTATCTTCGGTCGTGGTGGTGAGGAGGTGGAACACTTGCAATCGCAGGGAATTGGTGTGACCATCATCAACGGAATCACAGCAGGTCTTGCCGGTATTACCTCCCTAGGTGTACCCCTGACTCACCGCTTGCATGCTCAGGGCGTACTCTTTGTGACGGGTCATGCTAAAGAAGGAGTAGAGGATGCAATCGACTGGTGCGAGATAGCCCGAGTCGCAGCCAAAGCTAAACTGACGATTGTGATTTATATGGGGGTGAGTGAAGTCGAAAATTTAGAGAGAGCGCTCTTAATTGGTCTCAATCCTGACACACCAGTTGCTTTGATACAAAACGTGAGTTTGCCAATACAAAGACAAGCACTGTGTACGGTTAAGAATTTGACGCATACCCTGCGTAGCAATGAGCTGTCTAGTCCGTGTGTTATCGTTGTAGGCAATGTGCTTTTGGGCTTTTTGCAACTTGAGCAACAAAAAATGCATCAACTAAAAATGCAGCCACTCAAAACGAAACAGCTTATTTACTAAGTAAAACTAAAGCAGGGGTATTAAACGTTTGGATTTGACTCACAATGAGATGCTTTATTTAAAGTCTACTCACTCCCCTGATCGTCTTACCCGCAGCAACTCATCAAGCAATAGACAAATCGCGCCTAGCGTAATTGCGCTATCGGCTAAATTAAAAGCAGGGAAATGCCATGATTGCCAATAAAAATCTAAGAAATCAATAACATACCCATACATCAAGCGGTCCAAAACGTTTCCCAGCGCTCCGCCTAAGATGCAAGCTAGTGCAAAACCAAATAATTTTTGATTGGCATTCGACTTTAGCAAGGCAGTAATGAATACCGCGGCCACCAATCCTATTGCCGTAAAGAGCCAGCGTTGCCAACCGCCCTCAGAGGCCATAAAAGAGAAAGCCGCTCCGGTGTTGTGTACTCTCACAACATTAAAAAATCCAGTAAGTACCCCTTTTGATTCGCCCAGGTAGAACTCACTCAAAATAAGCGCTTTGGTGGCCTGATCTGCCGTTAACACAACTGCGGCGATCAAGAGCCAAAGGATAAATTTCGCACGAGATGAGATTCGATTAAAAGCCATAAAGCAAATCCGTTATTATTGATTTTTTACGCAAACAGCCTTTGCTCGCCTTGTCCAAAGAGGTTGCTGATACAGCGCTTACAAAGCGCTGTATAGACGGGATCCTTACCCACGTCTTCTGCATAATGCCAGCACCTTGCGCACTTATCAGCCGTCATCACCCCTACCTGTATGTGCTCGAGCTCACCTGCTTCGAGCAGGGCAACCGAAGTAATGAATACAAACTTTAAATCTCCGCCCAATGAGCTGAGTAATTCGTAGTCGGAACGCTTAAGTTTCAAATGCAACTGTGCTTGAAGTGAGGAGCCAACTCCTCCACTGCTTCTAAGAACTTCGATTTCTTTATTGGCCTGCTCGCGAATCTCTTTGATGCGCTGCCATTTACTCAAAAGCTTCTCATCCACCTTTGGCAACTTGGAGTACGTTTGAGTGAATATAGAGCTCAAACCCTCCTCTTTACCCGACTCCAGGACGCTCCATGCTTCCTCTGCGGTAAAGGACAAAAACGGGGCCATCCATCTAAGCATAGCCTGGGTGATGTGATACAAAACGGTTTGAGCGCTTCTCCTTGCAAGGGACTTGGGCGCACTGGTGTAGAGGCGGTCTTTAAGGATATCCAAATAAAACGCACCCAAATCTTCAGAGCAAAAGATCTGAATTTTGTTGACCACTGGATGGAATTCGTATTCGCCAAAATGGCCGCCCTCAAAAACGCCTCGCTCCGAGTTCCAAACGCCAACGATTTGCTCTTGAAGTTGCTGCGTTCTGGATAAGGCATAACGATCAATTTCGAGTAGGTCCTTGAAATCAACACTCTCAGTTGTCACATCAAAATCACTAATATTGGCCATTAAAAAACGCAGCGTATTTCTAATACGCCGGTAAGAGTCAACGACCCTTGCCAAAATCTTGTCATCAATATTCAAGTCTCCTGAGTAATCCGTAGCAGCAACCCAAAGCCTCACGATCTCTGCACCCAACTTGCCGATCACCTCTTGGGGAGCAACGGTATTACCCAAACTCTTACTCATTTTGCGGCCTTGACCATCGGTTGCAAAGCCGTGAGTCAATAGTCCTTTATAGGGCGCTCTGTCGTACAACGCGCATCCGAGTAACAAGGAGCTGTGAAACCATCCCCTATGCTGATCATGGCCTTCTAGGTAGAGATCAGTTTCTGGACCCTGATCGTGATAGGGGTTTCGGGGGTAGACGCTTGCATGCGAACCCCTGAGGACATGCTCAAATGTGGATCCAGAATCAAACCACACTTCCAAAATATCTGTGCTCTTGGCGTACTCACTGACTTGGCCTCCAAACGCCCCCACGATTTCCTCAAGTGTGGTTCGGCTCCAGGCCTCCACTCCGCCGTGCTCAATCTTTTCGGCTGCGAAATCAATAATCTCCAATGTCCTGGGATGCAATGCACCCGAGTCCACGTGGATGAGAAAAGGGATCGGCACGCCCCAACTGCGTTGACGAGAAATACACCAATCGGGACGATTGGCAATCATGTCACGAAGGCGTGTGCGACCATTCTCGGGATAAAAATTAGTTTGATCTATCGCGTTAAGAGCAGTCTCGCGCAATGATTTTGAAGCCTTGTTTTTAGCAAAAATACCTTGCGTGGACTCAGTCTCATGATCCATACGAATGAACCACTGCGCTGCAGCTCTGTATATAACGGGTGTTTTATGACGCCAGCAATGGGGGTAGCTGTGCGTGATTGTTTTGGTGGCCATCAACCGAGCAGCTCCTTTAAGCGTCTCTAAGATGATGGGGACAGCTTTCCAAATATGTTGACCACCAAAGAGCGCAAAATCTGAGGCGTAAGTACCCCCTCCTTGCACGGGATTTAAGATCTCTTTGATTTGCATTCCGTGGGAGACGCAAGAATTAAAGTCATCTACGCCGTAAGCGGGTGCAGAGTGAACCAAACCCGTACCCTCAGTTGCTGTTGCGTAATCGGCCAAATAAATAGGCGCACACCGATCATACGCAGCGTCAACCTTACTCAAAGGATGGTGAAACTCAATCATATCGAGTTTGACCCCTAAAGCAGTCGCAATGATTTGTCCCTCCAGTCCCCAGCGCTGCAAACAAGAATCCACCAAATTCTCAGCAACGATATACAGACCCTGCTGAGTATCGACCAGAGCGTAAGTGATTTCGGGATTTAAGTTGATTGCTTGATTGGCAGGGATTGTCCACGCGGTGGTTGTCCAAATAACAGCGAACGCCTCTTTGTTGAGCTTAGATAATCCAAAAGCATTTGCCAACAACTCAGGTTGTGCGCATAAAAAAGCAACATCAAGCGTTTCGCTTTTCTTCTCAGCGTATTCAATTTCAAACTCAGCAAGCGATGATGCACAGTCAAAGCACCAATAAACTGGCTTTAGACCGCGGTACACGAAACCACGCTCAATTACTTTTTTGAACGCACGAAGTTCTCCTGCTTCGTTCACATAATCCATGGTTCTGTAGGGATGCTCCCAGTCGCCAAGCACCCCCAATCGTCTGAAATCTTCTTTTTGTTGAGCAATTTGCTCTCCCGCGTAGGCTCTTGCCTGCTCTTGCATCTCATCGCGGTTTAATTTTGTTTTGCGCAGTTTCTCAATCGCATTCTCAATGGGCAATCCGTGACAATCCCAACCCGGAATGTACTGTGCGTCAAAACCAGCGAGTTGACGTGATTTGACAATCATGTCCTTCAAAACTTTGTTAAGAGCGTGTCCTATGTGAATTTGACCATTCGCATAGGGCGGGCCATCGTGCAAGACAAACAAGGGGGCACCTATCCTAGAAACTCTGAGTCTTTGGTAAAGACCCTCGTCGGTCCACCCCTTGACCCAAGCTCCCTCACGCTTGGGTAAGTCTCCGCGCATGGGAAATGCCGTGTCTGGCAAATTGAGCGTTTTGCGGTAATCTGTTGACGGTTCAGAGGAGGATTTGTGGGGATCTGTCATAAAGTCGGTTGCACATTGCTTGGGTGAGCTTTAAGTGCTGAGTGGATAGGTGTCTACGGTAGGGGCTGAAATGAACTTACGCTCTTGGGAAACAATTGAACTACGATGAAATAGTCCAAATGTATAGGCCTTAAGCGCCAAAGGGACGATTTTAATCGAGTTAGACACTCACACGGGTATATAAAGGGGTGTGCGCGCAATATTCAATGAAAGATGGATCGTTAATGTAATTAAGTGTTTTCAACGGCTTTTTTACGACGAGCGTTAAACCACTCTCTTGCGTTAGCGCAGTCCCTCTCAATTCCGTGCTTCAATGCCTCTAGTCCATCGTATTTGAGCTCATCATGAAGTTTATGTAACAAATTAACTTGTACAACGCGTCCGTACCCGCCGTTTTGACCTAGCTCCTTTGGCCAGTCCAAAATGTGTGTTTCCAGCAATACCCGTCCCCCGTTTACATCATTGGGATCCAGGGTCGGTCTTACCCCCAAATTAGCCACACCCGCAAGAGGCTCTGGAGTGAGCCCTAGGACCTCAACCACAAAGATCCCTTGAGCAGCTGACTTAGCGCGAGACTGAGCAGAGTTTAAGAACCGAACATTCAGCGTCCTGCATCCTAGTTCACGCCCTAAATGTCGACCGTGTACGACATGACCCGAAATACTATAGGGCCGTCCAAGGAGTTGTTCGACCTGGGCGAAATCAGCCCGTCCAAGGGCTGCTCGGACAACGGAGCTGGAAACGCGTAGTCCTCCTACTTCATAGCTATTCATTCGGGCAACTTCAAATCCGTGCGCAGTGCCAGATTGCATTAAGAAATCGTAATCACCCGCTCGTTTTGCACCAAACTTAAAATCATCTCCAACCAAAACATAGCTGGCTCCCAGGCCTTTGATCAAAACGTCATGAACAAAAGATGCTGGAGTGAGGGAGGAGAGTTTTTCATTGAAAGGAAGGACGACACACTGATCTATTCCGCATGCATCTAGTTCGGTTAACTTATCGCGCAGAGTTGCTATGCGCGCTGGGGCGAGACTTGGGTCAGATCGAACTTTGGCAAAATAATCCCTAGGATGAGGCTCAAAGGTCAGCACACAACTGGGCACACCTCTATGCCTTGCTTCATTTCGAATGAGCGCAAGCATTGCTTGGTGTCCGCGGTGAACACCGTCAAAATTACCAATCGTCAAAGCGCATGCTTTGGCAATGCCGGGATGGTTAAAGCCTCGAAAAGTTAGCATGTCGTGCTCAAGAAAGGGATTGAAACCTAACAAATGTCATAAAAACAATGTATATTGTCTCAGGTTAGTCATTCAGAAAACTGCTTCGTTGTTATTGTTCAATAATTGGAGGTGTTGCTTGAAAGTCTTAAAACTGTCTGCTCAGGGCCTGCCCCAGTCCTGGATTTCGTTAGAACAAGCCGTTATTCATTACGCGGCGCAGGAAGTGCGTTGGGAGGCAGGAGCGCAAGTTGCCTTATTTAGAGGCGGATATAACGCAGTCACAGGCAAACAATCTACCATTGCCGTCAATAGCATCATTGGGACCAAGGGTGTTCCCAATATCAACCCCTTTGAGTTAAAGCCTGGACTAACCAACAGCAAACTTTTTGCCAGAGACCAAAATCTTTGCGCCTACTGCGGCGACCAATTTCAAGAAACCGAACTCACTCGAGAGCACATTATCCCTTTTGGTCAAAACGGCCTAGATCACTGGATGAATGTCGTGACTGCCTGCAAATCGTGCAACCATAGAAAAGGCAACCGCACCCCTGAGCAAGCGAGAATGCCGCTTCTTTATGCCCCCTATATTCCCAGTTTGTGGGAGGACTTTATTTTGCGCAACAGGAGAATTTTGTCAGATCAGATGGACTTCTTAACCGCACATTTACCCAAAACTTCGCGTTTCTTTATCTAATGCTGTACGACTTGGGCGTTAATACTCGTTGCCCAATAAACGCTCTATCGCTCGGGGATAAATAATATGCTCTTGGGTGAGCACTCGCGAAGCCAAATCTTGCTCGGTGTCACCTTTCATAACCGGGACCACAGCTTGCTCTAATATAGGCCCATGGTCCAGCTCCGCAGTGACGCGGTGCACTGTAGCGCCCGCAAAGTGACACCCCATCTCAATAGCCCGAGCGTGGGTATGCAAGCCCGTGAAAGCTGGCAACAAGGAGGGATGGATGTTGATCAAGCGTCCCGAGTAATGCTCTACAAAATGGGGGGTCAAAATTCTCATAAAACCAGCCAATACAACTAAATCGGGGCTGTATTGATCGATGGCTTTGATCAATTCTTTGTCGAAAGCAAGTCTTGGATTTTCTGCTGATTTAAAATTTAGATGGGAAACAACCTCGGTCTCTATACCCCAGTCTTTGGCAATCTGCAGTCCTTTTGCTTGCGCATCGTTGCTGATCACGCAAGCAACTTTCGCATCAAATCTTTCGCTCCAAGTCCTCTCCTTAGCTGCTTTGAGGATCGCTTGCATATTAGAGCCACCGCCAGAGATAAGGATCACGATTTTTTTCATTCAACGCTCATTAAAAACAATAACTGCTAAAACACAGATAGGTGCGAGCACCTAATTGATTGGTTTCCATAATCCGCTAACGGACTTACAATAGGGTCAAGACAGCCTGCTACGCGTTGGAACCCTTTGGGATTCTCAAGCAGTTAATTTCAAGCAATGCAATCTGTGAACTACACATTAATGCACTTGACGCTGCCGATCTCGGTCCATCGTTTTCCCAAAAAGCTTTCATCCTTGAGTTGCTCAAGGGTGAGGCTTACTCCTCACCAATCACCCATTAATTTTAGCCCTCTAGGTCTACCCAAGAAGTTTAGCGGTATAAAAAGGTTAGCCGTTCATTTCTTTTTGTTCGCCAGACCATTTATAACAATTTAGTCAAGAATCGATCCAATTCACATCTTTTATGCATCCAAAAGCCCTTCTCTCAGCCAGCGCAGATTTAGTTCGTGAAATTCTTCGTTTCGAGCATCCTGCAGATTCGGTGTTGTCAAAATACTTTAAGGATCACAGAAAAGATCACTCCTTTGGCCACCGGGAGCGCGGCGTATTGGCAGACACCGCCTACAACGTACTTCGTTTTAAACTACTTTACGAACACTTTGCCCCCTGGGGCAGTGGATCCAAGGAGCGAAGATTGGCTATTCTTGGATTCGCTCAGCATTTAAAAGACGCAAGTGAGCACAGTCCTAAACCAAAAGACACTGTTGCAAAAGGAGTTGCGCATTTGTCAAATGCTAGCGGAGTTGGAAAAGTAAATTCAAAGAGAACACAAAGCAGTTTTAGTAAAACGCGCAACCCCGAGGAGTTTGATCAATCAACGCTTGGTTTCCTGCGCTCTGCCTTGACACCCGACGAGGTGCAGTGGCTTGAGCAGTGCGAAGCTGTAAAAAAAGAGGATCTTTTAGAGCGCCATCAACACAACTTGCCCGAGTGGTTGGCTCAATCCTTAAAAGAACAACTTGGGGAGGCATTTTGGCAAGTTATTGAAAAGCTCAACACCACTGCGCCGCTCGATTTAAGGGTGAATACTTATGTTGCTAAACGCGATGATGTATTGAAATCCCTCAATGGTTTGGGCATTAAGGGTATGCCAACGCCCTACTCGCCCTGGGGAATTCGTTTGCAGGACAAACCTTCTCTCGCAAAGCTTGATCTATTTACGAGCGGGGCGATTGAAGTACAAGACGAAGGCTCACAGTTATTGGCGCTCTTAATGGATGCCAAGCGTTCAGAGATGGTGGCCGACTTTTGTGCAGGTGCAGGTGGTAAAACATTAGCGATAGGTGCTTGCATGCGCAACACCGGCAGGCTGTACGCATTTGACACCTCTGCACACCGATTAGACGCACTCAAACCTAGACTCGCTCGCAGTGGCCTGTCCAATGTTCATCCAGTTGCTATTGCCCATGAGCGTGACGAGCGAATAAAGCGATTGAGAGGGAAAATGGACCGCGTCCTCGTGGACGCCCCTTGTTCGGGTCTAGGAACACTCAGGCGCAATCCAGATCTTAAATGGAGACAAAACCCGAAAAGCATTGAAGAACTCTGTGTGATACAGGGCAATATATTGAGAAGTGCCGCGCGTTTGCTTAAACCAGGAGGAAGATTGGTTTATGCCACATGTAGTTTGCTCCAAGCGGAAAACGAGGCTATAGCCGAAGCGTTTACCGAAGAATTTAAAGATTTCTTTGTGCCCTTAAAAGCCTCAAATCTCTTAGAAGAGCTAAAAATAGCCAATTTTGAATCCTTATGTACTCCTTCTGGTGATTACTTAAGGATGTGGCCACATGTTCACGAAACAGACGGATTCTTTGCTTCAATTTGGCAAGCCAAGTAGAATAGTGGGGTTTGGACCATCGGGGTCCAGCCTAATGCATACAAAGGGTTTTTACCTTGAATATCTTAAATACAGTTTTGGTTTGGTTAGCTTACGGCTTCATTAACTTGAGCGCATGGCAAGTCGTTGTTCTGACACTTGTCATGACGCATGTGACGATTGCCTCAGTCACCATTTATTTGCACCGTCACCAAGCACATCGTTCATTGGATTTGCACCCAGCCGTTGCCCACTTCTTCAGATTGTGGCTCTGGCTATCGACGGGGATGCAAACCAAAGAGTGGGCAGCTATTCACAGAAAACACCATGCCAAATGTGAGACTGCGGAAGATCCCCATAGTCCACAGATCAAAGGAATTGAAACCGTTTTTTGGAAAGGCGCTGAGCTATACCGTTTAGAGTCCAAGAACACGGAGACCATGCAAAAATATGGTCACGGCACGCCAGATGACTGGCTTGAAAACAATGTTTACTCTCGATTTCCTTGGCAAGGCGTGGCGATCATGTTGATCATAAATCTAACGTTGTTCGGCGCCATTGGACTAAGCATTTGGGCAGTCCAAATGCTTTGGATTCCAGTGACCGCTGCTGGCGTGATCAACGGAATTGGTCACTACTGGGGATACAGAAACTTTGAAGCTGTTGATGCGAGCACCAACATCTCTCCTTGGGGAATTTTGATTGGTGGAGAGGAACTTCACAACAACCACCACACCTACCCAACATCAGCCAAACTCTCAGTTAAGCCTTATGAGTTCGATATTGGATGGCTCTACATTCGAGTGCTTGAAACATTGCACTTGGCAAACGTTAAGAAGACACCGCCCAAACTTGCGTTTGGCGAGGTCCGTCCTGTTGCCGATGAGAAAACGTTAGAAGCGCTCATCATGAACCGCTATGAAGTGATGGCTGGATTTGCCAAACAACTCAGAGGTGCATTAGAAGTTGAGATAGCAAACTTGAAACTCTCACCCTCGCCGAGTTTGGCCGCTGCTAAACGTTGGATGCACAGAGATCTCGAGAAAGTGCCTACCTCTGCCGTTGCTCAGTTGGCCCAAGCAAGAGCAATACTTCCGACAGTAGACAAAATGGTTTGTATGCGTGAGGAACTGCGCCAGATATGGCTCAGCACTAACCGCTCACGAGAGCAACTCGCTGTTGATTTGCAAACCTGGTGCCGTAACGCTGAAGCAAGCGGTATTCAAGCTTTAAAAGAGTTCTCTATGACCTTAAGAGCCGTTCGGGTTTAAACACACATTAACTCGAACTTTGAAAGCCCGCTTCTACGCGGGCTTTTTGTATTTCTAACTCAATCGATCCAGACTAAAGGCATCATGATCAGTCGCATCGAGGGGATGAATTCGGGTTGGAACTCTTAACATTTGCATCGCAGCCAAATCATCCCACTCACGGTTAAATCTTTTGATATCGATTGGGTGTAGTCCAGACAAAAAAGCGTGGGCCTCAATTTCATCGACTGAGCTATTTAAGAGATACTCACTTACACCGTACCTGGACAAGTCCTCCGCGGATAGTTGAGCAAGGACCTGTGTCACCAAGACACCGTCCTGATCCTTGTCCCCTAGCCATTCAAGCAGGCTAAGGTCAGCCTGTGTGAACTTAACGGCTGCTTTGCTCCCACCGATACCTTCGATCTTCTCAAGCAAAGTGATGTCACTGGGGGATACACGAAACGATGGTTTTACCATTTGATTCTTTAATGAAAACTAAACATTTGCAAAGGACCAGGCAAAGCATTTTGTGCGACAACTGGGGTTGAGTCAGTGGAGTTTTTAACTCTACTGAATCATACCGATATTATATCCAAGGCATTATTAAAATAATACCGAGGGTATAATATCCATTTTGCAGTTATAGGATTATTTTGATAAATGTCGGATCCCAACACAAAAGCGCTTAAGCGTCTTTGTGCCTCAACTCCAGGGGGTTACAAAGCAGTTGCGGCATCTATAGATGCGCACCCTATGACCCTTTATCAAGTCATTATGGGAATTAAACATACGAGTGGGAGGGTTAGGAGCTTGGGTCCTGAGATAAGGGATCGGCTCACCAAGAGATACCCAGATTGGTTGCGGCATTTGGACACCTCTGAGATGCCCGCATCGCTGGTTGTTGAGCATTTGGCCAAAATACTCATGAAGGTACCCGACTCTAAAAGACCAGAGATGGAGCGTTTACTTGCCAATTTGGCGCGGGCCCCAGACTCCTCCATTTTGCTAAGAACTCTGGTTAGACAATTAAAAGCCTATGAGCATCTCAAATCTTCTATACAATGAATGTATTCTAATAATATTGAAACAAACAGAGATGTCTAGAGCTCCACAAGTAAAGCCCCTTAACGCTAAGCAAAAAGACCTTGTTCAAAAGGCTTGGGCTCTTGGGTATAACGACAAGCTCATTTCTGCACACCCCAAAATAAACGCAGAGTATTTAGCGGTTCATAGGTTCAGACATGAAATGGGAATTGATACCAAAACCATTTCTGAAAACAGATACGATACGTGGATGAAAGCGATTTTGAGCGCTGGCAACGTAGAGGCGATTCTTGAGAAGTTGGGTGAGAGCTACGGTGTAACGCCTTACTCCATTAGACTTCTTCTTTGGCGTCATAGAAGTATCAGTTTTAGGGCTATTCAAGAAGAGAAGTTAAAGAAATTAGATGCTGAGCGCCAAAAACAACTTAAGAAAGAAAATAACCCTTTCTTAGTTTAATATTTTCCCTTGTTGAGCTAGAGCTAGCGAATCTCTCACCGCCTTGGACATGAGCGGATAAAACAGATCAGACTCAACAATATTAAAAGGCAAATACGGAACTGCCCACGAATAGTGCACTCTACTGAGCTCCCTCAGCTCTTTGAAATGGAGGACCTCCGAGTTCACCCCCGCTATCACTCTTGTGACTGCCGTGGATTCCTTCAGATTGCCTAGCGCTGATTTTTTGTCATCTTTATAATAACTTTCTACGCATTGTTGTGCACTGATTCTCATTGCCCTGCCTGAGTTGGCTATTCGTCCAAAGTACTCATTAAAGATATGCCACGTACAGTAAGGATAGTTCTCATCTTTGCCAATGGCCTCTTTGGTTACTTGCTCTAGTAAGGGGAATGCATCATTAGCGCCAGTCGCAGCAAAGAACCTAAGACTTCTAATTTTCTCGGGCGTTGTCATCGGCGTAGAGTTAACTTTTGCAAGATTTGAGAGAGGACTTTCACAGTTTGCAGCAAATTTATTTGCTAAATCCATTTTGCTGGATTGATAATTGATCAAAGATGCCATACCGCACAAGCGAAAATTATCTGCCCCATTTGCCAGTACTGCGGCTTTGGTAAACAGTGCTCTGCTACTTTCATCGACACCGGGATTGGGTTGCGAAACGTTCTTACCGTAATAAGCTACTAAACCCAGGTTGTAAATTGCAGGGGGGTAGTCTCTTGAAGCAGCAGCCTCGTAAAAATGGGTAGCTAAAGTAATATCCCTTTGATTGCCGTACATTGCGTATTCATAAATCATACCCAAAAAGTTTTGAGCCTCGGGACTTCCTCTTTGAGCGGCTTGCATGATGGATCCCAAAAGGGTGGACTGTCTTTTTCCGCTTGCACTCGCAAGAGCTCTTATTTGATCAATGATGTACTCACCGTTTTCAAGAACGGTCAGGTGTTTTCCGTATTTGACAAAGTTAACCCCCCTTGGCAATCTTGCACTGGGAACGGGAAGAAAAAAGGGATCGTTTTTTATTTGTTGAAAAGCACCCAAAACCCGGCCCTTTTCCTCAGAGTTGGTTGCCCTTAATGATGCTGCTTCCCAGGTTTGTTTCAGCGATAACGACGTGGGATGAATTGACACAGCAAATGCATTATCCGCAACTTGAGCACCCGCACTCCTATCCGCTGCGACTGGGTACACCTTTGATTGATTCACCTCTTGTGCATAAACTACCTGAGCTAAATCAGGAGTCACTTGTGTTTGCGGTGATACCTGATTAGGTAACCAACAAAGACATAGTGCCGATATAAAAACGGAATTTAAAGAGTTTTTCATTTACAAGCGAGTTATCAGGTATTATGCATCATATTACACAACTTGCATAATATATTAACATTACTAATGAATACCAATCTACTTGAGAACCCTGTATTCCTTGAACTCTGTACATACCTTGACAACCTCACAGAGATCCAGGCCAATAAGATTCTTCTTGTGAATGTCACTCGTAAAAACGAATCCCTTCTTAGAAAAATTATTGTCTATACCATCATCAACGGCTATAGTGATATTCACGTTGAAATCGAGAATACTGGCACCGGACACGAGGCCAACATCTTCGTCAGAGATACCGATGACTTTCAGTCGGTTCAGAACTTAAAGGACACACACAAGGAGATCAAGGAACGACTTTTCTCACTTTGTAACTTCATGGGCGGTGCTGTAGAGGGCGTCAACTGGTCAGCAAGCTTTAAGGTGCTATTACCGCCTGAGGTTGCGCTCAAGTTTGGTTTGATACCGTTCCCTGGACTACCCTACGGTGTTAACTTTAGAGTTGAATACATACAGACTTTCTCCGGACTTGCTTTTACTTGTCGCCTCATCGACCCTCAAACAACCCCTAAGTTTGCAGACCTAAAGCTACCAAAATTGCTCAGCGACACAATCATGGAAATATGTCAGGCGCCAAGTGGACTCATTGTTGTTTCAGGTCCAACAGGTTCGGGTAAATCAACCCTTCTTAACGCTATTTTCCAATGCCTCAATGATGGCTCCAAGTCTGTCGTCACCATCGAAAATCCTGTTGAGTTCAAAATATTTAAGCACGGCGCGCCTGTTAAGCAAATTCAGGTTCAGGGGGAAATAACATTTGCCAGTGCCCTAAGGGCGACACTTAGACTTGATCCTCAGCTCATTTTGGTTGGTGAGATAAGAGACTTTGAGACGATGGACGCCGCATTAGAGGCGGCCAACACGGGGCACTTGGTATTTGCTACGGTTCATGCCAATGACGCGCACAACACGCTTCAGCGGATGCACCACTTGAGAGCTGATACCTTCAAAATATCTGAGAGTTTGACACTTGTTTTGGCGCAAAGACTATTAACAACTTATGAAGGGCCTGGCCTTCAACGCGAACTCACCTATGACGAGAAATCTTGGCTAGCCAATAACGGCATCTTCATGGATCACATTACGGAGAATGTAGGCCCTAAGTTGGGCAAAGTCCCCGTCATTGAAGCGATTGTCATGGACTCTACCCTCAAAAATGAGATTCGTGGGAGCGAGAAGATCGATACATTCTCGGTTTACAAGGCGGCTAGGCACCAACACACCTACGAATCGATGGTCTCTTTTGGGGTCAGGTGTGTGCTCGATCACGGATGCAAACTCTCTCAAGTACAAAGAAGTTTGGAGCAAAACCACCACGCCAAGGAGTTTCCTGGATTCAGGGTCGACGCAGCTCAAAAGTACGGCGTTAATTTATCCGAGATATCGCTGGCCATAGAGGATTTCTACGCGCAGCGCACCACCCACTCATCTGCGTTTCTTCATGAATTCATGAATGACCGTTTTGGATTGTGTGCTATCAATATCACACCCTTGGTCCAAAACGCTGAACGCGCTCTTTGATTCAAACCAGCTTACTCAGACCAATCAATATCATCTCCATCATGCGCAAACGAAATTTTCTAATGGGACTTCTTGCCGCAACCACTGTCCCTGTCTTTGCACAGTCCACGGACGCAGTCAGCCCAACTCCAAATGCAATAAAGCCTTATTTACAGGTTCCGCCCTACAAACCCGATGCGAATGTGGTGCGAATATTTTTCTCGCCCACTTGTCCTTACTCTAGACAGTATTTAAGTTTCTTTAAGAATTTAGAGTCGTCCCTGAACTCTAAAACAGCAAAGGAATCCATCTTCACGCCGACGACCAATCTTTCAGACGGAATTGAATATGCAATGGCATTCGCAGCAGTAAGGAGATTTCACTCCAGATACGCGCAAAACTTCATAGATGCAAGCATGACCGCTGCTCAGGAAAAAAATATCAATGTCTTTAATTTCAGAGGCATTAATATGATTGCGAGTGCGGTTGGTTTTGGTCGAACAAAGCAACTACCAGAGTCTTTGATAACTTTGATCGCTAAGAATAAGGCTTTGTTGTACTTAGACGTGCAGGACTATCAAGCTGCACAAAAGGCGCTGCAAATCATAGGCACGCCATCCGTTTCAGTAGCAGGCACTTATGTAGTCTCTCCTGAATTCACAATGGGTGACCCAGAGCGTTTCAGTGAGCTTATCAATGCAGTTATTTCAATGTCCCTTTGACCGCAAGCTTGGCTCCTAGTTCTCAGCGACAGCTGAGGCTCTAGGATAAACAACCATGGTGTCTTTGCGAGGTTGAGAGGCAGTCTTAACTTCTATTGGCTTCTCAGTTTTCTCTGAATTCAAGGCCACCCTCTCCTTAGTCTCTTTGGAGGATTTAGCGTCCTTCAACTCCTTGGATTCCTTGGATTCCTTTAATGACTTAGATCCCTTGCCCTCTTTGGATTCTTTACTCGTATTCGCATCGGCCGTCTTTACAGACTCCTCCCTCTCCTGTAACTTGGCTTGGGGTTTGGGTTGCTTTGTCTCTTCTTGCTTAGCAAGTTGCTTTACCTCTTTTACAACTCCTTCCTCCCTAGTTGGCAAGGCCTTTGAGGACGCCTCTTTAGCAGCACTCTCTAACTTCGCACCAGGTTTAGGCTCTTGTCTCGGAGCTACAGGGGGGGGCGTTGGAGTTTTGACTTCAGCCTTTTCTTTAGCCTTTGCATTGGCTGCGTCAAGCTCTTTCCTTAACTTTTGAATATCGCCTGAGCCTGCGGATTGCACGGGGGCGGGTCGGTTGGATAAGGCTTGGACTTTGGCATCTAGTGTTTGAATCTCTTTCTCAAGCGCTTGTAACTTCACCTCCAAAGACTTGCTGGATTGATCCGCAACCTGAGAGGGCATGGAAGCCATTTGTTTGTTGATTTCTTCAAATTTATCCTGCAACTTATCTTGATTCTTATTCATCTCCTCAAGCTTCTCAGTCAACTCATTCATAGAGCGGCTGGCCTGAGTAAAAGCACTGACTGTTGCATCCAAATCGACAATACGTTTACCCACAGCCAAGGACATGGAGTCTAGTTGGCCTATGTTTAATTGCATCTTCGTTGAAATTCCAAAAAACGTACCCAACCCAATCACCAAGAACGCGAGCATGGCGATAACCATCATTCGAGAGTTCTTGATATTACTTTTATGATCCTCGCTAACACTGTCCATCACCAAACGCATATCGTGACTAACGTCAGCAGCCACAGACGCAGAGCGGGTGGAGACCTCAGCGGAGCTTAAAACAACGTCCGTCAGTTGCTCAAGTTGCTTGGCAACCTCTACAGAGTTGAGCGCTTGGTTTTGCAGATCATCAAGTCCTGAGGCTAGCGCCTCAGTTTCGTCCACCTCTTGTTCGTCTGAGCCATCATCATCAAACTCTTCATACTGATCGCCTTCAACGTGCTCTAGGGCAGGGGCTGGTAATCCTGGCACAAATCCATCCCCAGCTTCTGCGCCTTCAGCGTCGCTTGGGTTTGTTGGGTTGTCTTTGTCTTGCGCCATCTTGGTTCCTTGGTCTTCGCCTTGTGAAGAGAGATCACAGAAATTTATTTGTCAAATTCATCGAGTTTGTGATTCAAAGATTTCACTTGGTCATTAATTGCAGCTACTCGACCTCTAAAGGCCTCAGACCAAGTATCGGAGGCTTTAGGGACTTCTTTAGGTCGGGAAGCAGCACTCCCTGCATTAGCGCCCACTTTTTTGGGATTTTTGGCGCTCTGGGGGCTTGCGACCCGCCCACTAGCAGCGCCAACGCGTTTGACGGCTTGGCCAGCACTTTGACCTTGGGCTGGGTGTTCGGGGTGAGCGGGATGACTGTGCCCTGCCTCTTGTTCTGCGCTTTGTCCCGACTGGCTCGGGTGAGGCATGCCCGTATGGGGGTCCGTTTGATGAATGCGCCCGCCAGCCCCGTCGCTGTTGGCGTGTTGATGCGCTGAGCCAGCGCCAAACGCCTGGGAGTCGGTATTCGAATCAGAATGAGCTGCACCTGCCTGCTCTTCAGGCAAAGGCTCTCGGTGAGTTTGGGTGCTGGGTTGTTGGATCTCGGCTACGTTTGTAGCTTGAACATCAATGGGTATCTCAGCTACATTGTCTTGGTGACCCGCACTTGGGATTTCAGCTAAATTATCGGTAAGCCCACTTTGGGCAACGCTGGCTGTATTGGGGTCTTCATGATCTTTGGGGACACCTTGGAGGTTATCACTCGCTTCGTCTGCTGGTATTGAGGCGTGGTTAGACGTCGATTGTTCATCGTCTACTCCTTGGTGATTGGACGCTAGCACCGGGTCATCCACCTCAGCATGGTTAGATCCGTGGCCTTGTGTAGGTATTCCCTGTTGATTACTTTTTAGACTGCCGCTTGCTATTTGTGCTTCATTGTCCTCTAGCCCGTCGCTTGGAGGAAGTTGTGCTAGGTTATCTGAATGACCAGACTGATCCATACTCGCTTGATTTGGATCCAGTCCATGACTGTGCACCCCTTGCAGGTTATCTTTAATTTCATCCTTAGGAACGCCCGCGGAGTTGGAGCGCCCTGGGTTTTCAGATACAGCCGCAATATTCGGCTTAAGAGTATCGGTGTGGGGCAAGTTCGCTCGGTTATCTTTTAAACTTTCCTCATCAATGCCTTCGTTATGAGATCTGGATTTATCGGCGTTAATTTGCGCCGTGTTATCTCCCCTAGCATGAGCACCAGGAATCTGCGCCGTGTTGTCCTTCAAACCTGAACTATCTACAGGCTGAGTGTTCGCACCGGCTTGACCCGTGCTGGGAACCCCCGCCCTTGTCGTTTTAGCTACGCCGGCGGGTACTTTTGCCAGATTATCCCGCTCTGAATCGGTGGGCAGGGCTGCCCTGTTGGATCCCTTGTTACCCTGCTCGACTGCATCTTGAATATTTTTAGCAGATTTATCTGCCTCAAGCGTAGCCCTGTTGGCGACTGCATTAGCGCCGCCTGGAACGTTTTGAATGTTATGACCAAGCCCCTCATCCTCGGGTAGCGCGGCGTGCTCGTCGGATAGTCCCTCCGTACCTGGGACGTCTTGAAGATTGGGCTTGGCTTGTCCCGCCTGAGCAAGTCTTGCTTTAGCTTCCTTGAGCGCGTCCATTGCCGCCGAACCTCTAAGTCTTGGCCTGGGTGCAGCGTCAGTTGGAAGGGTTGCTTTGGAGTCTGTGACGGCGTCTGTGCCAATGCCTTGGATGTTTGCGCCCAAGGAGTCAGAACCTGGCAAGGTCGCTTTTGTGTCACTGACGCCCTGGGAGCCAACTCCTTGGATATTCGCCCCAGCCGCTCCCGTGCCTGGCAACTTTGCTTTAGAGTCAGCTATGGCATCAGAGCCGACACCTTGGATATTCGCGCCAATTGAACCCGCTCCTGGCAAATTGGCTATATTGGGGGCAATAACTTCTGAGGAGTTGACATTTTGCAGATTCGCTTGGATTGCAATGCCCGGCAAATTCGCACCCCCTGCGCTTGCACCGGACCCATTGGAGAACTGCGTTTCGTCTAAAGTGTTGTGGACACTGCGCATTTGACTATTCAAATCCGCCATCTTTTGGGCAGCAGTTCTAGTGTCTGCGCTTGGAGGGGCTAGGCCAGCGCCGTCTTCAGCCCCAGCACCTTGTTCAACATGGATGGAGTTTTGGAAGACTTGGTCCTCTTCGGGCTTACTGAGGGTGCTCTCTAAGAGATCAAATCCCTCCTCCAAATGCGCAGAGCGACCTTTGGCATTCTTCGATCCCTTTTCAATAGTGACCGTATGGTTCTTACTTCTAATTATGTTGCCTTCGCTCATATATGCCTCCAAGGTCTATATTCGACTCTAAAGCACAAATGTTAAGGGCAAACAGGCATTATTCTTCGAATTGATTTTTTAAAGACCTAGCTGACCGAACCCACGATTTAGCCATGATGGGGTGTTTGCGAGTCTCAGACTCCGCGTCTTGACGACTAGAGTAGGGCCCAGTCACAACGATATAGTAGGGAGGAGCGTCCCGACGCTTGGTATACATGACTTTAGCGTCCCTGTAAAAGGGTGAGCTTTGTTGGAAGGCACGCGCCTCCTCAAAGGAGTCTAGTGCTGCGTGCTGCATCACCCATCCCTCCTCGGGGAGTCCTTGAACCCATCTTTGGTCCTCTGGCCTGGGCTTAAAGGCTGCGGGTGAGTCAACGGCCGCAGCTTTGGGCTTGCTCTCCTCTGCCTTATCCGCTTTATCGGCTTTGGTATCGAGTTTAGGGAGTGGCTCGTTGGATTTGGCAACAACGCTGGGCTTGGGCGCGGGGGCTTTAATAGGGGCTTTTGTCTCCCTTGGATCTCTTGTCTCCCTGGTTGGAGATTCTTTGACGGTCTCCTTCGGTATGTCCCGAGCCGAGGGCTTTGCCTCCTTTGCTTCTGGTTTTACATCCGCTTTGGGATCTACTTTCGGTTCTACCTTAGCATCTGACTTACCCTCGCTGCGGGCCGCAACCTTAGCGTCGGGCTTGGGCGCACCAGCAGTTGCGCTGGCCTGAGAAGCCGCAGATTGGGGCTGCACATTGGCAGCGTTCACACCTTGAGTTGACGGTGTCGTTTGGGTTTGAGTTTGAATTGGGGAGGAGTTGGCTGCAGGCGTTGAACTAGGAACTGCACTTGGGGGAGCTCCTGAGGCAGCGGCAGCACCCTTGGGTGCGATTACCACCTCCTTGTTGGGAATCAAGGAGTCATTGGTTTTAACCGGAACCTTGACTGAGGAGGACATCCCAACTGCCGATGGGGGTGCGCTAGGAGCGGGTGAGGTGGGTGAGGTAGGTGCTGACTTTGAAGCAGGTGCTGGTGCAGATGCTGTTGTTGAAGATGCAGGTGCTTGGGCTTGGACAGGCGCGACAACGGAGGATGGGGCTTGAGGGGCCGAGCTCAAAGGGGACGGGGAAGTGGTTGTGGTCGAACTTGGCGCCGTTGAAGGCGCAATTGAAGGCGCAATTGAAGGCGCAGTAGAAGGAGCAGTTGCCGCAGTACTAGCCGTTGCAGCGCTTGGGGCATTGGCACCAACTGCAGGATTTGCAGTTTCGCTCGGGGTTACCCCAGCCACTGCAGGATCAGTCGTGGATGCAGGTGTTGTGGGAGCAGGCGCTGGAGTCTTAGACCCCGTATTGGATTTTGCAGTTGCCGGCTTCTTTCCAGAGACAAAATCCTGCAAGGCCTGAGCCTCTTGTGCAACCTCATCTTTATATATCAACCCCAACGCAGTGACGGTCGAAACAATCGCAAAAATAAGAATAGCAGCAACCCGACCACTAAATGACATTTGGTTTTGTGATTGCTCCTCTACTTCTACCCTTCCCTGTCCGGGAGAATCCATCAAAGGATCAAATTCCTTTTTGTCCCCAGGCGAGAAATTATCTATCCCCACGCTGCCAGCCTTGAGTTCCCCTGGGCCAGGAAACTTACCGCTTGCAAGCGTTGCAGCAAAGGTCGCTGAAAAGTCTGCGATCGCATCCTGCGCCTCTTTGGGCTTGTCATCCATGGTTTCAATTTTATGAGACCGCTTAGGCGCCTTGGCCGCTGACGGGGACTCTGACTCCAAGATCCACTGCAATAAGTTCTTGCCGAAAACGGCTAACTTTTCTTCGTACGGATCTTGCTGATTGACGACTAAAACCAAATTAATGTTGCTGGTGGGAAATCCGTTAATAAGTCGAGCAAGGAGTTGTAACTCGAAGTCTTGAATTGCATGCGTGTCTGGGAAAATCATGTAGCGCTTGGGCGAGCGTTTTTGACTCTTATCCAAAGCTTCGTCTACAGTCAACTCTGACAAAATATCGTTAAAGCGCTGAACCAACTTCTCAGAATCTGCGGAGGACCACCACTCCACGTAATCTTCGCCCGACTCGTTGAGATGATCATAGATTTGACGCGCGTAGTTGGCTAACGCAACTTCGTCATCCCCGACGATGGCAAGATTTAAGCTGCCTTCGCGCAAAGATTTGAGCAAGATCTCAAATCTGAGTTTGTCAGCGGGGCTTTGGTAGAAATCGGTCATGAATTAAGTCTATATGAGTCTAATTGGCTGTCTATCTTCGGTCTGGGTCTGGTCGGTGAATATTATCGTTTTGTTTGAGCACTAAGGATGATCAATATGGACAGAGATAAAGTAACTTGGGTCTATTGTCTCCAATTTTCAACTCGAATGAGAGAAAAAATGACTGCATCCTTGTGCGATTTTCTCACGAGTGCAGAGAAATCCTAATTTGACTTGACTTTGTCATTTTTATTGTCATCGCCTGAGACTCCAAACTCTACCAATGCGCACCCAAAACTTGCCCAGTACACACACCATTCAGGGAAGGCCTAGGGCTCTAAGCCTTTGGACCTATGCCTGAAACAAAAAACCGTTCTCATCGTATTTCATCTCATCTGGAATTTTAGGGCTAGGCCTTGGAAGGCGCCTAGTCGCTGCGTAAGACTGGTTCAAGCTAAACACATACGCAATAACTTGCGCGACAGCCTGGTAAAGCGCCTCCGGAATGGACTGGTCTAGGGGGGTCGTGAAGTAAAGCGCACGAGCAAGATCTGGGGACTCAAAGATATGAATCTGCTCCTCTTGTGCAAGCTCACGAATTCGTCTAGCGAGCTCATCCGTGCCCTTGGCCACCAAAGTCGGTGCCCCATCAGAGTTAGGATCATAAACAAGTGCAACTGCAAAATGCTGGGGATTTGTGATCACAACGTCCGCGTCCTTGACTTTGGCCATCATGCGGTTATTGGCCATTTGGCGTTGGCGGCGCCTAATTTGGGCCTTAACCTCAGGGCGACCCTCGGCGTCCTTCATCTCATCTTTAACCTCTTGCTTGCTCATCTTCAAGCGCTTGTTGATTTGGTAGCGCTGCAGGGGTACATCAACAAATGCAATAAAAAGCAAACCCAAACTCATCCAAAAGCAAGCATCAATGATCAATGCACCCGCTTGCTTGACAGCCAATCCGAGCTCCATTTGATTGATATTGGTAAGCTCCTCCAAGTTATTGGTCACCGACAAATACAAAATAGTGGCAATGACTGTGAATTTAGCAATCGACTTGACCAACTCAATCCAAGCTCTCAAGCCAAACATACGGGACAAGCCGTTTAAGAGACTAACCTTACCAAAATTAGGCATTGCTAATTTTAGGGAGAAGATAAATCCACCACTCAACCCCGTAGATAAGACGGAGACAAAAAGTAGAACAGCCATAAACGGCAGGATCAACAAGTAGGCATCCAATACAGATTGACCAAAAATAGCAGGCAACAACTCAGCCTTGTCGTAAATTTTTCGATCAAACTGAAGTTGAGAAGAAAAAAGTGTGCCCATTCGGTTAAAGAGCCACTCACCCGAAAAACTAAAAAAAAGGGTTGCCGTGAAAAGCAGCACCGCAGAGGATAAATCGTGGGAACGGGCAACCTGACCATCCTCCCGGGCTTTTTGAAGTCGCCTCGCGGTCGGTTCTTCGGTTTTTTCCGCCGATGAACTATCTTCTGATGCCATAAATTAATTTAAACTTTGTTTTAAACTTTGGTATTGAACATTAATTTTGAATTAATGAAGAATCATGTCTCTGAGATTATTGAAGCTTTGAACCCACACCCAATTGATTCGGCCCACCAAAGACGGGAACGAGAGCCAAAGCACAGCGTATCCAATCAAAATCATCGCGGGTAACCCGATCGAGAAAACGTGAAGACTTGGTGCAGCGCGGTTCACAAAACCAAGGCCAATATTAATAAAAAGCAGGGTCACCATCACAGGCAAGGCGATCAACAACCCAGCAATAAACATGAGACTACTCCAAGAGATCATCTTGCCCAGCAAATCCTGGGTGAGCAATGCTTTACCAATGGGAAAGTAATGAAATGACTCCAGCAAAATACCAAACATGATCAAATGCCCGCCCGTGAACAAAAACACCAAAGTTCCAAGGAGCACAAAGAACTCTGAGAGCACGGGTACGTTACCAAGACCTGGGTCAATCAAAGTTGCCATGGTCAGGCCCATGGAGTTGGCAATAGTTTGACCGGCAATATCAATAGCTGCAGTCGTTATCTGAAAAATCAAGCCCATCGTAAAACCAATAAAGAGTTGGTTAAACACCTCCAACACTCCGCTCGCGGTTAAGGGATCAATCTTTGGAATCTCCACTTGCATGGACAAAAAGAGCGTGAAAGTAAGCGCCATCACGATTCGGATGGGCAAGCTGAGGGAGCTGACAGGAAAGACGGATGTGAAGGCTAAAAAAGCTGAAATCCTGAGCATAGGCCAGATGAGCGCGTAAAAGCGGTCCAGCAAATCGAGCAACATGATATTCATATGAAAACCAATTCCTCTCTCAAATATAGGTGCGCGTGAGCGGGTGAAGTATCAGAAGATAAAGCTTCTCGAGCTGGCAAAGCCGTTGAACCCATGGCAGACAAAGCTTTAGGCCTTGTAAGTTTCATGATCACATGAAAAGCGCTGGAATTCGCCCAAAAATAATTCGTGTGTAATCCACCAACGAATTGATCATCCAACCTCCAAATATGGAAAGCGTCAGCCCCAGACCCAAGAGTTTAGGGATGAAACTGAGGGTTTGCTCATTAATGGATGTAGCTGCCTGGAAAACACCAACCAACAAACCGATCACCAAGCCCACGATCAACAAAGGGCCTGAGATGAGCATGGTCATCCAAAGCGCTTGACGACCTAAATCAACCACCATTGCTGTATCCATAGTAGTTCCTCCCGTTATTTAAAGATGAAACTCGATGCCAAAGAGCCCATGATGAGACTCCAACCGTCTACGAGTACAAAAAGCATCAATTTAAAAGGCATAGAGATGATCATGGGCGAGAGCATCATCATCCCCATTGACATCAAAACACTCGCAACCACCAAATCAATAACCACAAAGGGTATGTACACCATAAAACCGATCATGAACGCGCTTTTAAGCTCAGACGTTAAGAATGCGGGCATGAGGGTTGTAAAGGGGATATCGTCGGGACTGTTGACCTCCTTTTTTTGCGCGATCTGCATGAACATGGTGATATCGTCTTCACGCGTTTGCTTCATCATGAAGTTGCGAATCGGAGCCTCCGCTTTGGCAAGTGCTTGCTCAAAGGGCATGCTGCCGTTCATGTATGGGGATAAGGCGTTTTTGTATACATCATCAAACACAGGTGTCATGATGAAGAAAGTCAAAAATAAAGCCAAACCAACCAATACCGTATTGGGCGGGGTTTGCCCCGTTCCAAGCGCTTGACGCAAAATTGAGAGCACGATGATGACACGCACAAAGGACGTCATCATCAAAAGCAATGACGGCAGTACGGAGAGCACCGTCATGAGTGCCAACAACTGCAGCGTTAACGTGTACTGTTGCCCGGTTTTGCCGCTGGTAACGTTCACCATCGGAAGCCCCTGAGGCAAAGCGCCCTCAGGCCAAAGCATCGCTACAAATACAAAGGACAACAAAAATAACCGCACCCAAAAGCGAAGCGGTTGCAGTTTAAGACGCGCCATTCACATCTCCAAAGGTATCTTTGAAACTCTTAACCGCCACCGGGCTAGAAGGCGGTTCGGTATCCGGATCTGAGTCCTCACGCCATGCGTGAAGTTTTTGTAAATCATTGGGAGTGATGGAGACGAGAATTTTATGTCCATCAACTCTCACGAGCATTAGTTTGTGTTTAAGGCCGAGTTGCAAAGTATCGACAACTTGAATGGGCTTGTTTTCTCTGTTGACGAGAAAGCCTCCTTTGCGCTTTGCAAGCCACCACAAGCAAGCGGCGAGCAAAAGAAACACAAAAGTTACACTGAATGCGAACTGGGCCCAATCATGAATCGGCATGGGGGCATTATCTCTCCGACAAAGCCATAATTGCGATAAGATTTAATAAAAATTACATTTAAAAAGAATTTTGCGGCTGGTGTGGGCACAATTAACTCGTGAATTGAAGATTTTCGGATTTCTTTGCACCCACCCACAGAACAATCACGCACAAAATCAGCCGCATCCGCAAACCTTTGTAAACTCGCAAATTCAGTTGAACGCCCTACCTTTTTTTCAAAATATCAAGAATGCTTTAACCGCCGGGGGTACGGGTGGGCTGACTTGGCATTTGCATGCAGCTTTGTCAAGCCAGCGCTGGGAAAGCACCAAAGCTCGAATTGAGACGCATCTTTTTAAAGGTTTAAAGCTTAGGGCTCAGTTGGATAAACACAGCGCGGGTGAACTCAAATTAGTCCTGATCGGCGCAAGCGCCGGGTGGATGATGTCAACCCCTTGGTTGGAATCGTTTAAGGAAATTGTTATTTACGACATAGATCCTTTGACACCTGTGCTCTTTAGACTCAATCACGGACGGGCACTCAAACAAAAGGGTGTACACCTGCGCTTTCATACTACGGACGCCATCGATCAATTAGACCGAATTTTAAGCAAACACCCAGATTCGGTGATCTGGTTTGATAATGTGCTGGGCCAGCACCGTATTCGCTTAAAAAATTCAGATTTAGCGAGTACTCAACTGAAAATACTGCAGCGCCGATTAAAGGGTCGGTTTTGGGGTAGCGTGCATGACCTTTATTCTGGCCCGGTCCAGCGGGTACCAGACTCACCTGTTGACGCGCTCCTTGAGCTGGCTCGCATTGACGGATCCGACCAAGACAGTGCCCGGGTGCGCATCACTCGAGACGAAAATCGACCCATAGACCAAGAAGAGACGAGCCTAGGACAAGCTCGCCAGCGTTTTCTGCAGAAACTAGGTGCTACAGCAAAAGGTGGTGCTTGGCTAGATCATGAAACAGCAAAAGTATTTCCGCCAGGAACGGCGCTCACATGGACAGGATGGGATTTCAAACGGGACTATTGCCACTGCCTGGAGTTGGGTTGGACAAGCAGCAGCTGAGACCCAGCTTGAATGGGCATGCTTATCTTGATGCTTAAGCTTTCAAGTTATAAAGCGTAACGCCTAGGGCGTCCATTTGTTTTTGCTCCATCTTGCGCTCCCAGCGCTTCACCGCGGCCAAGTCTTGCTCAACCAAGGCGTCCATCTTCATCTTCTTCAGTTCAGCTTGCATCAAGTTACTTTTCTCATTAGCCAGATCAGCTTGGGCTTGAGAGATTTGTTGTTCAGCTTGCTTTAATACGAGTTGCAGTTGAGTGATGAAATGCCTGTAGTTGGTGGTCTCTGACATGGAGTGCAGACGCGCTTGGATGATGTTGGACTGTGATTTGTACTCGGCCATCATCTCTAAGATTTTGCTGCGACTGGTCTCTAATTGCTCCAGTTTATTTCGAGCAAGCGTGACCCGCGACTGAGCAAGCTCAACTCCTTCAAGCGCTTTTTTAGCAAGTACGGGCCAACAATCACGAGGTTTCATCTGGGATTAATCAAAGAAGAGAGACATTGAACAACAACTTCGCCACTGCACAGTAACTTTGGTTTCTTTGGGACTGTCCATTACAGCTTAGTCAAAGAACTGTCAGGCATCTTCAAGGCATCCTCAAGGCATCTTATGGTCATCATATGGCCAACTAAAAAGCACCTAGAAGTTCTCTCAACTGCTCTCTAGTGCTTGCATAGTCCTGTGAAGTGTTCATATCTTGTTGGAGGAACTCCGCCATAGCGTCGTGCAAACGAATTGCATCGTCGACCTCACGGTTGCTCCCGCGCTCATATGCGCCTACAGAAATCAGATCCACGTTTTGTTGATACAAAGACCAAAGTCTTCGCAACTTATTCGAGAGTTTTAGCTCCTCGGGGGGTAATAAACTCTGCATGATCCGAGATATTGATCCGTTCAATTCGATTGCGGGGTAGTGGGCCGCATCGGCGAGTTTACGAGAAAGCATGACCTGTCCATCAAGAGATGCACGCGCAATATCCACTATAGGATCGGAGGAGTCATCGCCTTCGGCCAGTACCGTGTAAACAGAGGTAATAGCGCCGTGTCCGTGTCTGCCGACCCCGCCTCGTTCAATCAAATTTGGGAGTAGTGCAAAAACTGATGGAGGATAGCCCTTTGCAGTTGGCGGCTCACCGATTGCCAATCCGATTTCGCGCTGTGCGTGGGCAACACGCGTCAAACTATCACACAGCATCAAAACGCTCTTGCCCTGATCCCTGAAATACTCAGCAATTACATGGGTCATTTGAGTGGCTTTAAGTCTCAAAACGGGGGAGACGTTCGCCGGAGCGGCGATTACGACAGATTTAGCCAACCCCTCAGCGCCTAAGGACTCTTGAATAAAAGCTTGGACTTCACGCCCACGCTCACCAATCAGACCAATCACAACCACATCGGCTTTGGTAAAACGAGTCAACATGCCCAAGAGCACACTCTTGCCGACGCCAGAGCCCGCGACCAGGCCAATACGTTGCCCCACACCCATGGTAAGCACACCGTTGATGGCCTTGATACCAACATCTAAGACCTTGTGAATGGGTCCTCTCTCCATGGGGTTCAAGGGATGCCCCAGCAAGCTTACCCGGTCATGACATGCAGGAGCGGGTTTACCGTCCAAGGGTTGACCACGTCCATCGATGACGCGTCCCAGTAACTGAGAGCCTAGGGTGACCTCTGGAATCTCGCTAATCACACGAACTATATCGCCAGGACCGACACCAGTTGGCTCGGTAAAGGGCATTAAGAAAAGTACTTTGTCGTTAAAACCTACGACCTCAGCTTCAATGCGGTGCCCGCCCCTTCCGATCACCTCACAACAAGCGCCTAAGGGAGCCATTAGCCCCCGAGTCTCCAGGGTCAAGCCGACCAAACGAGCCAAAGTTCCGCTGCGCTGGGGTTTAGGGGCACTGATCTGGGGTAAGCAGTCCAGCACTTCATCAGCAAAATTGAGGTTCATAGGTGGAGTTAAATTTGAATCATTGACTTGATAACGCTTGCGACTCTGGATTTCTCGTGCTCAACAACGTAGCGAGCAACCATTAACTTGTCATCAAAACTGTTTGCATCGTTCAATAGCTCTGCGGGAATGGTTGGCTTGGATTTCTTCTTCTGATCTTTCATGCGTTGCTTCATAGCATCCATTCCGTCCTCTTCCGTTTCCTCAGCACTTTGTGCATCAACCGATGTACTGTCCACATCAACCACGACCTCACGCGCAACCCGTGGGCGCATAAAAGGGTTGGGCTTAGGCGGCAAAGGCTCGAGCGCAAGCAAAGGAGGTGTCTCCTGTACGGGCTCCACTGTCACCTCGGGTTGCAAGGTAATAGTGGTCGGCGCGGGGGCGTTTAGAACTTTATCAAACTGACTCTTAAATGCAGACATCACTGCAAACTGCGCAGCTTGCTCGATACCGATACGGTCGGTCTCGCGACGGAACATACCCATCAGCATGGGACGCACGACAAAGAAAATAAATCCTATGCACATGAGTGTGCGAAGGCCTACGTTGATCATATCAAGCATCTTTAACCTCCTTGTCGTTGTCGTTGTCGTTGTCGTTGTTGATTGCCTCTAAGCCTTGGATTTGCTCTGAGTCCTTGTGCACTGATGCCGTAGCTGAAGATTCTTCAAAAGCGGATAAGCTATGAGCGGGTTCAGTTTCTGTCCCATCCTCTAGTTTGACTTTATTTGCACCGAGGGCTGCGTCCTGCGTAGACTCCTCCGCGCTTTTTGAGTCCTCCTCAAAGGACTCAACTTGCGTGGACTCTGTCCACTGAGCGTCTAAGGCATCCTCACTACCTGCATCAAGTTCATCTTTGTGATTATTTTCGTCAAAATACTTGTGATCAACCTTTTTATTCATGAGCGTAGAGCGCTCCTTCCACTCCTGGGGCTGACCCAGTAAGCGATTGGCAATTGTCTCAAGTCGGTTTTGAATTAAATCTTCGATCTGGGTGTCATTAACAGATACCCGAACACTACCGACCTGCATATTTTGAGCAGCGCTAATCTTCAAGCGCTCAAGATTTACCCCCGCAGCAGACTCTAAAAGTTCTTTATCAAGCGGATTAAGTTCAACTTTAACAACTGGCGTGTCCCTCATATCCAGGTCATCGATACAACGCTTGATCAAGCGCTCAACGACTTTGGGTGAAGCACTCAACTCACCCAATACGAGTTGCTCAGCGATATGAACGGATAGTCTTTTCAAAGGTTCGAAAAATGTTTGTGAATCCTCTGTTAACTCTTTTAACTGATCACATAAATCCGTTAAAACCTTAACCTTAGGCTTCATATCCTTGTCTAATTGTTCTTTCTTTTTCTCTAATTCACCCAGCAAAGACTCATCAAAGGACTTGATCTTGTCCTTTAAATTTTGAATCTCACGCTCATACTCTTTGCGCTCACTCTCGCGTTGGAGTTGCACTTGAGCTTCCTTCTCTTTTTGCGCGAGAGCGCGACTCTCCTCCTCTTTAAGGGCAATCTCCGTTTGCAATGACTCTTGCACTGCAGCTTTCTCTTTGGCCTCTAAGAGTCCTTTTTGGTACCCCTCTTCAAATGCCTTCTCGGTGGCGAGTTTGGCTGCCAAAGCGGAGACGTCCGCTGCATCACTTGAGTCGCCGCTTTGATCCTCAAATCCATTCGCTTCTAACCCCTCGAGGGAGTCCATCGACTGAGCTGAAGAATCTGTATCCTTAGAGGAGTCAAGCTCACTCAAAGACTCTAAAGCGTTTTCACCCCTCTCAACTGAGTCATCAGAGTCTGCTGATCCTTGCGCAACCCAATCCTTGTGATCACCGTTTTGTGAATCTACACCTGCTGAGCTAAGCTCACCAGAATCACCTGAGATCAATGCATCCTCGCCAGATCCGTGGTCCTCAGCACCTAGCTCACGTTTAGAGTCGTCCTTAGAATTATTTTTGGCAATGGTTTCGCTCTTGGGTTGAGCTCTACCACTTAGGCTAAGTTCATAATCATCGCTAAACCCGAGTTTCTTTAAAAGTGCACGTCTAGACTCCCCGTAGGTCGGGATAAACGGCTGATCCGCATTAGAGTGCGCCTCGGGATTCTTTAATTTTTCTCTGGCCAATCGTTCTGATTGACTCAAGTCTTTTACTTTATAAGTAGTTTTTACAAGCTCTAGTGTCAAAGCACGTGCGTGGCGGTGTTGCTTTGACTTGGAATTGTCCCCACCAGCTTGCTCAGCATTACTATCTAACGCCGATCCTTGTGAGCTGCGTTTGCCCATTTGCCTGAGTGAGTCCAGATCATCTAAGACAAACTCACTGGCATCGTCCACCACCTCAGCAGGCTCTGGAATGGAGAGTTGTGTGAACTCTCCACTGGCGTAATCAATTTTCGGAACATCGGTCCAGTCCGTCTCACCGAATTGACGCCCTTTAGAGCCATCGGTAAATAAAGACTCCTCCTCCCACCGTAAATTTTTAGGTAAAAAGGACTCGAGCCTATAGTCGGCAGGGCGGTGTGCGGATAGATTAGACAAAGTCTGCTCCACCCAACATCAACTCACCCGCGTCGGAGAGTTTTCTAGCCATACGCATAATCTTCTTTTGTGACTCTTCGACATCGGCCATACGTACTGGGCCCTTGGCCTCCATGTCGTCTTTGAACATGCCCCTTGCACGCTCAGACATGTTGTCAAAGAATCTGTCCTTGGTTGCATCACTCGCACCCTTCAATGCAATCATCAGCATATCGGGCTCAACAGCGCGCATAAGCACCTGGATACCCTTGTTGTCCACAGTGACCAAGTTCTCAAATGTGAACATCAAGTCTTGGATCTTCTGCATCAAAACGGGGTCCAAGGCCTCCAACCCATTCATAATAGTCGCTTCAATCTCAGTTTTAGTGAAATTCATAATGCCAGCAGCGGCTGCGAGACCACCAAAGCTGGACGAGGCATTTGATGCGCTCTTAGAGAATTGCTGCTTCATGATCGCCTCTAACTCAAGCATCGCAGCCGGTTGGACCGTATCCAAGCTGGCAATCCGCTGAATCACCTCGGGACGAACATCCATCGGTAGATAAACCATCACATCGGCTGCAGTAGAGTTCTCCAGAAGTGACAAAATAATGGCAATCACCTGTGGGTGCTCACCCTTGATCATCTCTGCAATAGAGCGCGGATCCATCCAACTCAAGATATCAAGACCTTTGGTACCCTGGCCAGGCATGATGCGGTTCAATACGGAGTTGGCTTTATCGTCGCCAAGTGCCAAGCGCATGACTTTCTCGACATAATCATTGTTACCTAGGCTCAAGCTGGTTTGTTTTTTCAGCATCTCCACAAACTCATCAAGCACCACATTCACTGCATTTTGAGAAAGAGATGCGGCTTGCACCATCGCTCCTCCAAGGGCCTGCACTTCTTTTGGACTCAAGTACTTGATGATCTCTGCAGCCTGCTCCTCACCCAGGAGCAGCATCAGTACAGCAGCCCTTTGGGTCGAAGTCATCGCAGCCATCTCAGCCTTCAGCTCCGGTGTCCATGCAATTGAGTCGGTATCTGCCATTTTTAAATTTCCTGTTTAAATAGTCTTAACGATGCGCTATAACTATTATTGAATCATATTTTTGAGTACACCAGCAACACGGGTCGAGTTATCGGAGACGATCATTCGAATCAGTGCAACCTTGTCATCATAAGTGTTGGCTGTATCGAGCAAGTCCGCTGGGATGGCTTGTTTCTTGGGCTTCATGTTAGCCATCTTAGCCTTCAAATCATCCATAGTCTCGCCCTCTTCCATCTCAATTTCGGAATTAGGATCGAGTCCTGCAGCCTCCTTCGCGGCTTGAAGCTCTTGGGCTTCCTGCGCTTCCTTAGCCAAGAAGAGCTCGGCCTCGATTTTGGCGCGTTCTTCAGCTGCACGTCTCGCCTCTTCAGCTGCTTTGGCCTCTGCAAATGCAGCCTCTCTTGCAGCACGCTCAGCGATGGCTTTGGCAGATGCGTCGGCTTCGGCCTGTGCGATGCGCTCGGCACGCATTTTCTCCGCAACCGAGGCCTCCGCCGTTGCCGCAACCAGTGCTGCCTTGGCAAGCTCAGCTGGATCAACCTCAGGCTTGGTCATACGCTTAACGACTGGGCGAACGACAAGCAACAAGAAGAGTATAAATAATACAGCTATACCTGCGCTGTTTGCAATAGAGGCGACACCCTCATCTTTGTACCAAGGCACTGCATCGGGATCAAAGGGTGGCTCAAAATGTGTTGAAACAACAGTTACAACATCACCTCTATCGTTGTTAAATCCTACTGCGCCCCTGACCAATTGGTTCAAACGGTCGAGCTCCTCTTGTGTGTAAGGAATCGTCGTTTGGGGAGGCATGCCGTCAGCAGGCTTTTCTACCTTCATGCCTGCTGGGATGGGGCGTTCGTTAATCAGTACACCAACACCCATGCGTTGGATGGTACCCATTTGATTTGTTGTGTGACGCACTGCACGGTCGAGCTCGTAGTTCTTTGTACTACGCGCTGTAACTTGAACGCCCTTCTCGCTTAAACCCTTATTGATATCTGCGCTCGTATTAGGCGTAGCGGCAGGATTTTGGGGTGGATTGGGCGGCGTGTTGCTCAGTGAGCCTGGGATGCCAATCGCATCTTTAAATGTATTGCGGTCTTCTACAAAGAGTTCAGAACGTGTTTTAGGGCCCTTGTCTCTTTCGTCAAAATCCTCAGTTGTAGTCTCTTGCTGTGTGAAATCTAGATTAATAGAGACCTGAGCACTCACGTTTGCCTCACCAACGATTGGGGCCAACAACTGAATCAAGCGCGTACGGTACAAGTCTTCCATTTGTTGCTTTTGTTGCAACTGCGCTGCTGTAAGGCCTAAAGGAGCCTCCAAGAGCATATCGTTCATGAGAGAGCCGTAGTTATCAACTACAGACACATTCTCAGGAGCTAGGTAAGGAACGCTGGCTGATACAAGTTGAATGATGGCTTGTACATTGGCAGCCGATACGATCTTGCCAGGTGCGCGTGTAATGACTACAGAAGCTTTTGTGGGCACCCGGTCACGAACAAAAACGGTTTGTTTTGGCGCGGCCAAATGCACGCGAGCGCTCTTAATGCCGGCGATTTGAGCAATACTTTTACCGAGCTCTTGCTCCATTGCGTTGTTGTAGCGAACTTGCTCCATGAACTGGCTGGTCGTCATGGCTGGCATATCTTTCAGCCCTTCCATGCCCTGCATATCGGAATGAGGGAGCCCCTTAGAAGCGATCAACATTTTGGCTTCTTGGTAACGGGTGGCAGGCACCATAATTTGTCCGGAGTTTTCGTCGATTTCAGGCTTGAAATCGGCTCCTTTTAAAGCCTCTAAAGCGATTTGTTTATCTGCCTCTGGCAGCATCAAGTTCAGCGCCTTGTAGCTGGGAGACTTCATAGACATAGAGGCCAAACCAAACGCTGCAACAACCAGCATGATGACCACGAGGGGCAACATCTTTTTGACGCTGGGTTGGCGGATGATTTCCTTCAGCATGCCCATCGGGTCGCCCAGCACTTGGGAGGCCATGGGACGCGCGAGTGCGCCTGACTTTGCGCCTTGAGCGTTGGCTGCAGAATCCCCGCCTTCAGTCATTTCTGAGCCAGCGGGGGAGGGAATGCTCAAAGAATTGTTTAACGTTGCACTTGCGGTTGCCATAGTTTTCTTTCAGTCTTAAGCCTTAGACCGGCATGTTCATAATATCTTCGTAAGCCTTGAGGACTTTGTTGCGAACTTGGAGGGTCGCTTCAAAGGACAAGGACGCTTTTTGCATTCCCAGTACCACGTCAGTGAGTGGAATGTCCTCACCTCTTTGGTACGCATCTGCCATTTTTTCGGAGTTAACATTGACGTCGTTGACTTTGTTAAGCAAATTTCGAACCGAATCGGTGAAATTGGGTAACTCGGTCGTTGGCGCCGATATGTTTTTAGCTTGGTAGGCACCACTGGCTGCATTTGCACCACCTGCACCGCCAACGCCGTTCATGCTCATTTGTTGAGCAAAACTAGCTCCGCTGGTCATCCCAGCTGCATTGCCCGAATTCATAGCACTCGTTGAACTAGCCGCCTGCGATTGATACGAGCGAATAGTCTCCATCATCGATTGGATACTGCTTGCTGAGGTGGGATCAATCATGGTTTGCTTACTCCGCTCTTTGTTTGAGGTTGTGGTTCAAATAAAAAGTATGTAATTACTCTGCTGCCGCTAAGGACATTCCGCGGTCTCTCAGCTGAGCCAGTTTGTAGCGAAGTGTTCTAGGACTGATGCCTAGTTTCTTGGCTGCTTCGATCCTGTTCTCACTCGTCTTGATTGCGGACATGATGACCAAATGTTCGCTTGCTTTTACAGCGGAGCTCAGGTCAACGTTGACGTTGCCATTGACTGCATCGTCTGAAAGACTGTTAGGTCCTTGCAGATAGGATGTGCCGTTTAGTCTGCTTGATGGAATGGGCAAATACTGCTTGCCCTCGTTAGAAATTACGTTTTTAGCGAGCGCTGAGGTGATATCGGCAACGGGTGACTGCAAAGAGTCTGCCTTAAAAGCGCTGAAGGATACGGGTGTGTTAGATGTGTCTAAATGGCTGTGACCAAAGGATCCATTGCCGTAGCCGTTTCCGTTGTTGCCCTGTCCGTTTCCGCCCATACCGCCTTGACCTGCAAAACTCGGTGTAGCTTCATCGAACATCAAATGATCGGTAGTGATGGTCTCAGCAGAGCACAAAACAACCGCGCGTTGAATCACGTTTTCGAGTTCACGCACATTACCGGGCCAAGGATAGTTGTTGAGCAACCCTTGGGCTTGCAGGTCCACGCTGTAACGAATGGCAGGATTGCCGTGTCTGGCGAGGGACTGCATCACCAGGGGCATGATGTCTCCAACTCTCTCACGCAGGGGTTGAATAGAGAGTCTAAAAGTACTAATACGGAAATACAGGTCTTCCCTGAATTCGCGCTGCTCAATGGCCAAGCGAAGGTCTTTGTTGGTTGCAGCAACAATTCGAACATTCAAATCAATTGCTGACTCACCGCCCAAACGGTTTAGTTTTCTTTCCTGCAATACACGCAGTAACTTAGCTTGGAGGTGAATGGGCATTTCACCAATTTCGTCCAAAAAGACTGTTCCGCCGCAGGCCTGTTCGAACAGACCTTTGTGGTCTTTGAGCGCGCCTGTGAAAGCACCCTTTTCGTGACCAAAGAGCATGTCTTCTATTAAATTTTCGGGCAGTGCTGCGCAGTTCATAGCAACAAAAGGACCCTTAGCTCGTGGGGATGACTCATGCAGCACACGAGCCAATACTTCCTTACCAGCACCGGTTGGTCCAACCAAAAGAACCGTCACATCGGTTTGGGCTACTTTTTGAGCCAAAGCTAGTAAGTGTTGGCTGATAGGATCCACGAAAACGTAGCTTGCGGGCTTGGTTGCATTTGCAACGATATGGCTTGCCTCTTGTGCCTTCTCGCTTGTGATACTACTCACAACGTCTGACCAAATGACAGGACCCATCTCCTCAGAAGAGATAACGTTCAAAGCACCCAAACGCATAGCGTCCACGGCGACTTCGATTCTCCTGCGCTCTACTCTGCAAACAACTGGCACTTTGCGACCCAAGAGTCCGATCAAGGTTTGCACCTCTTTCAAAAGCTCCACGTTGTCACTCAAGCGGATGATGAGTAAATGCGTCTTCTTCAAAGCCACATTGAGTTCATCAAGTGTGTTTACCGTTCTGAGTTGAATGCCCACTTGGCCCAAATGCGCGCGCTCAGCGTCACTAAGAGGGCTAATCGGATCTAGCCATACAGCATCAATTGAGTTTTCTGTCGAATGAATCACTTTTATTCAGCCTGTTACAATGGTATAGCTTTATAGCAATACGTATGCCAGGTTAAATATAGATTCCTAAGTATTAATTTATTAAGTTTAAATTAAATAATAAGTACTAATAAATTCATTCTAGTCGTAATATCGACACGAATATTTAAGCTCTCCAGCCTGTCTTTGACGTCTGAGTGACGGATTGAGCCTTAGCAAGGTTGGCATTAAATGCGGCTGGTAATGAGGAGCCAGGGTTACGAGCCGAACCAGAGCTGACGTTTTGCCCGCCCTGGGTGGCTTTAGGCATAAAGCCTCGGCATATCCTACCGTCTGCCCTTAATACTTCTATGGACGGCATGAGTCGACTCTTAAATCCCATCAAACTGCACATGTAAGGAGTTGCAGGCTCCCAACTGATGGCAAAGTGCCTGCATTGCCAACAATTTGGAGAATTGTTGTACTCAGCAGTCTCACTGGGCTGTTGATTTAAAATTGAACTCATAAAGTCATTGTGTATCTTATTTCAGGACATTGAAAGCTTTTTTGCTTTTATATCGACTCAAAAGTCAGTCAATTATCCTTGCAACAATTTCAGAACAGTTTGTTGACTTGTATTAGCCTGAGCCAACACAGCCGTAGCAGCTTGCTGCATGATCTGTGTTCTGGACAAGTTCGTACTCGCCTGAGCGTAGTTCGTGTCTTGAATCGCACTTTGTGATGCGGTCAAGTTAACAGACATACTCTGTAAATTATTGGTCACATAACTCAGTCTATTCATCACAGCACCCATCACAGATACTGTTGCACTGATGTTATCAATGGCCTTACCCAGGCGCGTAATCATTGCCTCAGCCGCGCTTTGCGAGCTGATGTAACTGCGCTGAGGCTGAGCAGAAGGTACACCGGTTGTGCTGGTCGGCATCACGGTTCCCGCTGCGGGCGCAGTTTGGTTAACGTCCCAGGTAATATCACCTGTTATAGATCCGTTGGATCCAAAGTCTGGCAGATCGATACTCACCGTCTGATTGGCATCAGGTCCAATTTGGAACTGGAGTTGACCAACGAGTGGAGGTGCTAAAAGTGTTTGCGCATCTTTCGCCAAACCACCTGAAGTACCCGCAGAGAAACCTAGGGCCGTGAAATTGGAAGCTGATGTGTACCCGTTAATACCAGGCTGAACATCGATGGGTTTATTGGACTGCAAACTGACTGTGCCGTAGACCGTAGATGCATAGCTACCTGAGCTCGCAGTGGCTTGAGGGATTCCTGTTACACCCGGTGCGTTCAGTTGTGGATTACCACCTAAACCAAAGTCACTCGCTGTGTACTGAGCACTATCGTACCAAACAGATAAGTTTCTACCGTCTGTCGTCGTCAACTGTACGCCCTGCCCCTGAGGGTTAATGGAAGCGCTCACACCTGTCTCACCCACAACGGGGTTCAAGGCGTTGATGACAGCTTGGATACGCTGGCTTGGAGTCTGACTGGTCTCCAAATCGACTTGTACGCCCACTCCGTTGACATACAGTGTCGCAAATCCGTTTGGAATGCTCTGGTTTACACCCGTCACACTTCCAGCAATGGTTGCAGGATTGGCGACAGCTGTCACTCCAGTCAAGCTGGTCTGCGTGTTAATCGCTGCAGCTGTTGCATTGGCACTTGCAATCTTCGCACTTGTAGCGGAGACACTTGCATTTTGAGAAAGAATGTCACCACCTGAGGTTGCACCTGGAATGGCCACACCGTTGATGACCAAGTCCCCTTGATTCAAAATCACTGGACTTTGACCAGGATTGATCACTGACTCACCGCTGTTTAAAACGGTGGGTTGTTGACCGGGCTGCAAAGTGGTGTACTTTTGCGTAGTCACTGTTGAGACGTTAGCCGTGTAGTTACCTGGACTGAGTCCAGAGTCACTCAAATTACCGTTAGGTGTTGTGCCAATGGTGATGGGCTGAGCAACCTTAGACTCTAAAGAGTAAGTACCGCCTTGAACACCTTGAGTCAGGCCCGTTCTAGCCTGGAAGTCCTGGGTTGTTGCGTTCCCAATATTCTCAAACTGAACTTCAATGTTGCGTCCATCAGGCGCCACCAAACTCACACCCTGACTGTTGTTTCCAGAATCAACGGCGGTAACGCCGGTTAATTTTGAGATTGAATTAACAGCCGTAATCACCGCGAGGCGTGAAGCACGTGGGTCATTTAAGACAGATGTAATTTGTGGTGTCACGATTCCGTTAATCATCACGTTACCGTTCACAACGGTGGCACCAGACATTGCTGAGCCCTCCATTGTGTTTTGATTCACAATCGCTGTCACACCCGTTTGAGCTGTCACTTTATTGATAGCTGCAGCCTTTGCAATAGCGCTACCTGCTGCGTTGTTAGCTGGTGAAACTTTATCGTCTGTTGAAAGTGATGTAGGAACAACCACGCCGTTTATAGTTAAGTCACCCGCGTTCAGCGTCGGAATACTGCCTTG
>CAJAYT010000102.1 GCA_903949285.1 uncultured Burkholderiales bacterium
GAACAAATAGAAATAGGCAACCAGAAATGAGCTTGCACTGATGAAATGCAAAGACTGGTTGATTCGGCTGTGATGGTAATAGCGGTGATCATCCCAGCGCTGCGTTTTTAAAGTTTGAAAGAAGCCTTCCATAGTGTTCCTCTTGAACGAAGCATTAAAGAAAAGCAAGATTGCTTGCTATGTTTCAAATTATTCTACAAACCAATTTCGCAATTTTGATGACTTTTTAATGACAAATATATTAATTCTTTGATTTAAAAAATTATCAACTCAAAACCAATACTAATTTTTCATCACTGACTCTCAAGTGTCATCAAATTGTTATTCGCATTTTGTACTATTTGACAATGCTTCATGAATCTACTTTACACATAGAACAATTTGGGAAATTGCGAGACAACTATCGTATTGCATTTGTATATGGCAATCGGTCTGAAGATTTTAGTCTCGATCAAACTACGGCTCGATTAATTCAAGAACTACAAGTGCGAGGACACGAAATCTCGCTCATTCGTACAAAACTAAAATCCAAAGAATTATTTTCACTAGGAAACGTTTTTGAACAGACTCTCGTTAAAGAATCAAGTCTTGTAAGCAGAGCCCTGAAAATGGGCGCCCCTGCAATGGCTACTCTAACGAATCTATGGTCTATTCGCAGGCCTGACATTGTTTTTATATGTGCAGATGGATCACTTGGATGGTCAGCAATAAAGTCAGCTAGAAAGCTCAAGATACCGTCCATATCCGACATCAGAACCCATTTTATTTCAAACAACAAGCTAAACCATAATCCAGGTGGCAAGTTGTTCAGAGGTGCCGTAATGGCTTACCTGCGAAAATTTCACAATTCAACTCAATGCACTCTTGTTCACTCCCTTGAGTTAAAAAGACAGTTATCCGCTTTGGGTTTTACCAATTTAGAAGTTGTACCAACAAGTGTTGATACCGATCTTTTTAACCCTCGTAAACGTTCTGGAATCCTGCGAAAGAGTTGGTCTGCCGATGAGTCCACTAAGGTTCTTATTTATTTCAGTGAAGGTAAGAAGGACGAATACCTTACTGAAACTGTCCGCTTCTTCAAACACAATCTTTCCCACTTAAATTCAGTTAAGCTGATCATTATTTCGGCAAATCAAAATAAGTTGTTTGACAAAAAGATTAACAATCTTTTCATTCTTCCGCAATTAGATTACACTGAACTTTCAGAGTGCTTGGCAAGTACAGATCTATTGCTTTCGCCAGGAACTTTTGACGTCAACAGGGTTGAGATTATTGAAGCCATGGCTTGTGGTATCCCAGTTTTATTTCAAACGACAAATACCAACCATCTGTTGTTAGAAAATAACGTAAATTCTTTCTTGGTTCAATCAGACAAGTTTACTGATTTCACACGAGTATTAATTGATCTTATTCAGAATCCAGCCTTACTAAAATCTGCAGGTCTTAATGCACGTCAAAGTGCACTCAACTTTGAGTGGAATTATCTCCTTGACAGAATTGAAAGTATTTTCAAATCCGTTACTCATAATAATCCCCAACAAATTATTTGATCTTCATTTACCAAAGATAGTTAGACTGAACATTACCTCATAATGTTCTCAAAAGCTACGCTCCTTGTATTTGAATTCTTTACGGGAGCGCAACTTCATGACTAACATCAAACCCTTTGTCCTCAAGCGTGAATTCCTTGCTCCACGTGCTTTGTTGTGGAAGGTGCGTACTCAAGCCGATCATTTACAACACTGGTTGATTCCTACTGGATTTCACAGCATTCATTCTGAGATGCATTTTCGCGAAGCTGGTCGCTATTTCTACTGCATACAAGCTCCCAACGACATGCAGAAGTGGGGTGTACAACAGTTTGTGGAAATTGTTCCTAAAAAAAGGATCGTATACCTGCAAAGCTTCTCAAACATGGAGGGAGGCTTAAGTCGCCATCCAATGGCGCCATCCTGGCCCACTTACATGCAAGTCACTGCAATGTATGAGGACAGTTCCAGTGGCAATGTAACCTATACGATTTCCTGGGAGCCACACGACTCTGATGAAGTAGGAATTGCAACCTTTGACGGTGCCCGCTCTGCAATGCAAACTGGATTTGAAGTTTCTTTTGCGAAACTTGATGCATACCTTCATGAACTTCAGGTTAATTGACCATCTTACTAGTCCCATAGCTAAGCCTGTTGCAAAGACCTAGCAATAAAAAATACAGAGGTCATTTCTCATTTAACTGGCTATCTCTGGTGGATGTCATAATATAGTCACATATTTCCAATATTATTGAATTATGGAAGAAAAATACGTCATCAAAGCACTTGCCGCCCTCGCCCAACCCAATCGACTTCAGATTTTTCGCTCCCTTGTGGTGAAAGGGTATGAGGGTTTAACGCCCGCCTTATTGGCTGAGGAGTTAGGGATGCCCGCAAACACGCTTTCATTTCATTTGAAAGAGTTAATGAATGCAGACCTGATCTCTCAAGAGCGCAGTGGTCGAAACTTGATATACCGGGCTCAATACGACCGAATGAGTGCTGTTTTGGCTTTTCTAACCCAGAACTGCTGCCAAGGGGAGACTTGTCTCTCCGAATCAGCAACTCAATGCAACTGTTAATTGGAAATAATAATGAACGCTGAAACAAAACCATTGAATGTTCTATTTTTATGTACGCATAACTCAGCCAGAAGCGTTTTAGCTGAGGCCTTACTCAACCAGTTGGGCAAGGGACGCTTTAAGGCTTACTCCGCAGGAAGTAGTCCACGCGAGAACCAAAAACCCAATCCACTGGCTTTAGAAACCCTCACAAAAGCAGGCATCTCTACGCAGGGACTCTATAGCAAAAGTTGGGATGAATTTGGCAAGCCTGACTCACCTCACATGGACTTGGTCATTACTGTTTGCGACAACGCAGCTGGCGAGGTTTGTCCCTATTGGCCAGGTCAACCAGCAACTGCTCACTGGGGATACGCGGATCCAAGCGAGATTGAGGGCGGTGAAGATAAACAACGCGAGGCATTTATGCAAACGTTGCACCAGATCCGTAAGCGACTTGAGATATTTGTGAACCTGCCAGGGGCCAGTCTGAATAAACTATCCATTCAGAATACTGCACGCAGTTTATCTAAAGATTAAAAATGTTAATTACGAATAGTACAAAAAATATAGCGCCCATGAGCGTATTTGAGCGTTACCTGAGCGTTTGGGTATTTCTTTGCATCATTACGGGAATTGCACTTGGACAATTCTTTCCAAGTATGTTTCAAGCAATTGGCAGTATGGAAGTTGCTAAGGTTAATTTGCCTGTTGGGCTTTTGATCTGGATCATGATCATTCCGATGCTCATCAAGGTTGACTTTGGTTCACTGCATGAAGTGCGCAGACATGTTAAGGGGATCGGTGTAACCCTTTTTGTGAACTGGCTTGTTAAACCTTTCTCCATGGCATTTCTGGGTTGGCTATTCATTCGTCAGTGGTTTGCACCGTTGCTGCCAACTGATCAACTCGACAGTTATATTGCCGGTTTAATTCTCCTAGCTGCAGCGCCCTGCACAGCGATGGTATTTGTTTGGAGCCGATTAACGGGTGGAGATCCCCTCTTCACATTGTCTCAAGTTGCGCTTAACGACAGCATCATGGTGATTGCGTTTGCGCCACTGGTTGCTTTCCTATTGGGGTTATCTACGATCACAGTTCCATGGGATACGCTCTTAACTTCAGTAGTGCTCTACATCATCATTCCAGTGATCTTGGCGCAGTTGATCAGAAAGTCGTTACTCTCCAAAGGCACAGATGTGTTTGAAGCTGCAATGACAAAGATTGGTCCATGGTCAATAACTGCATTACTTGCAACTCTCATATTGCTTTTTGCTTTCCAAGGCGAAGCTATCTTAAAACAACCCTTAGTGATCGCCTTGCTTGCTGTTCCCATCTTGATCCAAGTACTGTTTAACTCTGCCCTCGCGTATTGGCTTAACCGTGCTGTTGGCGAGACGCATAACATTGCTTGTCCCTCTGCCTTGATAGGCGCATCAAACTTCTTTGAATTGGCTGTTGCAGCTGCTATTAGTTTATTTGGATTTAATTCAGGGGCTGCATTAGCAACTGTGGTCGGTGTCCTGATTGAAGTCCCTGTTATGCTTCTCGTGGTTTACGTCGTAAATAACTCTAAGAGTTGGTACAACCACGAGGCAATCGTTTGATGGAATCAGGCTCTTCATCATAAAGATCACTATGAGGCTCAGACTCAAGTGCACACGATGTCCAGACGTGGGTATGGATTTAAGAATTTCAACAACTGAAGGCTACGTGTCTTGGCACACTGCTCACTGTGGTTGGAATGGAATAATAAATCGTGTTTAATAAGATGCCCATCCCCCGGTCACTGTGGAGAGCCATCCCCCGCTAATGGTGGAGAGCCCCCATCTGGGCGTACATAGCAAAAAGCCCACTAATAAAGTGGGCTTAAGTGCTGAAATATGTGGGGTGGCTGATGGGGCTCGAACCCACGACAACAGGAATCACAATCCTGGACTCTACCAGCTGAGCTACAGCCACCGTAACTGACATTATACATTGCCTGGAAATTACCAGCGAATGATATTACCTCAAACCTACTGCGACGCCACTTTGTGGAGACGGCACGTTAATCTTCACCTTGTAAGTGGACTTCAGGAAATTGTAATAAGCGAGATTTTCTGCAGCAGAAGTAGCTTGCATTAACGCATCCTTTTGATCGGCCGGATTCTTGGCTGAGGCCGACGAGGACTCTGCACTAAACGGAATCACCTTGGATACTTCAATCACAGCATAGCCTTGATCTCCTAAATCAACACCAGTCCACGCTGGCAATGTGGCAGCAGGTACCTTCAATGCGGCGTCGACAACAGGTTGAGCTAGTTTTTGAGATGAGAGACGAGAAACCAATAATGAGGAGCCCAAATGCGCAGACTCACCATGCTCCTTTAATAGGGCTTGCTTCTCCATGGCTGCTTTTTTGGCTAAGACGAGTGCATTCTCCCTCTCATAAGCCGTGCGAACTTTATCTTTGACCTCATCATAGGACAAAATTCTTGCTGGAGTGTATTTGACGATACGCGCTGAGGCAAGAATGTTAGGAGCTAACTCTACAGCCTCGGTATTGTGCTTTTTATCAATCGAATCTTTAGAAAATAAAGCGCTCAACATTTTAGGATTTTTCAAAACTCCCAATTGAGCAGGATCTGATCCGGGAGAGATGCCACTCAAGGAGTGCACTTCAAGCTTCAACTTGTCTGCAGCCGGCTTTAGGCTATCGGACTGCTCGTAAACCATATTTGTAAAGAGCTCCGCAGCTTCAGCAAACTTCTTTTGTCCGCCTTGCTTTCTAACCTGCGCCTCAAGAGTTGGTCTCATTTCTTCAAAGCTTGGGGTATGCAATGCTTTGATTTCAGTGACCTTAATGATGTGATATCCAAAGTCACTCTCGACTACATCACTAATTTGTCCTTTTTGTAGAGCAAATGCTGCATCCTCAAAAGGCTTCACCATAGCGCCACGGGTAAAGTAGTCCAAATCGCCGCCCTTAGCAGCAGAAACCGGATCCTGAGAGTTCTTCTTAGCAAGTTCTGCAAAACTGCTGGGGTCTTTTTTGATTGCAGCCAGCAACTCCTGCGCTTTCGCCTTAGCTTTCGCTCTATCTGGGGCAGGAGCGTCTTTGGGGGTTGCAATTAAGATGTGACTTGCTCGGCGCTCTTCTTGTCCAGTTAACTTAGCATTGTTTTGTTCATAATAAGTTTTCAGATCAGACTCACTGACAGAGACTGTTTTCTCAATAGTGGGCAAGTCCAGCAACAAGTACTCTACATCTGCAGATTCAGTTGATTTGAACTCACTTGCATGCGATTTGTAAAATGCATTGAGCTGCTCTTCGTTTGGCTTGACCTCCCTCATAAAGTCTTCGCCCTTGAAGAACTGGACTTGTATTTCCCGCTGCTCGTTAAAGGCGCTATTTGCAACGTTTTTCAACGTGCTCGGAATGAAACTACCCCTTGCAACGCCGGTGATGACTTGTTGCACAGCCAAGTCAGATCTCATGCGCCCCTCAAAAGACTCTGGTGTCATGCCTTGGGTTGCGAGTAATTGCTTATAGCGCTCAATATCTAATGAGCCATCAGGCTTTCTAAGGGACGCTATGGTTGGGTTTTGTTGAAGTTCTTGTGCAAGCCTTTGATCACTCACACTTAAGTACAACTTACTAGATGCAGTAGACAATAAGCGGTCTCTAACCATTCGCTCAAGAATTTCATACTTAACCTCTGGGGAATCAAGCCACTTGGCATCTATGTTGGGCATGGACTCGCGAAGTTTTTGGGTCTCTACTCTTAGCGCGTTATCCCACTCAGATTGAGTAATATCTTGACCGTCCACAACCGCCACTGCCTGACCTTTCTCACGAAAGCGGTTATAGCCATCAATGCCAAAGAGCACGAATGAGGGAAATATAAGTAGGATCAGCAAAAATTGCATGATCTTGTTGTGCTGTCTTACGAAATCAAACATGCGCTAAAGCTCTGGTGATAAAGAAAAAAGGCGAACCCGGGTTCGCCTAAAGAAATGGTGGGTGCTGACGGTCTCGAACCGCCGACCTACGCCTTGTAAGGGCGCCGCTCTACCAACTGAGCTAAGCACCCCACCGAATCTGTAAATTAATTAAGGGCTTCTTTTAAAGCCTTACCTGGACGAAACTTTGGAACCTTCGCAGCCTTTATTTTAATCGCATTATGGGGAGGACGTGGGTTACGTCCCGTACGAGCTGCTCTTTTTGTTACTGCAAATGTACCAAATCCAACTAAAGTAACCGATCCACCCTTTTTGAGTGTGGTTTTAACAGCACCTAAAGTTGCGTCTAAAGCACGCGCAGCTGCAGCCTTTGAAATATCTGCATGCTTGGAGATATGCTCAATCAGTTCAGTCTTGTTCACGAAATTCTCCCCTGATGAAAGGCTTGATTTAGGATATACAGTAAACAAACCCCTAGCTTATTTAAAGATTTACCTTAAATAAAGCCAAGGGCCTTGAAAAATTGTTGTACTTGCTTAAAAAACAAATAATGTGAATTACTTGCGTCGCTCTTAAGCTTTCGAAGCTGAAATTCTAATCTTATTTATCGATTTATTTCATTCGTTTGCTATCAAATTTCACGATAAAACCTAAAAGATTTGAAAAAAATGAATGAAATTTAGGCTTTATTCAGTATTTCGGCAATTGATTTACCCAAATCAGTCGTTGAAGCCTTGCCTCCTAAATCTGGAGTCCGGGGTAAGCCAGAGCTAGGATCAAGCGCTTTTTCAATGGCATTCAATATTGCATCGTGGGCTTGTTTGTACCCCAAGAACTCCAACATCATTGCACCGCACCATATTTGACCAATTGGATTAGCAATACCCTTGCCCGCAATATCCGGAGCGGAACCGTGCACAGGCTCAAAAAGAGAAGGGAACTCTCGGCTTGGGTTTAAATTAGCACTTGGCGCGATACCGATCGTGCCCGTGCATGCAGGCCCTAGATCACTCAAAATATCACCAAACAAATTACTGGCAACAACAACATCAAAGAAATCAGGGCGTTGTACAAAATGCGCAGTCAAGATATCGATATGAAATTTATCAACCTTGACACCTGGATAAGCTTTAGCCATTTCTGCAACCCGCTCATCCCAGTAGGGCATTGTGATTGCAATGCCGTTTGACTTTGTTGCACTCGTCAAATGTTTTTTAGGTCGGGACTGAGCCAATTCGAAAGCAAACTTTAAAACGCGATCAACACCAATCCGAGACATAACCGTCTCTTGCATCACAATTTCTCGATCAGTACCGGGGTACATGCGCCCACCAATGCTGGAGTATTCTCCTTCAGTGTTTTCACGAACAATATACATATCAATTTCACCGGGCTCTCTGGGAGTTCCGTCCCGGCGCACCACGGGGGCAATAATGCCGGGCATCAAACGAGCTGGTCTTAGGTTAATGTATTGATCAAATTCACGTCGAAATAAGAGCAAAGAACCCCATAAGGACACATGGTCAGCGATTTTGTCGGGCCACCCTACTGCCCCAAAATAGATCGCGTCATGGGAGCCTACAAGCTCGCGCCAGTTGTCAGGCATCATTTTTCCGTGCTTTTCGTAGTAATCCCAGCTCGAAAAATCAAAATGATCAAAATGTAGATCAATGCCGAACTTAGTCGCTGCTACTTCTAGTACACGAATACCCTCAGGCATCACTTCTTTTCCAATGCCATCGCCGGCGATAACTGCAATTCTTTTCTTAGACATTGTTTTATTCCTTTAAGTGGTCTTTATTTAGTTGGTAAGTTAAGCCTCGAGTTGAATCAATCAGACCGGGGCACTCTTACGACCAGACTCACGCCCACCGCTGTCAGCGCAACACCCAGTAAGGTGGTAAGTGTAATAGGTTCTGAAAATAACAACCAAGCCAGTAAAGCAGTTGTTGGAGGCACTAGGTACATTAAACTCGTCACACTTGAAGCAGCGCCCTTTTGGATCAACAAATAAAAAAGTGAGCTTGCCCCAATGGTTAGGCCAAAAACCGACCAAGTCAATGCGTAGAAAAATTGACTGCTCCACTGAATGGACTCTGACTCAATGAGTGCGAGTGGCAATGTGACTAAAGCAGAGGCCATGAGTTGGATCGTATTGGCGGTTCTGACATCACAGGCCTTTAGGAAAGATTTTTGATAAAGGGTACCGATCGTAATGCTCAAGAGCGCTATCACTTCTGCGATTAGACCCCACATCGTTACTTCAATACCGCCGATGAGTTTGTTAAATAAAACGAGCACCACCCCACCTAAACCTAGCCATAAGCCGCCCCACTGACGTAAGGAGATTTGATGGCGCTGTGAGGATAACCAAAATGCTGTGAGCACAGGTTGAAGTCCCACGATCAAGGCCGTCAGACCCGATCCAATCCCAGACTTGACCCCAAACCATACGCCGCCTAAGTAACCCGCCTGGATAAATAGTCCCGCAACACTCAAATGCAACCACTGAGCTCTGTCTTGTGGCCATGCGACTTTTGCGATGTAAATCCAGGGCAACAAACAAGCAATCGAGAATAAAAACCTTAGCTCCAAGAACTTAAAAGGCGGGGACAAAGGCATTCCGTATCGGGCCACTATGAACCCCGTGCTCCACAAAAGCACGAACAAAGGGGGCATTACACGAACCCATGAAAAGTGAGTGGATAAGCGCCTCATCCGACTTTAGCGCGAATATGGGGTAACGCCTTTTGCAAATAATAAATCATGGACCATACGGTTAGCACGGCAGCTATCCAAATTAGATACTGTCCTATGATCCCCGTATCCCACTGCCCCCATAACTTCCCGTCATAAAGCAAAAAGGGAATTGCAACCATTTGCGCAGTTGTCTTCACTTTCCCAATCATATGCACTGCAACACTTTTTAGAGCGCCAATTTGAGCCATCCACTCGCGCAGTGCTGAGATAGCAATTTCGCGTCCAATAATTATGAGCGCTACAAAAACATCAGCTCGCCCAAGGTGCACCAATACCAACAAACTTGCACATACCAAAAACTTATCAGCTACGGGGTCCAAAAAAGCCCCAAAAGCAGAGGTCTGATTCAGTTTGCGTGCCAAGTAGCCGTCAAGCCAATCCGTTAATGCGAATACAACGAACATAGCTGTCGCAGCCGTATTTTGTGTTTGTTGATCAAAGGGGAGATAGAAAACTGCGGCCAAAAGTGGGATGGCAACTATTCTCGTCCAAGTCAAAAGAGTAGGTATGGTGTAGAACATCTCAATCAATCATAAATAACTTGGGCTTGCCCCAAATAGGCTTGGTGAGTCCAACCTGCAATCGCAGCATCGGTTGGATAAAAACGGGCTGAATTACCCAGTTCAATTTCTGCTTGCACATCGCCTCTTAAGAGTTGCATTCGCACCCCTAGTCCTCGCACGATTTCTCCGTGCTCTGTCAACTCCTGCCTAGGTGGAAACTCTTTGAGTAACCGAGCCACATCAGGGTTTGATCCATTCACGAGAAGTTTAAGGTATTTACCAAATCTGCACCGCGCGCCCGCCAAGTCCCAGATCTGTTGAATATTGACCCTGAGAGCACCCGCACCTGAAAATCGGTCCACCTGGACGCGGGCCATGACGATAATCAATTCATCTTCTTTCAGAATGTTTTTATGTGCATTCATCAGTTTCTCATCTACGGCGGCATCAAGGCACGCCGTTTTGTCATCCAACTTAAATAGCGCAAGCTTGCCCCGTTGGCCCGTAATCACTCTAAACTCACTCACCATGCCTGCTAACAACTGTGGCTCTTTGGATTCGCTGATATCCTTGAGAGAGCGCTTTGCAAAGCGCCTGACCTCGGCTTGCACTTCATCAAATAAATGACCGGACAAGTAAAAACCAAGAGCTGCTTTCTCGTTGGAGAGTTGCTCACGCACGCCCCAAGGTTTTTGAACGACGTGTTCGGGCTCCTCTTGCATAGATCCGACGCCGCCGTCGTGCGCATCAAATAGGCCCCCTTGGTTGGCACTGGACTCAACGGCCAGGGCGTATTCAAAAGCTTTATCTAGGGTTGCAACCAAAGTGGCCCTGTCCCTGCTGACGCAGTCAAAAGCACCAGCCTTGATCAATGCCTCTACGGAGCGTTTGTTGACTTTGGAGCGGTCAATTCGCTTACAAAAATCGTACAAGCTAGTGAAAGGACCATTTTCCTCTCTCTCGCGAACGATCGCCTCAACGGCTTGTTGACCAGTACCCTTGACGGCTCCGAGTCCATAACAAACCATTGAATTGGAGACGGGCCAAAAGTGATAATTACCTCGGTTCACATTGGGGGATTCAAAGTCAACACCAAAACGCTTTGCATCCTCAAACAGCACACGTAGTTTGTCGGTGTTATCCATCTCAACGGTCATGTTGGCGCAGAAAAACTCAGCCGTGAAATGTACCTTTATCCAAGCCGTGTGATAAGCGAGAAGGGAGTAAGCTGCGGCGTGTGATTTGTTGAATCCGTATCCGGCAAATCGCTCCATTAAGTCAAAGATTTCGTCCGCAGTTTCCAGGGTTATATTGTTTTTAACCGCACCGTCTCTGAAAATCTGCCGATGTAACGCCATCTCTTCGGCTTTTTTCTTACCCATAGCGCGGCGCAGTAAATCTGCACCACCAAGCGTATACCCACCCAGCACCTGAGCCGTTTGCATCACCTGCTCTTGGTAGACCATAATGCCGTAGGTCTCTGAGAGCACGCCCTCCACCAAGGGATGTGGATAGATAACTTCCTCACGCCCATGCTTTCTCGCAACAAAACTTGGAATCAAATCCATCGGACCAGGGCGGTATAAAGCATTGAGAGCAATTAAATCTTCAAGTCGAGTGGGTTTAGCGTCTCTTAGCATGCCCTGCATGCCGCGACTCTCAAACTGAAACACAGCCTCTGTCTTGCCTTCAGTAAAAAGCTCGTAAGTCTCTTTGTCGTCTAAAGGAATATCTTCAAACGCAAAATTCTCTTGCCCTGGGTGCCTGGACTTGATGAGCTCCTTAGCACGCTCCAAGATAGTAAGCGTTGCCAATCCCAAGAAGTCAAACTTCACTAGCCCAGCCGCTTCAACATCGTCTTTATCAAACTGACTGACTGCAGAGTCACTGCCCGGCTGCTGGTACAAGGGACAAAAGTCCGTTAACTGTCCAGGAGCAATAAGAACTCCCCCTGCATGCATTCCCACATTGCGGGTAAGTCCCTCTAGGTTTTGAGCCAAGGAGAATAAAATTTTTGTCTCCTCCTCATGTTCAAGTCGATCTGCAAGCACAGGCTCTGCTTCGATCGCTTTTTCAAGCGTCATATGAACGCCTGGTTTGTTGGGGATGAGCTTAGCAATCCCGTCGCAAAAGGAATAATTCAAGTCCAACACGCGCCCCACATCCCTAATGGCAGCACGAGCTGCCATGGTTCCAAAAGTAACGATTTGTGAAACTGCGTCTCGTCCGTATTTTTGCTTTACATATTCAATCACCCTGTCTCTATTGGCTTGGCAAAAGTCAATATCAAAATCAGGCATCGATACACGCTCTGGATTTAAGAAGCGCTCAAAGAGTAGGTTATATTGCAAAGGATCTAAGTCAGTGATCTTCAGCGCGTAGGCAACCAATGAACCCGCACCTGATCCGCGACCCGGTCCAACAGGGCAGCCGTTATTTTTGGCCCAATTGATAAAGTCACTCACAATAAGAAAGTACCCTGGGAAGCCCATTTTCAAAATGGTATTGATCTCAAAGTCAAGCCGCTCGATATAGGTCGCAGCTTTCTCAGCCCTAACGCTGTCCATGGGAAATAAATGTTTTAAGCGCTGCTCTAATCCTTTGTGAGATTCTTGCCTAAAGAACTCATCAATGGGCATTGGTTTACCGTCAATCTCAGGCGTTGGGTAGTTGGGCAACTGAGGCTTGCCCAAGGAAAGAGTCAAATTACAACGTTTGGCTATTTCTAAGCTATTTGCAATTGCTGAGGGAACATCTTTAAAGAGTTCGTGCATTTGCAGGCTGCTTTTGAAATACTGATCTGGTGTGAATCTTCTGACCCGTCTTGTATTGCCCAAAATCTCACCCTCAGCAATACAAACACGAGCCTCATGGGCCTCGTAGTCATCAGCCTTTAAAAACTGTAAGGGATGAGTGGCAACGACTGGTAACTTAAGCTGAGAGGCAAGCTGAACGCTTGCTTGAACCAGTTTTTCATCCTCAGGGCGACCTGCTCGCTGGAGCTCAATGTAGAAGCGATGGGGGAAGATCTCAGCTAAATCCAAAGCAATTTGGCTGGCCTTAGAGTTATCTTGATTGATAAGTGCTTGCCCCAACGCTCCTGTAGCCCCCCCCGAGAGCGCGATCAGACCACCCGAATGGTCTTTGAGCCAATCAAGCTTGATCAGACTTTGGGTTTTACAGACATTCTCTGTCCACCCTTTGGTCAAGAGCTGACACAAGTTCAAATAGCCTTGTGAATTTTGTACCAGCAACAAAAGGCGCGTATTTAAATCTGCCCGTGCGGGATCGTGTTGAAGGTGAATGTCTGCGCCGATGAGGGGTTTAACACCGCTGGATCGACATTCCTTGTAAAACTTGATGGCACCAAAAAGATTGTTTAAATCCGTTATTGCAAGTGCAGGTTGTTTATCGGACTGTGCGGCTTGTACGACTTGCTCGATCCGGTTCGATCCATCAATAACGGAGTACTCAGTGTGCAAGCGCAAGTGAACAAACATATCAGTCAAACTATTAATCAATAATCAATTAAAAAAACCACTAACCAAAATACGCAAACCTAACCCAAGCTTTATTCAAACCTTGCGCAACTATTCCAAGTTATGGAGTGACAACAAGGAACAAACCGGTCAATCAAAATAGTTCATCATAACTATCCACTGAGGAATATCACTACGCACTAGTCTGCTCCATTGCCTGCTCCATAGCCTGCACCAGTGTCTCAGGCGACTGAGCGCCACTCACAGCCAATTTACCGTTAAAAACAAAGAAAGGGACGCCTTGAACGCCCATCTGACGAGCCTGAACATCAGCTTCTTCTATCCTCAGCACCGCCTCGGGTGAGTGAAGCGCTTCCTGAGTCCGTTGCTGATCTAACCCGACTTGCATAGCTATTTGTTCAAGTACCAGGTCATTGGTTAGGTCCTGGGCTTGGATGAAGTAAGCATCAAACAAAGCCTGAACCATCAATTCTTGCAAATGGGTACCTTCGCAAGCAGCAATAAGGCTATGGGCTTTACGAGTATTGGGCTGCCTTTTGATTTGGTCAAACGCAAACTCGATTCCCACCTCCAATCCGACCCCTTTGACTCGGTCATACACAGTTGCTGCCCGGTCACCAAATTTTCGACTCACGTATTCAGCCCGCTCCACCCCTTCTGCCTGCAAATCAGGATTGAGTTGAAAGGGGTGCCAACGCACAGTAGGCGCCTCTGAGTCTGGATTTTCTTTCTTAAACTGATCGAGTGCAGCTTGCAACCTTACCTTGCCAATGTAGCACCAAGGACAAACCACATCAGAGATTACATCAACCGTTAAAGACATCTTAGAGACTCCGAATCCATTGTTACAGCAAGTTAGGTCAATTTAAGGCAAATCAAAGCAAAAACTCGCACCGCGTTGGATGCGGCTGCACTCCAGTGTAGTCCACCTTTAATAGCCTGGATCAAGTGTTTTTTTGGAGTTTCTGTCACAATGGGGTTTATGTCACAATTTGGGACTTGCGTTGCGGTGGCCTCAGATCCGCTTAAACGATCATGAATCGTCTACTCAGACCAAAAATTTTACCGATCCCTCACAAATACTTAAAGGAAAGATCATGGCAAGCGAGCTAATTAAGCATATTTCTGACGACAGCTTTGAGAAAGAAGTTCTCCAATCAACCGAGCCGGTACTCGTTGATTACTGGGCAGAGTGGTGCGGCCCATGCAAAATGATCGCTCCAATTTTGGACGAGGTAGCGGGAAACTACCAGGGTAAATTACAGATCGCAAAAATGAATGTTGACGAAAACCGTGAAATCCCTGGCAAATTCGGCATTCGCGGGATCCCAACATTGATGCTGTTTAAAAACGGCCAGCTCGCTGCTACGAAAGTGGGAGCCCTCAGTAAATCCCAGCTAACTGAGTTTATCGACCAACAACTGGCTTGAGTTTTAACCCCCCCCAAACCTTCCTCAACCAAGGTTCACCTGATCTTAAAGTGAGCCCTTTCGTTGCAAATTGGGGGAATGCAGGGAAGTTTGTACACACCAGCAGAACCATTGGTTTTTCAGTTGGAATGGCCAAATTCACTTCCCGCCTCTTTTTCCTGTCATAATACGCTCACATCACCTGGCCTTTTTAACAAAGGCCGGCTCATGTGATTAAATTTGGGCACTAAGCCCAATTGAATCCAACTTCTATCCCCCCTTCCCTTATCTCGAACTCCCTCTTTGGAGTCTTTACATGCATCTTAACGAACTCAAGGCACTCCATGTGTCTGAAGTCCTCAAACAAGCTGACGATCTTGAAATAGAAAATACGGGTCGCATGCGCAAACAAGAATTGATGTTTGCAATCATCAAAAAGAGAGCGCGCGCAGGTGAGCAAGTCTTTGCAGACGGCGTATTAGAAATACTGCCCGATGGTTTTGGATTCCTTCGCAGCCCTGACACTAGCTACACAGCGAGTACGGATGACATTTACATCAGCCCAAGTCAGGTACGCAGATTCAATCTGCACACTGGCGATATGGTTGAGGGAGAGGTTCGCATTCCAAAGGAAGGCGAACGCTACTTCGCTCTGACCAAGCTCGATAAGGTCAACGGTGATTTACCCGAGAACAATAAACACAAGGTTATGTTCGAGAATTTAACGCCATTGTTCCCTAAGGAGCACATGCGTTTAGAACGCGACATCAAAGGTGATGAAAACATCACTGGGCGCATTATCGATATCATTGCGCCCATCGGAAAAGGCCAGCGTGCTTTGTTGGTGGCCCCGCCCAAGAGCGGCAAAACCGTGATGATGCAACACATTGCCCACGCCATTACTGCGAATTATCCTGATTCACACATGATGGTTTTGCTGGTTGATGAGCGACCTGAGGAGGTCACGGAGATGCAACGAAGCGTGAAAGGAGAGGTCATTGCCTCTACCTTTGACGAGGCAGCAGCCAGGCACGTGCACGTAGCCGAAATGGTTATTGAGCGCGCCAAACGACTTGTAGAGCTGAAAAAAGATGTTGTCATTTTGCTGGACTCCATCACTCGATTAGCAAGGGCCTACAACAACGTTGTCCCCAGCTCTGGTAAAGTATTGACGGGCGGTGTGGATGCGAATGCGCTGCAAAGGCCCAAACGGTTTTTCGGTGCGGCTCGCAAGGTAGAGGAAGGCGGATCTCTAACTATCATCGCAACTGCACTGGTTGAGACCGGGAGTAGGATGGATGAGGTAATTTTTGAGGAATTCAAAGGCACGGGCAATTGTGAAATTCATTTGGACCGTCGTCTGTACGAAAAACGCGTATTCCCCGCCATCCAACTTAACCGCAGTGGAACCCGTCGGGAGGAATTACTTTTCGCGCCTGAGATTTTGCAAAAAACACGGATTTTGCGCCAGTTGATTTACAACATGGATGAGATTGAGTCCATGGAGTTGATGCTCAAAAACATGAAGTCAACAAAAACCAACGTTGATTTCTTTGATTTAATGCGCCGCGGCGGCTAAAGCAATACTTTTGAACTATACGCCGGACCGTATCTATGGCATAATAGCCGGTTTCGCGCAAAGTTCGACAGAAGTGGTCTGTCGTGGCTCGCGCAGTTGAACTATAAGGATTAAATATGAAAGAAGGAATTCATCCCGAATACCGCGAAGTCTGTTTCGTAGACCTCTCCAACGGTTTTAAGTTTGTAACGCGCTCATGCTTGAACGCAAAAGAAACCGTAAAAATGGACGACGGACGTGAACTCCCCTTGTTCAAGCTTGATACATCAAGTGAGTCACATCCCTTTTACACAGGAACTCAGAAATCTGTGGATACCATGGGTGGACGTGTTGAACGCTTCCGTAACAAATACGGTAAGACTGCTGCAAAGTAAACTCTTTCTCTATTTGAAAGGCAGCGCGGGCAACCGTTGCTGCCTTTTTTATTGTCCGCTCCCGTCTGCATTCCTTACCAGCACTTGACCGACTTCTTTGAGCACAATTTCGACACTGATGTTAAAGTAACCTTGTGAATACGCCTACCCCCGCCATAGTTCCTCAATACGCAGTAAGACGGCTGCCTCTATGTGCTTTGCTAGCTCTGAGTGCACTCTATGTACTCTCAGGTTTTTTGGGTCGCGCCCCTTGGAAGGCTGCTGATATTACGGCCTTTGGGTATATGCTGGAGTTAACACATTCGGGTCTTAGCCCTTGGCTGTGGCCCTCACTGACTCCCTCACTCGGTGGTTTATTACCCGAGATAGACAGCACACTTAGTTATGCAGTGGGTGCTTGGTCGATCGAATTCTTTACCAATCAATTGCACTTATTGGCAGCTGATACAGCTGCGCGCATCCCCTTTATTTTCTTTTTAGCACTCACACTGCTCAGCACCTGGCACTGCGTTTACTACCTCGCCCTGAGTCCACAGGCCAAGCCCGTACAGTTTGCATTTGGTGGCCAGGCTAATTCAAAGGACTACGCCCTCGCACTTGCCGATGCATGTGTGCTCGCGTTGGTAGCAACGCTTGGTTTGGCGCAACTTGGCCATGAGAGTACCCCAACTGTCGCACAGCTCGCAATGGTCAGTTTAGTCATGCTCGGCTTCTCGATGATGGCGAGTCACCCGGTGAAAGCTCAAGTTGTCCTGGGGGCAGGCCTATTTGGGCTCAGTCTTATGGGAGCGCCAAGTTTGAGTGTCATTTTGGGGATTGGCGGGGCAACCATCTGCGCACTGGATAAAGACTCTGAAAGCAGTAAACAACACAGCTTTATGATGCTTGTGTTGTGCTTAGGCGTAGCCGTTTTAAGCCATCTACTGCACCTGTGGCAGTGGAGATTCGCACCCCTTGCACGCACTTGGTTAGAGCTCCCAAGTCTGGGCCGCCTTTGGATCTGGTTTTGTTGGCCTGTTTGGCCGCTCACTTTATGGACGCTTTGGCGCTGGCGCAAGCAATGGGCAGGAGCGCACTGGAGCAGACACCTTATTATCCCTTTGTTTCACGCATTAGTAATAAGCATCGCTGCAGTGCTCACGTTTTCACAAGAGCGAACCCTCTTGTTAGCACTTCCCGCAATGGCCGCGCTCGCAGCCTTCTCCCTGCCCACCCTGACCCGCGGCGTAAAGGCATTGATCGATTGGTTCACACTGCTGCTCTTTAGTGGTTGCGCATTTGTTATTTGGGTGATTTGGATTGCGTACCAAACGGGATGGCCCCAACAACCGGCTAAGAACGTTGCGCGCTTGATACCTGGTTTTGTATCCCACTTCTATGTTTGGCCCTTCATCCTTGCGCTTATCGCAACCTTCACCTGGGGATTTATCGTTCACTGGCGCGTAGGTCGAAATCCAACAGCGCTTTGGAAAACCCTTATTTTGCCGGCGGGAGGTGCTGCACTTTGTTGGTTCTTGGTCATGAGCTTATGGCTCCCGCCTGTGGACTATGGTCGTAGTTATGCAGCTTTAACGAGCAAGGTACAAGAAAGCATTGGAGCGCCCTCTTGTGTATACGTTTGGAAACTAACTCGCCCACAGATTACTGCTCTGGAGTATCACGCCAATTTTCAATTGATTGATTTCCAAAAAAGCGATCAACTCTTGAGCTCCGTGTTAGACCAAGTGCGCGAGGACTCAGCCAAAAACAAGTCCCCTGCTCAGACTCAAATTACAAATGACCCCTTATCTAGCACAGCACCCGAGTGCAGTTGGTTGCTTGTAAACGGTGATCAACGAAATGAGATCCAAAAAATTATCAACAAACACCAGGCTGGAAATTGGAGTCTTGTCAAAGTACTGAGAAAACCCTCCGATCCGGATGAAGACCTTGTGATATTTAGGCATATTCAGTAGTCATATTAGTAGCAATATCACTCGTATCTCATGCTCAAACCAACTCATCCAAATCAGATCCTAAAAGAGACGAGCAACACTACTCCTATAGAGGTGCAACCGTTTAAAGCAGTCTCTGAGCGAAAGCTCATCTTCAATCACGCTCTAACTGTTTGGGTGGGTCAAATTGCAGTCATGAGCTTTGGCATTACAGATACGGTGGTTGCAGGGCGCTTTAGTGAGCATGCATTGGCCACCTTGTCCATTGGATCGGCTTTCTACATAACGGTATTTGTTGCTTTGATGGGTGTCTTACAAGCTCTGTTACCCGCTCTCGCAGAACTCAGAGGTGCGGGCAAGGCGCATGCTTTAGGAGCAACCTTTAGACAGTCTTTGTATCTTTGTATTTTTACAAGTTTGGTGGGGGTTGTTGCATTATTGTCTCCTCACTTTATTTTCGAGCGCACCCAAGTCCCGATCACACTTCGAGTCGAGGCACAGTCTTATTTGGCAGTATTGGCCGTGGCCCTGCCACCGGCCCTGTTCTTTCGGATGTTTAGCACCTTAAATCAAAGCCTTGGGCGTCCACAATTGGTGACATGGGTCCAAATTGCTGCGCTTTGCGTAAAAATTCCGTTATCAATGCTATTCACCTTTGGCGCACTAGGCATAGAGGGACTGGGAGTAGTTGGATGCGCGGTTGCTACTTTGGTGGTTAATTATTTGATGATGGCTCTAGCCATTATTCTTCTTAAAACACAAGATCTCTATCATCCTTACAAAGTTTGGGCCCCAATGGAGAAGATTAATTGGGGTGAGATTTCAGCGTTGGCAAAGTTGGGGGTGCCCAACGCCCTGAGCATCACGGTTGAGGTAACTTCCTTCACACTGATGGCTTTTTTTATTGCGCGATTGGGAACACAAGCTTCTGCGAGTCACCAAATCGTAGCTAACTTTGCTGCGCTGATGTATATGGTTCCTTTATCCTTATCTATCGCAACCAGTGCACGTGTTAGTTACTGGATAGGTGCGAACAAAAAATCATCCTCTCACAAAGCCATTCAAATCGGTTTTCAAAACGTCATCGCCATGGCCTGTATTAATATTTGTTTACTTGCATTTTTCAAAAATAATATCGCCAATTTGTACTCAACCAACGCAGAAGTGGCCGCTTTAGCGGCAAGTATGCTCGCGTGGTTGTGTCTGTACCATATAGGCGATTCGCTGCAGGTGCTTTGTTTCTTCATTTTGCGGTGCTACAAAATCACTTTAAAACCGCTGCTTATCTATAGCGTCATGCTTTGGGGCGTAGGACTGTACGGAGGTTTTTCTTTGGCTTATCTTGGGATAGGCCCCGTATCCGCACTGATGAGTCCTAAAGCCTTTTGGATTGCCTCCAGCACAGCGTTGGGGTGCAGTGCACTCCTTTTAATAGTGCTTGTGATCCAGGCTCAAAAAAATAATATTCGTCTTGAACGCGCTTAAAAAAACTTTCACCCAATCAGCTTGAGCTGAGTGCCTGGCGATCAGCGCTATTCATATTTGCGCAAACGGTCAGAGGGGATTTTCAAAGCAAAGCGTGAACCCTTACCCAGCTTGCTGGTGATTGAGAGTTTTGCATCATGTCTTTGTGCAACATGTTTAACAATGGCAAGCCCCAAGCCTGTTCCGCCACTCTCCCTTGAGCGACTGCGGTCTACTCTGTAAAACCGCTCAGTCAACCGTGGGATATGCTCAGGTGCTATGCCCGGACCCGAGTCCTCCACGATAAACTCCATCGCCCCAGCGCCTAAGTCCTCACCTCTCACTAAAATAGCCCCTCCACCGGGGGTATAACGCACAGCGTTACTCACTAAGTTAGACATCGCGCTCAGCAGCTCATTTCTGGAGCCAGCAATCTCCAACTCTCGAATTGACTCATCAATATCAAAAGTAATGGTCTGCGGGTTATCTGGATAAAGTAATTTGGACAAGGACTTGGCTTCTTGTTCACACTGTTGCCAAAGAACCATCACTTGTGTCCATTCGCTTTTACTGGGAATGGGTGAGCCCTCTAGTTTTGACAAAGTCAGTAAATCATTCACCAGTATCTGCATACGGTTAGATTGCTGTGCCATAAGCTCCAAGTAGCCCCTTCTCTCCTCCTCAGACACTGGCAGAGAAAGTAAGGTTTCAATAAAGCCTGACAAGACAGTCAGAGGTGTCCTAATTTCGTGGGATACGTTGGCAACAAAATCTCTTCTCATCACCTCTGCAAGTTCGATTTGTGTGATGTCGCGTGACAAAAGTAGGCGTCGCCCCTCCCCATACCTAAACAGTTGTAGTGAGAGTTTTCTTGGGGTCTCGGGCTTACTGCCAGGAGCTAGGATTACAACTTCTTGGCCAGTTCGTTCTTCTTTTAGATACTGGCTTAATAAGGGATCTCTAACCAAATTTGCAAGCAACTGGTACAAATCTCTTTGCATATCTATGCCAAAGTGACTTGCAGCCGTCTGGTTACACCATTCAATACTTAACTGTCCGTCGAGTAGCAAAACGCCATTGGGTGAGGCTTGGATGGCTGATAAAAAGTCTTCTAAGCGTTGAACACTTTGATCATTAATTTTTTCTTGCTGCCTATGCAAGCGAATCACTTTATCGACCACAACAGCTAGGTCACCAACTTTGGTGGGGCGATTGTCAAAGTCAGCTCGTTGCAGCCACCTCAAAAGTCTTGAGCGCTTGTATTGCTCAAAAATACTCCAACTCACCGCTACAAACAAAAGTCCAACACAGGCAACTGCGTAAGAGCTACCACCTAGTTGATAAAAGACCGTAGCACCTAGTAAGAGGAGCAGAAAAAATTTGACGACTTGCCAGAGCATTATTAAGTTGCGTGCGCGTTTACCGTCAGTCGGTAACCAGCTCCTCTAACGGTCTCAATCATAGAACCAGCCTCGCCAAGCGCTTCTCGCAGTCGTTTAACGTGCACATCAACAGTGCGTTCTTCAATAAATACATGATCTCCCCAGACCTTATCTAAAAGCTGTGAGCGGGAGTGTACACGCTCTGTGTGGTGCATGAGAAAGCTGAGAAGCTTGAATTCAGTTGGGCCCATTTTAAGGGTTTGTCCCGCAAAAGTAACCCTGTAAGAAGCACCGTCAAGGCTCAGTGCACCCAAGGTGACACTTTCTGCGACTTGCTCGGGTGCTCTTCGCCTTAGTACAGCGCGAATTCGAGCCAAAAGTTCCTGGGTTGAGAAGGGTTTGGTGATGTAGTCATCCGCACCAGCGTCGAGGCCAAGAACTTTATCACTCTCATCGCCTCTCGCCGTGAGCATCAAAATCGGAACAGCTTTAATCCGGGGGTCTGCCCGCCACTTCTTAGCCAAAGCAACACCACTTTGACCGGGCAGCATCCAGTCCAACAAAATGACGTCAGGAAGGACGGAATCAATTTCACGTTGTGCTGAATCTCCGTCCTCAGACCAGATAGGCGTAAACCCATTGTGACGAAGATTAACAGAGATTAATTCTGCAATCGCTTTTTCGTCTTCAACAATCAATACTCTGGGTAAATGTGAACGCATATTCTGTATTTCAATAAAAGGGCTATTTGTTGATTCTCACCAAGTTTTTGAAAAAACTACAGTACTGAGGACTCAATCTCTGCGATGGAGGTGTGTCTGATATCAGCACCTTTCACAATGTAGATGATGCACTCGGCAATATTTTTTGCGTGATCACCAATTCTTTCAATTGCTTTAGCAATAAAAAGTAAATCCAAACTGGCTGAGATTGTTCTCGGATCCTCCATCATGTAAGTAATGAGCTTACGAACGAACCCATCAAACTCTTTATCAATTAGGTCATCTTCTTTCAAAATAGTCACGGCTGACAAAATATCTAGCCTTGCAAACCCGTCAAGCGCCTTGCGCAGTTGACTGCTTGCCATATCTGTTGCCAGCCTCAGCTCAGAGGAAGGGAGTTGACGCGGTGTACCCCCTTGGATGATCGAGCGAACCATCTTTGCAATCTTTTGGGCCTCGTCCCCTGCTCGCTCTAAATTTGCAGTGATCTTTGATATTGCCATCAAAAGTCGTAAATCTCTCGCTGTAGGTTGGCGTCGTCCGATAATAGAGGTCAACTCTCTGTCAATTTCGACCTCCATTGTGTTGACTCTATCCTCTGCTTCAAAGACTTGGTCAGCCACATCCGAGCTCAACTGGGTGAGTGAGTAAACCGATTGTCTGATTTGAGACTCCACCAAGCCCCCCATCTCCATGACGCGAGAACACACGTCGTTAATCTCGCTGTCAAATTGAGTAGATAAGTGTTTATCTGGCATTTTGTGTCCTTATAACTTTTTTAATATATTTCTTAAGCAGTGCTAATGAGATTAATTATCCAAAACGGCCTGTAATATAGTCTTCAGTTTCTTTACGCTGTGGTTTAAAGAAGAGCTGCTCTGTAGGTCCGAACTCAACCAAATCACCCAAATACATATACGCAGTAAAGTCGCTACAGCGGGCTGCTTGCTGCATGTTGTGCGTTACGATCACAACCGTATAGTCCTCTTTCAACTCAATGATGAGCTCCTCAACCTTAGCCGTAGAAATAGGATCAAGCGCAGAGCAGGGCTCATCCAATAAAAGGACCTCTGGCTTAATCGCGATACCTCTGGCGATACAAAGACGCTGTTGTTGACCACCCGAGAGTCCACTTCCGCTTTGGTTTAACTTATCTTTTACCTCCGTCCAAAGGGCTGCTTTTCTAAGTGCCCACTCAACACGGTCGTCCATATCATTGGTATTTAAGTTTTCAAACAAGCGCACACCAAAAGCAATATTGTCATAGATGGACATTGGAAACGGTGTAGGTTTTTGAAAAACCATTCCTACTTTCGCTCGAATGAGGGATACATCCATTTGCGAGGTAAGGAGATTTTCGCCGTCAAGCTCGATCGAACCTTCAGCGCGTTGCTCTGGGTAGAGCTCATACATACGGTTAAAGGTACGAAGCAAAGTGGACTTTCCGCAACCAGAGGGGCCAATAAACGCAGTTACCTGGTTTTCTGGGATCTCAAGATTTATATTTTTAAGAGCGTGAAACTTGCCGTAATAAAAATTTAAATCTTTTACGGTTATTTTTGCTTTATTTGCGACTGCAACTTCCATGTCAATATCCTTTATTTATTTCAGCTTTTTGGGCTAGTAATAGTTCGAGCCAGTATGTTTAATCCCAAGACTGCAACAGTGATCAAGAAAACACCAGCCCAAGCCAATTGCTGCCAATTTTCATGAGGGCTCATTGCAAACTTAAAAATAGTTACAGGCAGACTTGCCATGGGCGAGCTCATGTCGGTAGACCAAAATTGATTGCTAAGGGCTGTTAAGAGCAGTGGCGCTGTCTCACCCGAAATACGAGCAACTGCAAGTAAGATACCCGTCACCACGCCTGCCTGCGCTGATCTGAGAGTAATACTCAAAATCACTTTCCACTTTGGTGTTCCCAGTGCGTAGGCCGCCTCGCGCAGTCCTGGTGGAACGAGGGCGAGCATGTTCTCTGTTGTTCTGATGACGACAGGAATAACAATCAGCGCTAATGCAATCGATCCTGCCCAACCAGAAAACGCTTTGAAATGCGCAAAAAGAAGCATGTTATAGACAAACAATCCTATGACGATGGACGGAGCAGACAGCAAAATGTCGTTTACAAACCTGGTCACCACTGACAAAGTACCTTTGGGGTTGTACTCAGCGAGATAGATGCCGGCCATGATGCCAATGGGCGTTCCAATAAAAGTTGCAACACTCACCATCAACAAAGATCCAAAAATTGCGTTCGCAAGTCCACCACCCTCCTCCCCAGGATTGGGCGTGTCTTGAACGAGAGTAGCCCAGCTGAGCCCAGCAAAACCGAGTACCAAAGTTTCATACAAAATCCAAACTAGCCATATCAAACCAAACACCATGGCTCCTATGGATAGAAACAACGCGACTTTGTTGACCCTATTGCGCACCATAAATTTTTGGTATTTGGGATCTTGCATTAATTCTTGTTGAGTCATGATTTTGTCCCTTCACTCTTACGCAACTGAGCCAACATGAATTTAGATAAAGACAAGACCACAAAAGTAATGAAGAAAAGCACCAATCCTAAATAGATGAGAGAGGCTTTATGCAATCCCTCAGAGGCCTCGGCAAACTCGCTTGCCAAGACAGAGGTGATGCTGTTAGCTGCGGAAAACAAACTAATCGAGGTGAGCTGATTGATGTTTCCGATCACAAATGTGACCGCCATTGTCTCTCCCAAAGCGCGCCCAAGGCCCAGCATGATTCCACCAACCACACCTGCTTTGGTGTAAGGTAACACCACCTTACTCACTACCTCCCAGGTCGTAGCTCCAAGCCCGTAAGCAGACTCTTTGAGCAGCGGGGGCGTAACTTCAAATACATCCCTGATCACAGATGAGATAAAGGGGATGATCATGATCGCCAAAATTACACCGGCCGATAAAATTCCAATACCCACGGGCGGACCACTCACCAATGGGCCCAAAAGGGGGACGCCCTTTAAGAGCTTTTGAAGGGGAAGTTGAACGTAGGTTGCCAAAATAGGGCTAAATACAAGGAGTCCCCACATCCCGTAAACGATTGAGGGAATGGCTGCCAAGAGCTCAATGGCTGTACCAAGTGGTCTCTTCAACCAAGCGGGTGAGAGTTCCGTTAGGAATATGGCAATTCCAAAACTCACTGGCACCGCAACCAATAGCGCTATGACAGAGGTTGCAATCGTACCGTAGATCATCACCAGTCCACCGAACTCTTCTTTTACTGGATCCCAAACCATACTGGTTAAGAATCCGAGTCCAAAGTGGTTGATCGCAGGCCACGCGCCTACGATCAAGGAGATCAAAATACCAAATAGTACAGTCAGTGTTACACAAACACTGATGAAGGCCAAGAAACCAAACGCTTTGTCGAAAAAAGTTCCGTAGCGGGTCGCTCTGGGAGCGGGTGGTGGTGACATGAATCGATCTTTTTTATTGGACATCAAAACAGAATCAAGGGAGGCCGGTTGGGTCGAAGTTGAAGAAATGGACAAGAGGCAATCTCCCTTGATTAACAAATAACGGAGACGTCAACTGCAAACTTTAAACGTTGAGGGTGGATGCCCAAAGGTTTTTTATTAGTTTGAGTTGACGTCAGTTGGACTTATTTGTAAGAAACGGTCTTACCTGAGGAGTCCTTGATTTGGCCCCAAGCTTGGCGAATTTCTTCCTTAACTGCATTTGGCATCACGACAAAGTCAAGTGAATCCGCGCTCTTGTCACCGGTTTTGTAGGCCCAGTCAAAGAACTTAAGGACTTGGTTTGCCACTTCTGGCTTGTCCTGAGTTTTGTACATGATGATGAAAGTTGCGCCTGTGATAGGCCATGCATCTTTTTCGGTCTGGTTCGTTAGGATTTGGTAGAAGGACTTTGCCCAGCTCGCACCTGACGCTGCAGATTTAAAAGTAGCCTCGCTAGGCTCTACAAAATTACCCGCTGCGTTTTTCATGCTGACATAGGTCATTTTGTTTTTCTTGACATAAACATACTCTACATAGCCAATCGAGTTGGGTAGGCTGTTCACGTACTTTGCAACACCGTCATTGCCCTTACCCGCAGCAGCATTGGCGATATTAGGCCAATTTACAGCTGTGTTAGCGCCCACTTTTTCTTTCCACTCAGCACTGACCTTGCTCAAGTAGTCGGTAAACAAAAAGGAAGTACCAGAGCCGTCTGATCGACGAATGGAGGTGATCTCTGCGTCAGGCAGCGTAACACCCGGATTAAGCGCCTTGATTGCTGGGTCATTCCACTTACCAATCTTGCCAAGGTAGATGTTCGCCAATAACTCACCTGTTAAACGCAGTTGACCAGGAGCAACGCCTGCGATGTTGACCACTGGAACCACACCACCAATGACCGTTGGAAATTGGATCTGTCCTTTTTTAGCCAAGTCCTCGTCAGTCCTGGGCATGTCAGATGCGCCAAAATCAATTGTCTTTGCATCAATTTGGTTTAAACCAGCACCGGAGCCGATGGATTGGTAATTGATTTTTACGCCGGTTTCTTTGTTGTAGTCACTTGCCCACTTGAAGTAGATATCAGCGGGGAAGCTCGCGCCAGCGCCAGTTACTTGTTGAGCAAATGCAGAAATTGACAAACTCATTGCAGCTGCTGCAACGATTTTGAGGGTGTAACGGTTAATCATTGAATTAATTCCTATGTTGAGTGTTCGGGTCCGGTTTTATGAGTAAACCCAATAAATGAGACTAGGTTTATCACCAGACCCATAATGTAGGACCTTAAAATGACAGTTTCATGACATAGACTAAAATGACATTTAATTGTAATATTTCGGAAATTGTCGCTGTTTTGTCATAAACAATACTTAAGATAACGTTATTATGCAAAATGGCACCTTATTAGCAGGGATTGACCTCGGAAGCAACAGTTTTAGGCTAGAAATTGGCCGATTTGAGCACGGTCAAATTAACCGAATTGAATACATCAAAGAAACGGTCAGACAGGGTAACGGACTGGACGAGGACCGGAACTTAACCCAAGCCGCGATGCAACGGGGCTGGGATTGTTTAGGACGCTTTGCAGAGCGTCTGTCTGGGTTCAAAAAGTCACAAGTCCGTGCCGTTGCAACTCAAACGCTACGAGAGGCTAGAAACCGTGAAGAGTTCTTAAGCATTGCTCAAAAGGTATTCGGCTTTCCCATAGAGGTAATTTCCGGCCGCGAAGAGGCAAGACTTATTTATTTAGGCGTAGCGCATTTGCTCCCCCATGACAAAGCCAAGCGCTTGGTTATAGACATTGGTGGTAGATCAACGGAGCTCATCATCGGATCGGGTTTGGACGCCAAGGTCCTAGAGTCCTACAGAGTAGGCAGTGTGGCCTGGAGCATGCGTTTCTTTCCTGAGGGTGAGTACAACGCACAGGCCTTCAAAACCGCAGAGGTTGCGGCCAAAGCCATCTTGGATGAGGCACTCACAAGCTACCCCCGTCACGCCTGGGAAATTGCCTACGGATCCTCTGGAACGGTAGGGGCTGTCGCCGATATTCTAGGATTCGCAGGCTGGCCCCCTACTCTCATCAACCGAGACAGCCTCAGTTGGCTCAAACGCTGCTTGATCCGCGCTCAGTCGAGCGACAAACTCAGACTTGAGGGACTGAAAGAGGATCGCAAAGCGGTGCTCGCAGGTGGCATCAGTGTTCTCAGCGCGGTATTTGATCTTCTGGAAATTGATGAGTTGCATGTCGCTCAAGGAGCCCTCAGACACGGGGTGCTTTACGACATGCTGGAACGCGCAGAATATGCAAGCGATGTTCGTACGGCTACGGTCTCAAGGCTATTGATAACATCAGGGCTGGACTTGACCCAGGCTGAACGCGTGAACCGCGTGAGCCAATACCTGCTGAACATGTTGATTGACGAGACTAAAACAGGGGACGTCAATAAGCTCAAACAAAAACTAGAGTGGGCGGCTAAACTGCACGAGGTGGGTACGATCATCTCACATAGCGACTACCACAAACACGGTGCATATATTCTCGACAATACGGATGCGCCTGGATTTGCCGCCTCCGAGTTGCATAGACTATCCCTGCTTGTGCTTGGACACAGGGGTAAGCTTCGTAAGTTAGAGGCTGACTTTGACAATGTAGGCTTTATCAAGCAATTACTTGCCTTGAGACTTGCCGTTATTTTGTGTCATGCCAAAAGAGATCCTGATTACAAGGCCTTAAAACTGGATTTGGTCAGCGAACAGGCTCGCGCATTTAAGCTTACGCTCAGTAAAGATTGGGCTGAAAAATATCCTCAATCATCACACCTATTAAAAGAAGAGATCAGTGCTTGGCAAAAAACAACCTGGTCATTTGATTTGAACTGGATAGCTTAAATTAGACGATACGGATAGCGTTACAGGCTAAAGCATTTCGGCGGCCTGCACGGAAATAAGCACCGTCTGTTGCAACTCCTCTTTTTGGCGAGACCTTAACCACCATACAGCACCCTTGCGAACGGAGCATTCGCCCGATGGTAATTCAAGCAATTTAGCAATCGTTTGGCCTAAAAACGGTTGATGACCAACAATCAATACAGAGTTTTTGTTATTAGGCCACTGCGCGAGTTCAAGCACCTGATCCGGTTGACTTTGGGGGGATAGCTCATCCCTTATTTTGTATTTGCGCCCCAGTGCAATGACCGTTTGTTCGGCTCTTTTAGCGGGACTACACAAAATACGGACTCCGTCGGGGAGCTGACGATCTAACCAATGCGCCATTCTTGTAGCCTGACGCTCTCCTCTTGGGGTGAGTGCACGCGTCATATCATCCTCCCCGCCCTGTGCCTCAAAGGCTTCTGCATGGCGCCAAAAGATCAAATCCATACTAGATCCCCCTTAGTTTGTGGCGAGTCATCAGGGCTTGCTGGGCACTCAAGGCCGGCGCATTTTGATTGTCTTTGATGACCTGTGTATATTCTCCGTTTGATCCTAACTGCCACGCATCTTTTGTGTCGTACAAATAGGCGACCAAACACTCATCAATAACTCTGCGTTTAAGGGTCTCATCTTGCACGGGCCATGCAAGCTCGATCCTTCTTAGCATGTTTCGGTTCATCCAATCTGCGCTGGATAGGTAGAGTTTTTCATCTTCTCCTGATCTGAAATAAAAAACCCTTGAGTGCTCCAGAAAACGACCTACGATGGATCTCACTCTAATGCGGTCAGAGACGCCCTTGACCTGCGCTGGTAGTATGCACGCACCGCGCACGATCAGATCAATGTTCACACCCCACTTACCCGCTTGAATAAGCGCCAAAGCCAAACGCTCATCGGTAAGAGAATTCATCTTTAAAACAATCCTACCCTCATGTCCTAAGCGAACACCTTTTGCGACCCTATCAATAGAGGCAAGTAAATTGTTTTGCAGATCAAAAGGTGCAAGCCAAATTGTTTTAAGTTTTGGCAGTGTGCTTTGGCTTGCAAGGTGAATGAATATATTCTCCACATCGCCGGTTATCGATGGATCTTTGGTCAGATAACTGATGTCCGTGTACAGGCGAGCAGTCTGAGGGTTATAGTTTCCCGTCGATAGATGCGCGTAGTGTTTGAGGTACTTCCCCTCGCGTCTTGTGATCAGTAGCATCTTGGCGTGTGTTTTCAAACCAACGACACCGTAGACCACCTGAGCACCAATTTGCTCGAGCCGATCGGCCCAGTTGATATTCGCCTCTTCGTCAAATCTTGCTTTGAGCTCCACGACGACTGTTACTTCCTTGCCGCGCAATACAGCCTGCCTGAGCAAATCCATCAACTCTGAGTTAGCGCCTGTACGGTAAATGGTTTGTTTGATGGCGAGTACATTGGGGTCATTCACCGCTTCACGCAAAAAGGTGAGTACGCCATCAAAACTCTCAAACGGTTGGTGAAAAAGTACGTCTCCCTTAGAGACTTGCTCGAATATGGAAACCTCTGGGTTGAGCTGCTTTGGAAACGACGCTGTGTAGTGTTTAAAAAGCATTTTTGGGTTATTAACCAAAACTATTGCTTGATTCAAACGGACTAGGTTGACAGGCCCTTGAACACGGTATAAAGCCTGAGGAGGTAATTCAAATTGCTTTAATAAAAGATCCGATAGATACTCCGTACATCCTGCGGAGACCTCTAAACGCACTGCCTCTCCGTAGTGACGTTGCTCAAGCCCTTGCCTGAGCGCAGTGCGAAGATTTCTTACGTCTTCCTCGTCTACTGAGAGGTCTGAGTTTCTAGTGACTCGAAACTGTGAGAAATGAACGACCTCACGCCCTTCAAATAAGTCCTTCAAATGCGCGCGAATGATACTGGACAAAGAGACAAGCAGGGTTTGATTTTTTGAAATCTTCGCTGGCAACTTAATCATCCGGGGTAAAACCCGAGGGACTTTCACGATCGCAATTTCGTTGTGCCGTCCCAGCGCATCCTTACCCTTGAGTCGAACAATAAAATTCAACGATTTATTGGCAACTTGGGGAAAGGGGTGAGCGGGGTCTAACCCTACCGGGATCAGTAACGGCCTGACTTCTTGATAAAAATACCGTCTGACCCACTCGGATTGTTCCTGATCTCTTTCGTTGAAGGACAGGATATGAATTCCCTTTTTTGCAAACGCGGGAATAATATTTTGGTTATAAACGTTGTACTGCTCATCGACCAATTCATGAGCCCTGTCACTCAAATTATTGAAGCTCTCTACTGAGTAAGCGCCATTTTGGATATCATTTTGAGCGCCTCTTAGGTGCAATGACGCTCGGACCTCAAAGAATTCATCTAAATTAGAGGAAACAATAGTCAAATACCTTAGACGCTCCAAAAGTGGAACGCTCGGATGTTTGGATAACTCAAGGACACGCTTATTAAATGCCAAGAAACTAATGTCCCGGTCTATTAGTTTTATTGAACGATCTGAATTGGGAGAAAAGTTATGTGAAATGGCCATGGATATATACACCTTAGCAGGTAGTATGCACCAAAAAGATTACAAATGAAATGCGTACTTTTAACAGAGCACATCAAAAATAACCACCCAAATAAATGGCATATCTGAATATCTAATATTATCCAGAAAGTCTAGAAATATGACACTTTTAAGTCATTTTTGTGAATAGTTATGACGCAGTTAAGCAATATCGACACCAAAACCTTGTATTTAACGCGTGGCTTGAAGTACTTTGTTTTGATATGAAATATCAAAGAGTTTTGATTTGCCGGCGTAGTACCTATCGAGTCTCCACTCTTGCAAAATATCCATTGCTAGGGAGAACGTTTTTATATCTAAGGTATAAAGCTCAGTAAGATTGAAATCTTGATCGCTCTCGAGGGAATAAACCAAATCAGACAGGATCTTGGCTGGCTGTGAATTGGGTTCAGCAGCAATTATTTTGCGGGCTTTTTTGATGGCTAACATAGCGACTTCCTTGCGTTAAACGGTCTTCATTATGAAGCTTTTCAGGCCATTGCAGAAAAAAATTTAAGTATTTTTGAGGTTTCTCAAAACAAAATGCAATACTCCCAATGAGACGTATAGGACTTATAGGACTAATTGATTAATTGATTAAATTAGGGTGAGATAGAGTTTTAATTTTTCTCACCCTAGTCTAGACCTAAGCCCCCCCCCATCACTTCAATAGACTTTAGGCCTAGTCACGCCGCGAGTTGCAGCCTGGGTTAAGAGGAAAAAAACGTCTGTGTTGTCAAGTACCCCGGTGAATGACCAAGCACCGGGCCCCATCGCCGACAACGGAATATCTGTAGCTGTGTGAACGGCGCTGGTACCGGGAACTTGTCCGGTTATTGTTAACTTACCCTCTGTATCTCTGGCCATGGGATCTGCAGGGTGAGAGGACAGGGGTTGAATTTTGTTAAATGGCTGCTGACTATCTTGCAGTGGCAATGAATTGGTTCTCCAGTCTTCGTTTCGGTCTGAATTCGCACCGTACCCAACCAACAAACGAAAATCAATATCTGTCGTCTTTGGATAGCCATCACTATCTAGCGTGTATTTAGGGAAACCGGCCTTCTCATAAATACCGACCACTTTGTCTCTTAGATTTGACGTGCCGCCTTCTCTCACCAACTCTTGGAGCTTTGCGTCAGACACCATAGATCCTCCAATTAAAGCTACACCGGAGCATTCATGATCAGCAGTAACGATGACGAGCGTATTTTTGTCTAGTTTGGCAAACTGTTGAACCAGCTCAACCGTTTTATCAAACTCAATCGTATCTAGGATCCAGCGCTCTGTGTCCATGTTGTGTGCTTGCTTATCTATCGAGGCACCTTCAACCATTAGCAAGAAACCATTTTTATTTTTTGCAAGCACACCTAAGGCCGTTTTAGTCATCTCATCTAGCATGGGTTGATCTGGGAAACCAAAATCGTCTACTACACGTCCTTTGATACCTTTGGAGGCGTTTCGACGTCCATCAATCTTATCCAGTGCCACATTCATATTAGAGAGTGCAAAAAGACCTAATAAACGGTCTGTTTTGGACAAATCAATTGCATCTAATGCTGTTTTGTCTGGCGTGTATTTGAATCCAGCTTTCTGAAAATCAGCGATCAAATTCCGGTCTTTATCTATTTGACCTGCTGATGCGCCCCAGCTCTTGACTATTGCGGCCGTGTGAAGATCTGAGCCAGAGAATTCATAATCCGTTTTATCCCCCCTCGCCGAACCAGGTGTTTGTGCAGGCAAGAACCATTTGCGACCACCGCCCATCAATACAGTCAAGCCCGTTAGTTTTCGGTCATCCAGATATTGATCGACAATGCCCGTTCCAGCCCCGCGGTTACTCGTATGCACTGCATTTGCAGCAGGTGTTGCGTCGAATACATCTGAGGTTGTCACCAATCCTAAGGACTTGCCCTGTGTACGTTTTAAAAATTCGCTGAGGTACTCGACACGCGGATTGTCGAAATAATCGAGCGTATCGTCTGGGAACACACCCTCTTCGTTGTTGTTACTTTTGTTACCCGTTACGTAGGATGCCATACCAGGAGCAGAATCGGTAACCAAAGAATTCAAAGAAGATGTTTTAACCATTCCCATCACCGGGAACGTATCCATTGCAAGGGGTGTGATCGATTTGCCCTGGGCATAGCCCTGCGCCACGATTCTTGCAGCTGTTCTCTGGGCAGCGCCCATACCGTCACCCAGGAGAATAATGATATTTTTTACTTTTTGTCCACCAGGTACTAAGGGGACGATTTCAAAGTTGCCTGTAGCACTCGCTGTCAGTCCATCATTTTGTGTGACTTGTACCGTGAATCTATGAATACCTGGTTTTAATAAAGATACTGCCCTTACAGTTGCAATAGATGCGCTCTTGGAGACGTTAGGTACACATCCTTGCGCGCATGATTTAAGAGATACGTCTTGCTTTAATGGAGTCTCATCTATTAAAAACCTAGCGCTTTGAATAGTTTTACCTTCTTCATCAGGCTGAACTGTGGCTTGTAGATCAAAACGTTGATCTGGCAAAAAGCGAGCTATGACGGGGGCGCTCCTCGCGCTGCTAAAGAGCTCACTGGGAGGCGTAAGCCTTGTAACAACTGGATTCGCGAGTAAGCCGCTTTGAAACGTTAAAAGTGCTAAAGCTCCAAAGAATACGTTGATACGTGGGGATTTAGAAAGAATTCTCATTTGGGTTATGCCTTTGTTGTTTTAATCTTGTTAACCATTTATGGTTTCAAAGTCGCTCATTTAGTTTTTGATCATTGGGAGTTGCAAACGAATCCAGGAAATGGATTTTTCTGAATGCTCAACTCTCCCTAAAAGTAGAATGCCTTGAAAGGTTTGAGGCCCTTGTTGATAGGGCACCAAGTTATCCGATTGAGCGGGATCTAGCAACACACTTACAGTTGAAGGGGGTAAATCATTAGCCTCGCCGTCCGCGTGCTCATTCAACTGAATAGGTCTAACGGCCAATAAAAAACTACCTGGCTCTGGCTCATCAGACTTAACCATGAAACCGGTCATTTTGACGATTTTGTGATCTAGCTTTTTAACCTCATCATCAAACTCTAAACCCTGACTACCAATTGGCATTCTAAAAATTCGGTGCAAATCAACTACCTCTACATTAGTAGTTTTAATGTCTGAAGCTAAAGCGGCAGCAAACGCGCCGACAAAGCAGTTGAACAGGAGAGTAAAAAAAATTATTTTCTTCACATTAAGAATAAATAAAAGGAAAGGCGCATGAATGTAGCCTTGATATTTTGTAGGTAAAGTGTGACCCTTGCGTGACAATGTACGCCAATTCATTACAAATTCAAATAATGTAACTTTGGTGTCTATTTCACTGTTGACAGCAATTGAATGCCCACCCCTACATAGCGCCCAACTCGGCTGCTCTTAATATGAAGTACACCCACCTAACTGAGTCGAATCTATCCCCTATTCCTCAGTTTGCAAGGGGCAAAGTCGTCTAGGCTTTGACTTTACCCGCCCAACCAGGCAAATAACTCGCATCTTTTGATTGAGCGTATTTGATTGCCAAGCTTAGAGACTCGCTCCAATTTGAGATTGATTTTTTAGGAATCTTCGTTCTAAAAAAATCAGCCCATAAAAACTCGCTAAAGGGCGTTAAATCTTTGGCAAATGCGCCCTCATCCCTCGCCAGTCCAGCCAAGCTCCGGTAGGGATCATCCGACAGTTTGGCAACGCTTTGAGGTATCTCAGAGAATGCGACCCTTTGCCCCAGTTCGTTAAAGGGATGTACCCACTGGTGAAACTCCATGACACGCCAAAAAGTATCCTTATTCAGCCAGGATAAATCTTTCAAAACTGTTAAGTTCACCTCAACTTGTTTCTCTTGGTGTAGTGCCATGCCCAGGTGATGATGGTCAATAATGTAATAGACATTTTTGGGGCCCAAAATACTTGGAAACCAATGATCATCTAACAAGGCTTTTTTCTGTTTTGTTGAAAGCTTCTTCCACTCAGCTCTTTTTTGAATGACCTCTAAGTACCCAATCGAGACTTGTGTGGGTCTGATATCTTTCAGATTTGCTTTGATAACGTGATGGTGTAGGGGATGCATAAAGTGATCACTGAAAGTGTGAAGATGTTGAAAAGAAAAAAACCCTCAAAACGTTGAAAATTTTAAGGGTTCTCTATTTATGAAACTTGATCAACGACGGTGACGTCCGCCCCATCCCCCATAAAATCCAAATCCAATAGCGACTGGGGGTGCGTATCCATAAGGGTATGCGTAGGGATAGGGGTAGCCGTAAGGATAGGGCGCGGCGATATAAGTCGGCGCAGGAGCTACAAGGGTGCTCGCAATGGTGGGTGACGTGACCAAAGGCGCAGGAGCAGAACCGGGCGCAGGTGCAGAGCCTAGCGGGGGTACTTGCCCCTGAGCGATAGGGTTCAATTGAATCATGATGGTTTTACCAGGATCTGAGGGCATCTCAACGCTGTACTGTTTACCTGCGTATTCGTATACCACTTGGTACACGGTGATGCTTTGAACCGTATTTTGTGTCGTGCATGTTGTTACGTTTTGAGCGTCTACTCTAGGCGCCTCTAAGCTGTCTCCAACCACTGCACCACCAACCATGCCTAGGGCAGTTGACGCTGCTCGTCCAGCCCCCGAGCCAACGGTATTGCCCAGCAGTCCCCCTGCGACTGCGCCCAGTAGTGCACCAGAGCCCGATTTTGGCTCTGCAACAGCGATTTGCGAGGTACCGCACACTTGCTGAGGAGAGTTGTACTGCTTGACCACGGGCGTGCTGGAGACCACACGGGCTTGCTCCTGCGCGGTGGCTGAGCCGGCAAAGCCAATACTCACGCACAGGCTAACTGCCAGTGCGGTTGCTTTAAAAATCTTAGAGCGGATTGTTTTTTGATATTTCATTTTGAAAGCCTAAATAGGTTAGGTTGTCATACACAAGAGAATCTGAAAGTCTTTAATGCCTCTTTGGGTACCGCCTTGGTGCCACTTGTGTTGGCTTTTGCTTAGAGTCTATTGTTATCTTTGACAATTAACAAAGTATGTACCCTATATTAACGCTTGTAAAGAAATTTGGTTGACTCGTGGAGTCTTGTATTTTTTGCTAATCCTGGACGTTGAAGGAAAAATTGTTTGTCAATCAGTCCATCAGGCGTCAAAGGCCTCTGCTAAATACTGTGCCATGGGCATCACATCAACCCCCGCTTTCGCCTCAACCATAATCCTGAGCAGCGGCTCCGTCCCGCTGGCACGAATCAACAAGCGCCCCTGACCCTTTAATTGATTGCTGATTTGAGTGCTGCGGTGCTTGAATTCGTGGTTTGCCTGCCAGTCCATACCCGCCTTCAGTGGGACGTTCAGTAAGACTTGGGGGAAAAGAGGGACAGATTTTAAAATGTCCGCCGGTTTTTTCTTATTCCTAACGCAGGCCTGTAAAACCTGTAAAGCACTAATAATTCCGTCACCCGTCGTGTGTTTATCAAGGGCGAGCAGATGGCCTGAGCCCTCTCCGCCCAGAGTCCAGCCTTTTTTGTCCAACTCCTCGAGTACATAACGGTCACCGACCTTGGCTCGAACCATCTCCACACCACGCTCTTTTAAGGCCAACTCGACGGCCATATTGGTCATCAGTGTGCCGACCACACCCTCCACTTTTTGTCCGTTACTCAAACGTTCATCCACCATCAAATACAAAATCTCATCACCATTGAACAGTCGCCCCTCAGAGTCCACAAATTGAAGTCGGTCAGCGTCACCGTCCAATGCGACGCCGTAATCGGCTTTGTGCTCCATGACAGCTTTGACCAAAGACTCAGGGTGAGTCGCACCCACGCCCTTATTGATATTGAATCCATCGGGCGAGCATCCAAGGGAGATAACCTCAGCACCGAGCTCGTGAAATACCTTGGGCGCGATTTGGTACGCTGCGCCGTTGGCGGCGTCCACCACGATTTTGACGCCCTTCAATGTCAAGTCATTTGAGAATGTGCTTTTACAAAACTCTATGTACCGTCCAGCAGCGTCATCCAAACGTTTGGTTCGCCCCAATGCGGTGGAGTCAACCCACTGTGGTGGCTCCTTGATCACGTCCTCAACTGAGAGCTCCCACTCATCACTGAGTTTGGAGCCTGTTGCACTGAAAAACTTGATACCGTTATCAGCAAAGGGATTATGACTGGCACTAATGACGACTCCCAGGGCTGCTCGCTGCGCCCTCGTGAGGTAGGCGACCCCAGGGGTTGGCAGGGGGCCGAGTAACAAGACATCAACGCCAGCAGAGTTAAAACCAGACTCTAGTGCCGACTCCAGCATATAACCCGAGATACGGGTGTCTTTACCGATGAGGACGGTTGGGCGAGACTCTTCGCGTCTTAGCACGCGACCTACAGCGTGGGCAAGTTTCAATACAAAATCAGGCGTAATCGGATGCTGTCCAACTGTGCCGCGAATCCCGTCTGTTCCAAAATATTGTCTGGTCATGTTTTTCTTGTATTAAACTTTTTCACAATTAACGACTGCTCGCCATATCTCCAGTGCTTGGTGGCTCTCTCGTACATCATGTACTCTCAAAATCTTAGCGCCGCGCTCAAGCGCCATCATGAGGGCTGCGAGACTTGGCGCTAATCTGTCGCTCACTGCACACCCAGTTACTTGGCCAAGTGTAGATTTACGTGACCACCCAATCAACAGGGGATAACCCAACTCAGTGAGCTTGGCTTGGTTTTTTAGGAGATATAAATTTTGTTCAACAGTTTTGCCAAAACCAATGCCCGGATCTACAACGATTCGACTGGGTGAGTAAGCTGCCTCCTCCAAAGCTTGGATCCTTTGGGTAAGAAAGTTCTGCACGCTAGCAAATGCCTCCAGTGGAGTGCCTTGCAAAGGAGTACGCTGCATTGTGCTGGGCTCTCCGTTCATGTGCATCAAACAAATACCACACTGGTAGGCTTTTAGTTTCTCAAGAGCACCGTGTTGCTGCAAGGCCCAAATATCATTGATGATATCCACCCCTAGATCCAAGGCCCGTAACTGGATTTCTAATCGGTAAGAATCAAGTGAAATGGGCACATTCCACTTTACCGCTTCGCGTAGGACGTCACCCACCCTGCGCCACTCCTCTGTAGCGTCAATCGGAGTGGCACCCGGACGTGAGGACTCACCACCAATATCCAGAATATGTGCGCCGTCTTTAAGAAGTTGTATAGCGTGCTCAATGGCAACGCGTGACTTATAAAACTCACCAGGATCCGAAAATGAATCAGGAGTTACATTCACAATACCCATGATCAGTGGGTCACCCAGATCAAGGGCAAAGCGAGAGGTTTGCCACTCCGTGTGATGAGGGGTTTGCCCAGGCAAATCTAAAGGGTTAGACATAACTTCCAAGCCTTTCAAAGAATCTGGAGCAATAAAGAGAAATGAATCGCTCAGACTCTTTGAGATTGACTAGGTTTTAGTATCCGCTTAACTTAAGTTAAGCCGCAGTTGGCGCTGGGTTAACAGGTACAGACTGACCATTGCCGCCGCTTCCATCACCAGATGGAGGGACACGCGGTGACCAATCTTTGGGTGGGCGAGGCGCGCGACCGGCCATGATGTCATCTAGCTGTTCGATATCAATCGTCTCCCACTCCAAAAGTGCACCTGCCATGGCGTGCATTTTGTCTTGATTTTCTTCAATCAAGCGTCTTGCCAAGTTGTACTGAGTATCAATGATCGAGCGAACCTCATCGTCCACTTTCTTCATGGTTGACTCGCTCATGTGAGTGGTCTTTGTAACTGAGCGACCAAGAAAGACTTCTCCCTCATTTTCAGCGTACACCATTGGACCCAGTGCCTGAGACATACCGTAGCGCATGACCATATCACGTGCAATTTGGGTTGCTCGCTCAAAGTCATTGGACGCACCGGTTGTCATTTGGTTCATGAAAACCTCTTCCGCGATCCGCCCACCAAATAGCATACTGATTTGGTTCAGCATGTACTCGCGGTCATAGCTATAGCGGTCTTTCTCAGGCAAACTCATCGTAACGCCAAGCGCGCGACCACGGGGGATGATCGTAACTTTATGCACGGGATCACACTTAGGTAACAAGCGACCAATGAGTGCATGACCAGACTCGTGATACGCCGTATTAGTACGCTCCTCCTCTGGCATAACCATACTCTTGCGCTCTGGACCCATTAATATCTTGTCCTTGGCTTTCTCGAAGTCTTGCATCTCAACCACGCGCGCGTTGCGCCGAGCGGCCATCAGGGCTGCCTCATTACAAAGATTGGCAAGATCGGCTCCGCTCATTCCAGGCGTACCGCGAGCGATCACAGACGCGTTGACATCTTGGCCAATCGGTACTTTGCGCATGTGAACGTTTAAGATCTGCTCACGCCCACGAATATCTGGCAGTTGAACATAGACTTGCCTGTCAAAGCGACCAGGACGCAAAAGCGCAGAGTCCAAAATATCAGGACGGTTTGTAGCGGCAACAACGATCACGCCTAAGTTGGTCTCGAAACCATCCATCTCCACCAGCATCTGGTTCAGCGTTTGTTCGCGCTCATCGTTTCCACCGCCCAGACCTGCACCACGTTGGCGGCCAACGGCGTCGATTTCATCGATGAAAATGATACAGGGCGCGTTTTTCTTCGCGTTTTCAAACATATCGCGAACCCGGGCAGCTCCAACACCCACAAACATCTCCACAAAGTCTGAGCCAGAAATGCTAAAGAAAGGCACCTTCGCCTCGCCCGCTATACCCTTGGCAAGCAAAGTCTTACCAGTCCCAGGGGGCCCGACCAAGAGCAGACCACGTGGGATACGTCCACCCAGCTTTTGAAATTTTTGGGGATCTTTTAAGAACTCAACAACTTCCTTAACCTCCTCTTTGGCCTCATCGCAGCCTGCGACATCAGCAAAGGTCACCTGGTTGTTGGAGTCATCTAGCATCCTTGCACGGCTTTTACCAAAGCTAAAAGCACCGCCCTTACCTCCGCCTTGCATTTGGCGCATGAAGTAAATCCAAACCCCGATGAGTAATAGCATCGGCCCCCAGCTAACCAAAAGCGTCATAAGCAATGAGCTCTCTTCTCTGGGCTTGACGTCAAATTTAACGTTGTTTGCAATCAAGTCGCCAACCAAGCCACGGTCTAAGTAAGTCGCATTGGTGTGTACCTTTCGGTCATCCGTGGTGACTGCCAAAATCTCTGATCCACCTTGCCCCTCTTGAATCACAGCAGATTTGATGCGCTTGCCGTGAACTTCATCCAGGAAGTCTGAGTAAGCAAGGTAACCTGTGCTGCCTTGAGAGTGCGAATCGAATTGCTTGAATACCGTAAAAAGTACCAAAGCAATAACTAGCCATACGGCCACCTTAGAAAACCACTGATTGTTCAATGCAAGCTCCAGAAAATAAAACCCTTAACGAGAGGGTTAAGAGGTCATTTGAGGCCCCATTTTAAGCTTTTCAAGCCTTGAGCGACACTCTTTTTCACGATTCATCCCTAAAGCGTCTAAGGTTTTGTTAAATTTGCAACCTAAAACCACTCAAATCCGGGGAAAAACCTCAGAGACCACCCACTTTAAGCCCTAAACCTACGATGAAGTTTTCGGAGGAATTTGACCGGCTGGCCTTAGGTTTCATGGGTTTAACGACCTTAAAAGTGTCCTTAAATAATTTAACCAATTGGCTGTAACCACTGCCGTGAAAAACTTTGACTACGAGTGCGCCGTCTTTTTTCATGTGCGTTTGAGCGAACTCGACTGCCAACTCAACCAGATGTGAGATTCGGGCTGCGTCCGCGGACTCAATACCGGACAAATTAGGGGCCATATCTGAGACTACGATATCCACTACTCGCCCCTTCAGTACCCTGCTCAACTCCTCAGATACGGATGGTTCGCGAAAATCGCCCAAAATAAACTCCACCCCCTCAACAGGCTCCATGGGCAAGAGGTCCAAGGCAATGATTGCACCTTGAAGCTCCCCGCTCGCTGCGCCCTCGGGCGCTAGTTTCCTGCGCACGTACTGGCTCCAAGCCCCGGGGGTGGACCCCAAATCGACGATCACCTGCCCTGGCTTGATGAGTTTCAGTTCTTCATCAATCTCTTTGAGCTTGTAGGCGGCCCTTGCCCTGTAGCCCTCTTTCTTGGCAAGTTTGACGTAAGGGTCATTAACATGGTCATTTAACCACGCCTTATTGACTTTTTTGCTTTGAGTTTTAACTTTCACTAGAGTTCCCGTTGTGAGGGAGGATAATACAACGATGTCAGCAATTATCCTAACCCCAAGCCAGCGCAAAGTACACCGCGCCAATGCTCACCACCTCACACCCGTCGTTATGATTGGTCAAGAGGGGTTGAGCGCATCCGTTACCAAAGAGATCAATGCAGCGTTAAATTCGCACGGCTTGATCAAAATTCGCGTTCACGGAGATGACCGCTTAGCTCGAGAACAGATGTTCCAAACCTTAGCCGAGGAACTCAGTGCCGCTCCTATTCAACATATTGGCAAACTCCTTGTCCTGTGGCGCCCCACGGCGGAGAAAGAAAAAACTGTTGATGAGGACCGTAAACCAGGCCCGAGGGAGTTCAAGGTGCTCAAATACTCCAAGCGCGGAGGCCAACGCCCCGAGGTCCGAACTGTGAAGGTCCTAGGGAACCAAAGGCTGAGTGCTGGAGGTCAAGTCAAGCGTGCGAAGCCTAAATTGAAATCGATCAAGAAGCGAAACTTGGACAACTAAATCTCAATTTAGATCTCTCCTAATCTGACAGTTAGCTAGACCGACTCAGCTTGGTATAGATTCGCCACATAAAGCCTGTTGCACACAACCACTGGGCCAAGTAAAGTGCACTTCCTACGGAGTGCCACAAGGCCAAATCTTCATGCGCAACGATATGGGGCGAGACAACAAATTCGAGCACCAGTGCGCACAGCATGCCCGTTATGACCCATCCTGAGGGTTGGGCCTTAATGCTTTCCCGACTAAAAAGTGTGTCATCTTGCATCTGTCTTTTAGCGACCACGATCAAACAAAGACCACAGACCACGCAGACCCATGTCTGAGCACTAAACAGCACAGCAGCGATCCGTCCTGCCTCTGCAGGAGTGTCCATGTTTGCAAAGAGTATCGGTACGACCATAAATCCAACGGCGCTCAAGCTCCCCCACCAAAAGGCTGCTAAGAAAAGTTTCAGACGGCCCATCATGATTTCTCTGCTTTTAGTGAATTTCAAATATAGGAAACAGCAACGATTTCATAGCGTTTTTGGCCACCCGGGGCTTGAACCACTGCGGAATCCCCCTCCTCTTTGCCAATCAAAGCACGTGCAATGGGACTGCTAACGTTGATCAGTCCCAACTTTAAGTCAGCCTCATCCTCACCCACGATCTGATAGGTGACTTTCTCTCCCGAGCTCTCATCCTCCAACTCCACTGTGCTACCAAAGACCACAAGGCCTTCCGCATTTAAGGAGCTTGGATCGATCACTTGGGCGACTGATAACTTGCCCTCAATCTCTTGAATTCGACCCTCGACAAAACCTTGCCTATCCTTAGCTGCTTCGTACTCAGCGTTTTCGGACAAATCCCCTTGTGCACGGGCCTCAGAGATAGCGTTGATCACCCAGGGACGATCCACGGTTTTAAGGCGGTGAAGCTCCTCTTTGAGCTGTTCTGCACCGCGTTTGGTAATGGGTATAGTTGCCATAATTGCGAGATTTTATTGTGTAATTGACTAATTTAAAACAACACGCGGGCTACTTAAGCCCGAATTATTGCGTTTGACCCTCAAAAAGCACTCAGAACAAACGAGCCCACTTTAGTTGACAGGTGCTCGCCTGAGATGAGTGCTTTCCATCTCACCTCGGACTACTTAAGCCTGAGCTAGGCTCTGGCTTAAGTACTCATTAGACCAATTGGGCATGCATCTCTTGAACAGAGTAGACCCCAAGTGAATCCATGTGCTTCATGCCTTGAACCGCAGCCTCTGCGCCGGCCATCGTTGTAATCGTTGTAACTCTTGCCATCAAAGAAGAGGTTCTGATCTGACGTGAGTCTGCAATCGCATTACGACGCTCCTCAACGGTGTTGATCACCATTGCAACTTCGTTATTTTTAATCATATCAACAACGTGGGGACGACCTTCGGCGACTTTGTTAACAGCAGTCACTTTTAAACCAGCAGCGCTGATGGCAGCTGCGGTGCCTTTGGTTGCAACCAACTCAAAGCCCATTTCAAGAAGGCTCCTGGCAAGCTCAACTGCCCTGGGTTTGTCATTATTTTTAACAGTCAAGAAGATTTTATTAATCTCATCTGTCGGCCTAGGAAAACGGGTTCCAGCGCCAATTTGGCTCTTCACAAAAGCTTCACCAAAGGTTTTGCCCACTCCCATCACCTCGCCCGTTGATTTCATCTCAGGCCCCAAAATGGTATCAACACCTGGGAATTTAACGAATGGGAACACAGCTTCCTTCACGCTGAAATAAGGCGGGTGGACTTCGCGGGTAACGCCTTGGGACACAAGGGTTTGACCAACCATACACCGTGCTGCAACTTTAGCCAGTTGGATACCAGTTGCCTTACTAACATATGGAACAGTTCTACTTGCTCTTGGATTCACCTCCAAAACATAGATGACATCGCGTCCCTCTTGCTTTTGAATCGCAAACTGCACGTTCATGAGTCCTACTACGTTAAGACCTTTTGCCATCGCTGCAGTTTGAAGTTTTAGCTCCTTGATCGTCGCCTCTGACAAAGAATAAGGGGGGAGTGAGCAGGCAGAGTCTCCACTGTGAACACCAGCTTGTTCAATGTGCTCCATCACCCCGCCAATAAATACATCCACTCCATCACAGAGTGCGTCTACATCACATTCAATGGCGTCGTTCAAGAACCGATCTAATAGTACGGGGGAGTCGTGACTAACTTTAACGGCTTCGCGCATATAACGCTCAAGATCCTTTTGCTCGTGCACGATCTCCATCGCTCGCCCACCCAACACATAGCTTGGACGAACTACCAAGGGGTACCCAAGGTCTTGCGCTTTAAGGAGCGCATCAGCCTCGGTTCTTGCAGTTGCGTTAGGGGGTTGTAAAAGTTTTAAATCGTGCAATAACTTTTGGAACCGCTCTCTGTCCTCAGCAGCATCGATCATGTCAGGGCTTGTGCCGATGATTGGAACTCCTGCAGCCTCAAGGCCTAAAGCGAGTTTCAAGGGTGTCTGTCCTCCGTATTGGACAATGACGCCGTAAGGTTTTTCTTTATCAACAATTTCCAGCACATCCTCTAAGGTCAGTGGCTCAAAATAGAGTCGATCACTCGTATCGTAGTCGGTAGATACAGTCTCTGGATTGCAGTTGACCATGATGGTCTCATAGCCGTCTTCGCGCATGGCGAGCGCGGCGTGCACGCAGCAGTAATCAAACTCAATACCCTGTCCGATGCGGTTGGGTCCACCGCCGAGTACCATGATTTTCTTGTTATTCGTTGGCTCGGCTTCGCACTCTTGTTCATAACAAGAATACATGTAAGCCGTTCTTGTCTCAAACTCAGCTGCGCAAGTGTCAACACGCTTATAGACGGGCCTAATGCCAAGAGCGTGACGTCTAACGCGAACCGCGCCCTCTGTGGTTTTGAGTAACTTTGCCAACCGCCTATCGGAGAACCCTTTTTGCTTTAATTTTCTAAGCGACAAAGCATCTATTGACTCTAGGGCCTGGGCGCCTTTGGCATCAGCTAGTTTGTCTATATCGAGTTCAATTTTAATAATCTCTTCGATTTGCACCAAGAACCAGGGATCAATCTTAGTTAGCGCGTGAACTTCTTCTACGCTCATTCCCTGACCAAAGGCGTCTCCTACATACCAAATCCTCTCAGGCCCAGGCTCGCCAAGTTCTTTCTCTAAAACCTCACGGTCCTCGGTCTTTTGATTCATACCGTCAACACCGACTTCTAAGCCTCTTAGGGCCTTTTGGAAAGACTCTTGAAAGGTTCTACCCATGGCCATCACCTCGCCCACAGACTTCATTTGTGTGGTGAGTCTTGAGTCCGCTTGGGGAAACTTCTCAAAAGCGAAACGCGGTATCTTGGTGACCACGTAATCAATGCTGGGCTCAAAACTAGCAGGTGTAGCACCGCCCGTGATCTCATTTCTCAGCTCATCTAAGGTGTACCCAACGGCGAGTTTCGCAGCTACTTTTGCAATTGGAAATCCAGTTGCTTTGGACGCCAAGGCTGAGGACCTTGAAACACGCGGATTCATCTCAATCACAATCATGCGGCCATCTTTAGGATTGACTGCGAACTGCACATTTGAGCCACCGGTGTCAACTCCAATCTCACGCAGCACTGCAAGTGATGCATTACGCATGATTTGGTATTCTTTGTCAGTCAACGTTTGGGCTGGGGCCACGGTTATGGAGTCCCCAGTATGCACACCCATAGGATCCAAATTCTCGATTGAGCATACGATGATGCAGTTATCTGCCTTATCACGTACAACCTCCATCTCAAACTCTTTCCAACCCAGCAAAGACTCCTCAATCAAGAGCTCATTGGTGGGAGACGCCTCCAAACCGCGTTTGCAAATAGTCTCAAATTCCTCTGAGTTGTAGGCAATCCCGCCGCCCGTTCCGCCCAGCGTAAAGCTAGGCCTGATAACGGTTGGGAACCCAAGGGTCTTTTGAACAGCCCAGGCCTCATCCATGGTGTGAGCAATACCAGAACGCGCTGAACCTAAACCAATTTTGGTCATAGCGTCTTTGAATTTCAAACGATCCTCGGCTTTATCAATCGCCTCTGGGCTTGCGCCGATCAACTCTACATCGTACTTCTTAAGAACTCCGTTGTGCCACAAATCGAGCGCACAATTCAGCGCTGTTTGTCCACCCATCGTTGGGAGAATAGCGTCTGGGCGTTCTTTAGCAATGATTTTCTCAACTGTTTGCCAAGTAATGGGCTCAATGTAAGTCACATCCGCGGTGGAGGGATCAGTCATGATCGTTGCAGGATTGCTGTTGATCAAAATAACTTTAAAACCCTCCTCGCGCAGGGCCTTACAGGCCTGCACGCCGGAGTAATCGAACTCGCACGCTTGCCCAATAATGATGGGGCCTGCGCCGATGATGAGGATACTTTTAATATCAGTGCGCTTGGGCATTTATCTCTTCTCCATGAGCGCAGTAAAGCGATCAAATAAATAGGCTATGTCGTGTGGGCCGGGTGAGGCCTCGGGATGGCCTTGAAAACAAAAGGCCGGTCGGTCAGTGCGCATTAGACCTTGAATGGTTGAGTCGAACAATGACACATGAGTTACTTTTAGATTAGCAGGAAGTGTTTGCGCGTTTACAGCGAAGCCATGGTTTTGGCTCGTGATCGAAACACGCTTGCTCGAGAGCTCTTGAACAGGGTGATTGGCACCGTGATGACCAAATTTCATTTTGAAAGTTTTAGCGCCACTGGCTAATGCCATGATTTGATGGCCCAAACAGATACCAAAGGTTGGAACTCCTGACTCGATAATGGCACGTGCAGCATCAATTGCATAATCACAAGGCTCAGGATCGCCCGGCCCATTAGATAAAAACACGCCACTAGGACTGAGGGCAAACACATCTTTCGCGGGCGTTTTGGCAGGTACCACAGTCACCCTACATCCACGCTCACTTAACATGCGAAGAATGTTTCTTTTCACGCCAAAGTCATAAGCCACTACGTGGTGCTTGAGGTCCTTTGGTGTGCCGTAGCCTTTTCCTAAAACCCACTCAGACTCAGTCCATTCAAAGGCCTTACTGACCGTGACCTTTTGAGCAAGATCGAGTCCAGTCATAGAGGGAGCACCCTTCGCAGCAGCCAAAGCTTTCTCCGTGGCAGCTTTAAGCGAGGCAGCGTCTAAAACCTGACCCGCTGCTAAAGCGAGTATGGCTCCATTTTGTGCACCATGCGTTCTCAAATGCTTAGTCAAACTGCGTGTATCGATCCCTGCAATAGCAACTGTTCCTTGACGAATCAAGTAATCACTAAGTGACTCATTGCTCCTAAAGTTAGAGGCAATAAGGGGCAGATCTTTAATAATAAGGCCTGAGGCGTGAACTTTATCGGACTCCACGTCCTCTCGGTTTACACCGTAATTTCCGATGTGGGGATAGGTGAGGGTTACGATTTGTTGGCAGTAACTGGGATCGGTCAGGATTTCTTGATAACCGGTGAGCGCTGTATTGAAAACAACTTCACCAACCGTTTGACCCGGCGATCCAATGGAATGACCCACATAGACCGTACCGTCTGCAAGCGCCAAAATGGCAGGAGGGGATTTCCCCTGTAGAGACAAAAGCAATGGGTTCTCCGTTTATATTTCGGTGACGCCCATCGCACCTTTTAAGAGCTAACTCTTCGAGGGTGTGTTTGTTCGAGGGATTGGTCTGTAATTAGAGCGTGGGCGTAGGGTTAGAAGGTGCTAAAAAGCACTTCATTATAGCCGAGCCACGTCCTTGAGTATTAAGCACCTGCTACGGCCCACTTGCGCTGACCAACAGACACTTAATAACCAATTTGTATACAAATATAGAGACTTCGTAAATCTAGGTAGTTACAAAAATATCAAGCCTTGAGCCCTAACTTTGCAATTAACTTTTTAAACATCTCACTGTCTCTTTGCATCACTTGTTTGAATGCGTCAGAGTCGTTATAAACCAATCCCAGGTTCAGTTTGTCCAAGGATTCCTTAAACATCGGCTCAGTTGCCGCACCCTTGGCGGCTACTCTTAGAGCGTTGATCACGTTTGGAGGGGTTCCCTTGGGCGCTGCAAGGCCTCGCCAAGCCCCAATGGATAGATCAATCTTGCGCTCTTTGAGGGTTGGTACTCGCTCGAAACCTTTAACTCTTTGGTCGGACATGACTGCAAGCGTTTTTAATTTCCCAGCTGCTACCTGCGCTGAGACCTCCCCAGGACTTACCGATACAGCGTCTATGTGCCCACCGAGCAAAGCGACAACTGCAGGGGCCGCCCCCTGAAAAGGGATGGGATTGAATTTAACACCCGTTTTATCCTCCAAAGAGGCGTGAGCAAGGTGCCAAATGGATCCATTTCCTGAGTTACCCATTTTGATAGCGTCTGGGGATTTTTGTGCATCGGTTAAAAACTCTTCAATGGTGTTCCAAGGAGCGTCAGCTTTAACCGTAATTGCTGCAGGATCTGCATTGAGTTGAGCAATCGGAATGAAATCCTCGAAAGTATATTTTGTTAATCCTAAAGAGGGTAGGATGGTAATTTCAACAATGACCATACAAAGTTTGTAGCCGTCTGGGCGGGCGTTGATCATGTCCCCCATCCCTATCGCGCCAGAGGCACCGGGCTTATTGTTAACGGTAAGGGGTTGGGGTAAGTATTTCTTACAGGCTTCTGCAAAGGCCCTTGTAACGGCATCTGTACCACCCCCAGCTGCAGCGGGAACTACCACCTCTATGGGCTTAGTTGGATATTCACTCTCTTCTGACCAAGCGGGACCAGTGAGTGGAAGCGCCAGTGCTCCAACGCCGGCAACAAACTGTCTTCTTTTAAGGGATTTTTGAATGGTCATATTGAAAACCTCTTTTTAAATCATCAGCTCAATTGGTATCTGATTATGATAAGCGTCTCATTTGATTTGAAAATTAGGGTTTACGGCGTATGGTTGTTGTAAGGGAGCGTAAAAAGCTCCACCTGGACTAGGCCCGTCAACGAATGTAGAAGTACCCTAGAAAGCACAAAGCCGGCAAAAGCCGGCTTTGTACAACGCTCAATTAGGAAGAACTCGCTAAGTTTTAGTCCGAGAAAATTAATCAGCCTCGGGGACTGCACGAGCTTTGTGCCGTGACTCAATAACCTTGCCTGCAGCAATCACGAAGATAGCACCAATCAGAGGTAGGATGATATTGGCGTTAGGAAGGTTTGCCTCAAGGAAAGGGGAAATTCCAGGATCATCAACAATCATCTCACCAGCAACATAGCCCAGCAGTGCTGCACCGAAGGTGATAACGACAGGGAATCGGTCCATGAGTCGCATAATTAATGCGCTACCAAATAGGATGAGCGGGATCGTAATCAACATTCCGATGAAGAGCATCCAAGTATGGCCTTTAGCAACTGCGGCCATTCCAAGCACGTTATCCAGACTCATCACAATATCTGCAATGATAATGATCTTAACGGCCTCCCAAAAGTGGGATCCACCCTCAAGATCTTCATCTTCGTCTTCTGGCACCAAAAGTTTGATGGCAATCCATATCAACAACAAACTTCCAATGAACGCGACGTATGGAATATCAAGCAAATAAGAGGCAGCTGCAGTCAAGCCAGTCATAAGCACAATTATTCCCACCGCGCCAACGATAAAAGCCATCCTTGCTTGCTTGGGAGGCAATGAGCGACAAGCCAGAGCAATCACAACTGCGTTGTCCCCGCTTAAAACGACGTTAATGATACAAATCTGCAGCAGAGCCCACCAAGTATCTGGATTGGTAAACAACTCGACCATAAAAAACTCCTCAGCAATAAGTAGGAAAAAGCGATAAATTAGTTGAAAGGCATTCTATGAGAAAAATCCTTTACAAATAAAGTGATTTCACTGAGTTCAAGATATTTTGAACTTCTTGATAAAACTTTTTTCAAAAGAGATTCAAAATGAGGACCCCAAATCCTCAAAAATTGCTCATGAGGTTGGAATGAGCCCCTCAGATGTCCATTCTGTAAGCGCAATGTAGCCATTTAAAGCAGCTACGACTAAGATGTTATTAAAGGCATGGACGACGTTCCCTGGCGTATCAAAGTGACGCTCCGTCCATCCAAGCACTCGCCTTACCTTCACTCGGTAGCCATTTACATTCGCAATAACTTCGTGAATGCCAAATGAGTCTGCAACTCGCAAAATATCATCTACGTTAGAGTTGAAATTAATGGTTTTATCAGCATCACTCCAAAGGCGCCAAAATTCGCTGGGGGGTTGCGGTACTGCGTTTTGCCAGAGTTCAACAAAATTCTGAGCTACTTTTGATGCCAAACGTTTATTGGCCATTTGAATTTTAATATCCAAAATATCGTGAGTATCCGTTTGTGCCAGATCAAACTCTTGAGTCGCCAAAATATCCCCTGAATCAAAGGCTGGCGCTAATTTGTGACACGTTACACCCCATTTGGACCACCTCTCTTTGATGGCTCTAATCATGGGGTAGGGACCACGCCCCGCAGGAAGCGGTGAGGGATGAAAATTGATTGCATGTTTTAGGTGCGGTGTCCAGTCCGGGATTTTAAAACTGTAACTTGCGACAACCAGTGCATCACAACCATAAGCACCAAGTCCCTGCAAATCCTCGGCTTTGATGGGGGATAACTGAATAGGGAGTCCACGTTGCACAGCAAAATTTAGCGTTGCATTGACCGGAAAGACTCGGCTATCATCCGAGGGCAGTGTAAAGAGTTTGACAGGAGTCCAACCTGCATCGACAAATGCCTCTATGATTCCCAAATACCGATCAGACGCGGTGAAAGCAAAACGCATGTGATTCCCATCAAAAAAAGGGGTTGAAATCTAGATTTGAAACGCGTCAACCTAATTGAAACAATCCAACTGCAAAACAATCGAGTTCAAGACTGTATTCCTAAGCACCAGATTGTAATCTTCATCAACCGCGTTAAGAACTAAAACCCGTTTTCAGTCCCATTCCGACTCTACAACACAACGATTTAAAGCTCAAACGCAGCAGATGACTCCCGACAATGCCATTCAAAAAGCTTTAAGCTTCCACGAGGCTAAGAAGCTAGATAAAGCGCTAGATTTATACCGCTTAGTATTAGACCAAGACCCTCAGCATTTTCAAGCCCTTAATCTAATGGGGCTGGCCTACCAACAATTAGAACGTCACCAAGATGCTTTCACAGTCTTTGTGCTTGCGTTAAGAATTGACCAAAGTCACGCATTAACGCACTTCAGCGCAGGCGCCTCTGCATTAAGACTTGGGCTTTTTGAAAATGCACTTCATCACTTTAACGACTCCCTCTCTTTGGAGCCTCACGCAATCCAGGCTCTTATTAACAAGGGCATTGCACTTCACAGACTAGGCGAATTCGAGCTTGCACGTAAAAGCTACTCGCTCGCGATCAGCATTGATCCTATGCAAGCTACGGCTCACTTCAACCTTGGGTGTACCCTGCAAGAAATGGTGTTTTCCAGTGCTCTGGAATTGGCGATCGAGAGCTACGAAACAGCAATAGCCATCAACCCTCAAGACCCCTTCGTCTACAACAACCTGGGTAACGCCTTCAAGGCCGTAAAGTCCTACGATTTGGCTATCAGGGTCTTTAAGAGTGCACTGACCCTGAATCCGGATATAGCTGCGTCTCACTACAACAAAGGGACGACAGAGTTTTTTGCTAAAAATTATGGAGCGGCCGTTGAAGACCTAAACCAAGCTTTGCGACTTGAGCCCGAATCCGTTGCAAGTTGGAATAACCTTGGTAATGCATTCAAGGAACTGGGATGCTACGAGCATGCACTCAATGCCTATGGACGGGTCTTAGATCTGACTCTCAACAAACCCAGCATAGAAATCTATTACAACATTGGGATCGTTCAGCATGAACTTGGCGACTACACAAGAGCCTGCGACAGCTATTCAAAAGCGCTTCAAATCGACCCTTCCTACACACTTGCACTGAGCGCTAGAGCGATCACCTACAGACACTTGAAACGCTTTGATCAGGCGATAAAGGACTTTAAAAGGGTGCTCGTCATCAATCCTCACTTTGAATACGTAGTCGGTAATTTACTTCATACACAAATGCACACCGCAGACTGGAGTTGCTTTGAACAATACGTTGGACCAAGCGATCACTCAGATCAGTGGCTTAAGGCCCAAATACTTACCCACCAAAAGGTCTCACATCCCTTTCCCGTGTTGGCACTCTACGACGATCCGGCATTGCATCAAAGAGCATCTCAAATTTGGTTTCTTGATAAACACTCAGCCATAACTGAGTTCCAACCGAAACAAGAAAAGGGTCTAGAACACAAGCCTAAATCAGATATCGACAATGCCGAGGTTTTACAAATCAGTGGCTCGGCTAAAGGCACAAAAAAAAGAATCCGTATAGCTTACCTGTCAGCTGATTTTCACAACCATGCAACCGCTTACCTCATTGCTGAACTCTTGGAGTTACATAACTCAGACGATTTTGAAATCTACGCTTTCTCGTTTGGACCTAGAACCGATGACACAATGCAAAACCGTATACGTCTTGGCGTTGATAACTTTCTAGAAGTTGGCCACCTGAGCGATACCGAGATTGCTATGACTTGTAAGTCGTTAAATATTGATATTGCCGTAGATTTAAAAGGCTATACCCTACAAAGCCGATTCAATATCTTCGTAAACAGATGCGCACCTATCCAGGTAAGTTATATCGGCTACCCTGGAACGAGTGGCTCGACCTGTATCGATTACTTGATAGCGGACCGTATTTGTATTCCAGATGGGGATGAGGTCTATTACTCCGAAAAAATCGTACGGATGCCCAACTCCTACCAAGTTAACGATGCGCAACGAGCGATTCAACAATGTTTGCAAACTAGGGAAGAAATTGGACTGCCCAGGGAAGGGTTTGTATTTTGTTGCTTTAACAGTGCGTACAAGATTACCCCACAAACTTTTGATGTGTGGATGACCATTTTGGACAAAGTGGAGGACAGTGTTCTTTGGTTGCTAGAAGACAGTGAAGTGGTTACTGAAAATCTCAAAGCCTCTGCCCAAGCTCACTCTATCAATCCAAGTCGTCTCGTGTTCGCTAAACGAACTAGCCTTGGTGAACATCTGGGACGCCATATTCACGCAGGTTTGTTCTTAGACACCCTTCCCTACAACGCTCACACCACTGCAAGCGACGCACTTTGGGCGGGACTACCCGTCTTAACCCTCAAAGGCAGAAGTTTTGCGGCTCGAGTTGCCTCTAGCTTGCTGAGTGCTTTGGGGCTTGGTGATTTAATCACCGAATCACGAGAAAGTTACGTAGACAAGGCAGTGAATTTGGCAAAAAATCCCACTGAACTTATGAAGATTAAAGCTCGTTTGGCAATCAACAAAACCACAGCCGATTTATTCAATACCCAGCAATTTACAAATCAGTTGGAGAGTGCCTATAAAAGCATGATGGCAAGATATGTCAAAGGCGAGAAACCAGATCACATCGATGTTGAAAAAACAGGGACGTGATCTTCTAAGGGGGGGGTCGCAGTTTAGGCGTTTCTAGTCCTAGGACTTTGCCGCTTCAGCAGCTTGCTCTAGAGCGATCTCACGCTCAATAATTCTCCTAGAGTGAACCCCACCTGCGTCAATATTTAGTTTCATCAAACGCCTTTCAGGCCAATGCACCAAATTACTTTGTTGACGCTCGAGCATTTCTAAATCCTCACTAAAAATACCGCCCTGTCCTTTTTTAATTTGCGCGGTCACCTCTGGGTCATTGGCCCTGAATTGCCTAGCCATTCCCCAAAAGTACCACATTGAGCTCTCATCCTCTGGGGTTATAAAGTCAACCACAGTGCTGGCGGCCTTGTCTTTTTGCGCCGCCTCATAGCCTCCCTTCCCTGCTATAGCGACACCTACATCTATCATTACATGCGTGGGCAAGGAGAATTTACAGACCTGCCAACGGTCGACCAACTCGTCCGCAGGCAACCCCTGTGCCTTCAAAGCGCCTTGCCAAAAGGGTGGCGCTTTGACGTTTTGCATATGGCGACTTGTACAAACGGTGTGACTGTCGAATGTGGTTTTAACAGGGACCTCTTCGATTTCTGATTGTCCAATGCTTGTTGCATGAACGTAAGTTTCGTGGGTCAAGTCCATCAAATTATCAATCATCAGCAAATAGTTGCAATTGATATGATACATACCGCCCCCGTATGCCCACTCAGGATTGTCATACCAATGCATAACTGGAATTAAAGATTCATCCGCTTTTTCCGGGTTACCAGGCCAAACCCAAATAAAACCATATCTCTCGACTGCCGGGAAGCTCTTGACTTTAGGGAATTGCGCTGTGTTTTGTCCAGTCATGTGGGCAGCGTGCCCTTTGCAGTCGACGGCCAACCCGTGATAACCACAAACCAGATGATCTCCGCGCTGAAATCCAAGCGAGAGGGGGGCGCCGCGGTGGGGGCAAAAGTCTTCTAATGCTGAAACTTCATTTTTTGTATTCCGGAAAAATACAATCCTCTGACCGCATATTTTGCGACCCAAGGGCTTATCTTGAACCTCAGCAGTTGAGGCGGCGACATACCACGTATTTAAAAGAAACATAGCGTTAATTAAGGTAAAAGAGATTTTGGTTTGTTACTATTCTAAATGCCAAGTCCAACAATTTAGCAACTTCGAAATAAATACCCCCCGCATTTGCTCAAAGACATTATTCGCTCAGTTACCAACACAATTTCAACGCCCTATACCGGTGTCTTTGCGTGCCTTACGAATAAGCATTTGCTGGGCAGCGTGCCTTGCAGTTTGTATGGAGAGTCTGCGGTAATCCCATATTTCATCTGCGGGTGGGGCAGCCATAATCATGGTTGCATTAGCCTCAAACAACAAGATTTCACCGTGCTCGTTAAGACCAAAATCTGCCCCGGCGTAATCTAAGCCTAACTCACGCCCAATGGACTCTAGTGCCCGAATGGCAGGTTCGCCTAAGGCCTCATGCATGTGCTCAAGAAAGTATTGTTCTCTTGCCCGGTTCTCTGGCGAATCTTTCATAGCCGCACTAAAGTAGTGAACTTTCCAGTGAGAGGAAAGTGCAAGATGAATTGGGTACATTTTGCCTTCAATAAACATAACTCGGTATTTATTAAAATAACCATGAGAGTCTCTTGCATTCAAGAACTCCATCACTAATAATTCACCTCCGGGTAAATCCTGCGCAGTCCGCATCAGGTCTTCAACCGTGGCCGCAAACTCAAAATGCTTTCCTGTTTGAAACCCTAAACTCCTGACCAACACAGGAAATTGAATCTTTTCCTCTAAAGCCTGTTCGATGTTTAATAGCCCAGTAAATGCGCTGCGAGGTAAAAGTATTGTGTTGGGTGTTTTGACAAAAGGAATTTTCTTAAAGCGCTCTGCATTCGACTGACGACCACTCAGAAGGACGGACTGGGGAGAGTTGAGCACAATTGGTCGCACCTTCAATCCCAAAGTGGAGTGGTCTTTAAAGCCTTGCTCCAAAAACTTTTGAGCCGCTTGCAGTGATTGCCAAGATGAATCGGCGTCACCTACTGCGTTTAGGATGAGATCGTAATCAATAATCGGCTTGATTTTCCCTTTTGCCTTCTCCCAAAACTCACAAGCCAATGCATCAATATTAAAGTGTTGGTATTCAACAAGAGATGGCCAGGGTAGATCTCCGCCCCTTCCACCGATAAGAATTAACAACGATGGCACAGGATTTAATGGTGCTCTCTGATAGACACGTACAGGCTCCAAACTAAATCCTACGGAGTGGTGATAATCAGCCTGATCTTGCCTGCCTTCTTCAAAGTGTATGAGAGCAAGCCCTTGGTGTGCATGGGCACAGTTTGCAAGAAAAAGTGGATCATTTTGCGCCTGCGCACTAAGCGATTGAAATAAACTTAATACCTTCTCGTAATGCTCCTCAGCTTTTTTAAAAAACCTTTCCTGAAAATACAAATTGCCTAAGTTCACGTGGGCTAGTAAATTTGTGGGATGATGAGATAAGGCTTGTAGGTAGGCAGTTTTAGCGGCACTGTTATAACCGGTCTGCACAAGTAGCACAGCAAAGTTAATAAGAGTACCTAAGTGTGTGGAGTCAATTTTCAAAATTTCCGTAAATTGCTCACGCGCACTTTGAAGGTCCCCAAGAGCCATAGAATGATTGGCGCGCTCAAAATCAGACTCCAGATTACTACTCGCTAAACTCACGGGTTTTTTATGATTATTGAATTTCATGGCAAAGCGAAAATAAACCTCTAGGCCTGGTAAAAAGTTCTGTCTTGTGTGACGGATTTGAGTACATTTTCAAAATCCTTGGTAAAAGATTTGGTATCAAAAAGTGACATCCCCCCTTTTTCTTTGAGACTCCTTAATTCGGATTTTATTAATTTTAATTTTTGAGAGTCTAGGGCTAGTTCAAGAACCTTATGAAGGTATTGATCCAACGTATTTGTAATGAGCTCAGATAGTCCCGAATGTGTCAATAGACTCGATGCAACACGACTAGCAAATGTATCTCCCATAAGCGTTACGATTGGAACCCCAGACCATAAAGCATCACTGGCAGTTGTATGAGCGTTACACGGGTATGTATCCAAGAAAAGATCTGCATGTGACATACGTTCTATATGTTCAGAATTGGGCATGGAACCGGCAAATACGAGTCTCTGAGGATCAACACCCCTGGCCTGCGCCTCAAGCTTTAGACAATTACTGGCGCTCGTATTCTCATCGATGAGCCATAAAACACTGTTTGGTGTTTTTTTAAGAACCTGCATCCAAGTATCAAACATCTCGGGCGTTATTTTATAAGTACTATTGAATGCACAAAATACCAAGCTATGCTCCGGCAATCCATGATCCAAACGGCTGGTGCGTGTCTCACACACAGGTCTACAGCAGTCGTTGACTTGATAAGACCGAGGCATGTACAGAATTTGCTCCCCTGCCCCGGATTGCGCCTCAACAGGAACTAGGACTTCATCGGCAATACAGTAATCTATAAAATCCGCGTGCATTTTCCCTGGATAGCCTAGATATGCAATTTGCACAGGAGCCACCCTATCGGCAAATATTTGGGTGCGCGCGCCCTCTGTGTAGCCCTTTAAATCAATGGCAATATCTAACTTGTGTGAGCGAGCTAAGGAGACAAGCTCTGAGTCACAAATATCGCTGACCTCAAACCAATAATCAAACGAATTTTTTATTCGACTCCTAACAATGCTTTGATCGTCAATACTCCAAGAATAAGCAAATATTTCAAAAATATCTTTATCTTGATACTCAAAAAGAGATGCGATCAAGTAAGCCGTGGCATGCTCCTTAAAATCACAGGAAAAGTAGCCAATCCTAATCTTAGATGACTTACCTAGTGGTTGCTTCGGGTCTGAATGATGGATTTGCTTGTGAATTCTATCTTGCGACAAAGTATCGCTCCACTTTTCATTGGCAAGTCTGTGGAGTTGAGCGTCATCAGTTACGCTAAGCAGGGAAAACGGATGCACAAGTATTCGCCCCTGTTTAATTAGCATTAAGAAGCGGGCTCTTAGGTCTTCGAAATTGAGTGATTCAGTGGAATTTTCAAATTTAACGCTCGCCAACGATTGCCAGTCACATTGACGCATTCTTAAATGAAGATAAGCCCCTAATAACTGAGGATGCAGAGCATTTTGGCTAATCGCAATCTCCAAATACACTCTGGCCTTTGAATAATCAAAAAGCAGGAGAGACAATGCGCCTGCGTTGAAAAAGAACTGCAGAGTACCCCCATCTAACTGATCCGTCAATGCAGGGTTTTGATTGACGAGAGTGAGGAAACAGGTTATGCAATCTTGTGCTTTTGTGTACTCACCCATCGCCTGATAAGCAACTAGGGCGTTATTCAGACTGAGTAAGTGGTTGGGTTGATAGCGCAGTGCTGCCTCATAACAGACAATTGCTTCTCTCCATCGACCGATAGAGGACAGCAAATTGGCTTTAAAGTAGTATCCCTGAGCACTCGACGGATCTATTTTTATAACGTGCTCGTAGCAGTCCAGGGCGCTTTCTTTACCGTCACCTTGCTTAAATTTCGCACCTATTTTTTCTAGCGCAATTCCTCTTAGGATATACAAGCGAACATCATTCACATAGGTGGCGAGGCCATCCTCCAAAACACGCAGTGCTTGACTGTAATCGTTCAAGTGAAGAAGAATACGGGAAAGACTCATGCAAGAATTAATGTCAGGGCTGATTTGGTTCAACTGATCTGCATAGATCAAAGCGTTCGAAAATCTCCCCAATACACCCTCTAAATCAAGCAATTGAATCAAGCACTCATTGAATAGCCTTGATATGCTCTCCTCAGTTGCTGTGGCTGTGCTTTGACTGAGCTCCTGAAGAGCGCGTTTGTAGTGATGAATAGCCTCCTCGATCTTACCGAGTTTATGCACGCAAAGTGCCAACGCCATCCATGCCTGTATATGAGCTGGATCAATCTGGGTGACTCTCGAAAAATATTCGCTAGCATTTTGCAAATCTCCCAACTGCCCCTCGATCAATCCTAGCGGCATCAATACCTGCGGGCTGTCACCAAAGTCGTGCTGTATCTCAACGTATTTATCTCTTGCTGCAATCAGGTCACCCTGATTGACCATTTGCGCTGCAAGTAGCAATTGCTCGCCTTGAGCTTCGTCATTTTTGTGCTTAGGTGAAGCAGGAGTGTTCAAGGGTTCAACTACCATGATGGTTATTCACTCACTTTTGAATTGATTGATTATTAAAGCTCATTGCTTTATTAATTTCACTTTTGCATTCACTCTTTATTTTGCTTATTTTTTATATTTTCAAAAATATTCACCAACCTAGCGCCAAACGTATTTAAAAGCATCGCAGCAATCACCAATCCTGCAGCCCCTAGCTTCCAAACTGGTAAGGACTCATCCAAGAAAATGCTAGAGGCTCCCATGCCAAATACGGGCACCAATAATGCAAAAGGGGTCACCGTTGCAGCAGTGTAACGAGCCAGTAGCCATCCCCATATTCCGTAGCCAAAAATAGTATTCGCCCAAGCCTGCCAAAGCACTGCGGACCAAGTTTGCAAGCTCAGCTCGTCTAGGTGTAGACCAATACTTTGAGCGCCTTCGAAATAAAGTGATAAGCCGATTAAGGCAGGCACAGAAAATACGGTCGACCAGACAATATAGCTGATCATGTTGACACCCACAGCTCGCTTGGAAAAAAGATTGCCTGTTGCCCACCCCAAGGCGGCTAAGATGGTTAGTGCAAGACCGCCTAGCGTGGTTTGTGTGTCTGCGTGAAATCCAATAATCATCAACCCTAGTACAGCCAGCATTAGAGCGAAGAGTTGATAAAGCCGTAGGCGCTCCGAGTTAAGGTATACAGACATTCCTATAGTAAAAATCACCTGCGTTTGCACAACCAAGGATGCCAGTCCAGGGGTAATTTGACCATTTACAGCGACATACAAACACCCGAACTGTACAACGCCAATGGACAAACCATAACCCATCAAATTAGTCCAACGAACATTGGGTCGGGGCACAAAGAAAATAGCTGGAATGAGGGTAAAGAAAAACCGCAACGCTGCTAGCAAGAGTGGGGGTAGGACCAAGACCGTATTTTTCATGATCACGAAATTGGTTCCCCAAATACCCACCGCGCACAGTATTAACAAAGTGTGCATGAGAGTCAGGGTATGTTTTAACTTGGGGAGCTGATCCAGCTCAACAAATTCTGCATGATGTGGATGAGGCTTATGGTTCATGACACTAACTATACAGTGGAGACGCCAAAACGACTCTTGATGTCTAAAGTCAAAGGGTCTAGTACGCTATTCCAACTGGAAATACTCTTTTGACGATACAACTTAACACTTGGATACCAAGGAGAATCCTCTCTTTCCAACAACCAACGCCAATCAGGAGCAAAAGGGAGCATCACCCAAGTAGGACGTCCCAATGCAGCGGCTAGATGTGCGACACTGGTATCCACCGTAATGACCAAATCGACCAGCTCACACAAGGCCGCGGTGTCTTCAAAATCCACGATACCAACAGAGAAGTCTCTCCAGCCGGGAACTTGCGCTAAAAGTTCAAGTTCCCCCGTTCGAAATTCCTTTTGTAAGCAAATGCAATCAAAATCTTGACTGAGCGATATCAAATAGGGAAGAAAAGTTTGGAGTGGAATACTTCTAAAGAAATCGTTATGGTGGTGAACGTTGCCACTCCAGACATAACCTATTCGTGGTTTAACGCGCTGGCCTAATACAGAGCTCCATTTATTTCGTGTAGCCTCCTCTACCGTCAAGTAGCTTTGCCGCGACGGAATGCGCGCAACACTACTGCGAAGGCAATGCACTATGCTAATTAAAGGACAATGCAGGTCAAAATCTGGAATCTGATCTCCTTGCTTAATCAGGCACTCAGGGTTGATAATTTGCTTCATCAACCCGTAAACACTCGCTTGGACTTCAAAGAGAACTCGCGCTCCTGTCTCTAAAACGAAAGGTACATACCGACAAAATTGCAATGTATCCCCAAGACCTTGCTCACAGTGAATAAGAATAGTTTTTCCTTCCAACTGAGCAATTGATCCATCCCACTGGGGCTGATGAAAGTGGCGCTGTGCAGACGTAAACTCCTTCATCCTCCAACGCCATTCATGCTCCTCAAAGCCTTCGCTGTAATTGCCTTGAAGTAACAAAGCTAGGGACTTGTTGCTGTGGGCTGGCGCATAATCTGGCCAGATTTGAAGTGTTCTATCAAAACTTTGAATAGCCTCGTCCACCCGATTCAAAAACTGAAGCATTAGGCCTCGGTTGTTATGGGCCTCTGCGTAGTTAGGCCGAGTGTGGATAGCACGGTCGTAATATTTCAAGGAATCATCGAATCGATGCAAGCATTTATAAATCTCGGCTAAGTTATAAATAGCTTCGGCATAATCTGGTAAACAAATAAGCGCCATTGAATAACTTTCAAGCGCCTTATCAAAAATTCCCAAATCCTTAAAGGCGTTACCACGGTTGTTATATGCAGCATATAGGGAAGCGTCCAACTCAAGGGATTTGTCATAACTAGCTATTGCTTCTTTATATCGCTTTAGATCTTGAAGTACCAACCCCAAGTTACTATGAGCCGGTGCAAATCGGGGCTGAATTGAAATCACTTTCGTGAATATTTTCAAAGCTTCATCATAATTTTTAATTTGATATTCAAAAACACCCAAAATATGCCAACACTCAAAATTTGCGGGCTGAATCTTAACGACTTGTTGGTATAACTCTTTAGCTTTGTGGTTGTCTCCCTGGTTTTGAGCCTCAATGGCCTTAGTCAAGAGATGCGTTAACCGAGCGACCAATACTTTGTTCAGCTTAGGCTGGGGTGCTTGAAAGGGTAGGCGCATCAATTCAAGGAAGTTCTAGGCTGTAAGTAATCGTGAAACTGAAATTTCAATGGAAATCAAGCTTGACCCGTTTCATTACGAGGCCATTGAAATCGGAGCTTCAATATGTAGTCTTGCCAGAGTATCCCAGTCAAAATTCCAGTAACAAAGACTTCTGCGTCATTGATGAACCCCTGCAAAGGGGAGAGGCTAACTGGATCTGGGGTTAAAAATATGAAAAACTCAAGGAGTAGTAAAGTTGCGGTGAAGATGATTCTAAGCAGCTTGATTTTAGAAAAGAAGTGGTCCGGCACCCGCCAAAAGGTTTGCCCCATCTTAAATAACGCCCCCACATTGATAAATAAAGTGACCACCAAAGGCAGCGACATGGCAAAGGGGGCTGTATAAAAATATAAAATAGCCAACAGTGCTTGTGAAACCATTAACAAAATCATGATTAATCCGTTACTTTGGGGCTTAAACGTTAATTTTAACTGCTTAATGCCGATGAAATAGGATGTATTACAGCCTTTGCACAGAGCTGAAACCTTAAAAGTTCTCTACTAAAAGCCAAATCCCGCCCAATCTCCAAAAACATCCAAGAAAATATCCATATGAAGACCAAAATATCACCTAAGGTATTTCAGGAAAAATTAACGTTGGCCATTGGTTTACAAAATTCAGGGCAGCCCGATACTGCCCAGGCTATATTCTTGGAATTACTGAAAATCGATCCCAAAAATTCAGCCGTCCTCTATTCACTAGGTGCGATCGAATCGGGTAAGAAAAATTTTGGTCCTGCTCATGACTACATCAAAAAATTATTAAGCCTAAGTCCAAAATTTGCCATGGGACATTTAGCCATGTCCATCATTGAATTTAATACGGGCAAATTCAAGGAGGCTGTGGATTCTGCAAAAAAAGCGATTTCTATTGACCCTAAGCTTGAGGCCGCCAAGTCGCATCTTGAGACGGTAGAGATTGTGCTTAAAACCCAGAGCCAAGGTGGCTCCGAGACGTCGCCTGAAGTAAATGCACTGACCTCTAAGGGCATTGCGCTCCAAACCAGCGGAGACAACTTGGGAGCAAGAGAGGCGTTTTTAAGTGCTTTAGCGCTAGACAGCAAGAATTTTGTAGCCCTTTACACACTAGGCATTATCAGTATCGTTCTAGGACAAAACGATGAAGCTGTGGGTTACTTCTCTAAAGCCATAGAAGCTCACCCAAAAGTGGGTCAGGGGTACCACGCCAAAGGCAAATTGTTATCAGACCTGGGCAGGTACACAGAGGCGTTGGATTGCTATAACGAAGGCATTAGTGTGGATCCCTCACACGCAGGTATGTACATCAATGTAGCTGCTTTACTGCAGTTTTTGAATAGACAAAAGGAAGCGCTAACCGTACTTCACTCTGCCTCTGAGATCATCCCCGATCACGTCATGTTGTTGGAGGGTCAGGGAATTTTATTGACACAATTTAAAGAATTTAAATTAGCTGCTACCATGTTTCAACGCATATTAGATGTTGAACCGCAGTCTAAGAAAGCAAATTCACAACTCATGCTTTGTCGAGCACATGACTGTGAATGGGGGGATTACGCAGAGCTCAAAACCAGGATTGAGCAAGGGATTGAGGATGGCTCAAGAATCTGCGCACCACTGACCTTTATGGGCATTTCAAGTGATGTGAACCTTGTCAGAAAGGCCACGCAAGGCTATGTCAACGAAAAGTTCAACTTCAACAACCCCCCACTTTGGAACGGCGAAAAGTACAACCACCCCAGAAAACGAGTTGCCTTTATTTCCGCCGACTTTAGGATTCATCCTGTTGGCTACCTTTTTATTTCAATGCTTGAAAAGGCAAATAAAGAAGAGTTCGAGTTAGTCGGTATTTCCATCGGGATCAATGATCAAAGTGACCTTTGGAGACGCTACCGTTGTGCTTTTGATCAGTATTTGGATTGTCAGACTAAGACCAACATTGAAATTGCAAGAATACTGCGTGCTCTCGAAGTAGATATAGTTATCGATTTATCGGGGCATACTGAGGGAGAAAGATTGGATGTTTTATCTCACAGGCCTTGCCCAGTTCAAATTACGTATTTAGGATTCCCAGGCACCCTGTGCTTGCCCTTTGTAGATTATTTAATAACCGATCCAAGAACGGTTCCCCCTGAATACAGGCAAGCATTTAGTGAGAAGATACTAGAGCTAGAACACTGTTACTTGCCTAGGGATAACTCGGTGAAGCCGACCGCGAAAGCACTGCCCAAGAGTGAATATGGACTGCCCCTAGATGCTTTTGTGTTTTGTAGTTTCAATCACAACTTTAAGATCACCCCGTTTATTTTTAGACGCTGGATGGACCTACTCAGAAATGTCCCCAATAGCGTACTTTGGTTAATGAAGCTTACCAAGGAGGCTCAGTCCAATTTACTCAAAGCAGCCGCGGCGCAAGGGATCAGTGAAGACAGGATCGTATTTGCCTCACGTGTTCCAAGTTTGGAAGATCATTTGGCACGCTATCAACACGCTGACCTTTTCCTAGATACACACCCCTATAATGGACACACCACAGTTGGGGATTCCCTTTTATGCGGCGTACCTGTAGTCACTCAAAGAGGGTCAAGTTTTGCTTCCCGCGTCGCTGGCAGCCTGCTCCATGATGTGGACATGATGGATAACGTATGTGATACAGAAGAGGACTACTACCAAAGAGCCCTGTTTTTAGCACAGCACCCTTTAGAGCTTGCTAAATACAAAGCCCACCTAAACCAAGTGCTCAAATCCCATTGGCCTAGATCTGATGAGGATCAGTCCAAGGAATTTTTCGACACCTTGAAGAAAATAGATTTCCCGAATTAATGCAATTTTTTTTGCATCCTCCACATTTCTGAACCTACCCTCCCTCACCCATGGCCACTTCGCTGTTAACATTTTTACTCAATGCAGGCTTTGCAGTCTCATTGATGTTTTTAGAGCGAATTGCACCCAATCACCCTTACAAACGCGATTGGTCTTGGGCGATTAGGGCCTTTATTTTGGCGAGCGTGGGTATTGGATTGACTTTGGTCCTGGGTAGCGCGATTGAAGAAAATCTAGACTTTTTAAGACTGCACGTTGCTTTTATTTACAGATCAAACTTACTCACTACGAACCTGAATGTTTGTATACAGGGCTTGATAGGGTACTACTGCGTAACCTTCTTTGTTTACTGGTGGCACCGTCTTCGTCATTACAGTGATAACTACTGGAGAGTGTTTCATCAGATTCATCACAGCACATATCGACTTGAAACTTTGACAGCGTTTTACGCCCATCCGAGCGACTTTTTATCTAACGCGCTTATTGTCAATCTTGTTGCCTATGTATTACTGGGTTTCAGTCTAGATGCCGCACTTTGGACCTCATTTTGGGTAGGCGTTTTCGAGCTTTGGGAACACACAAATATTAAGACCCCGCGTTGGCTAGGGTACTTGATTGTCCGACCTGAAATGCACCGAGTCCACCACGAGCGTGATCGTCACACCAACAATTACGGCATTCCAATTTGGGACATGATCTTTAGGACTTACGAGAACTCTGGTCGCGCAGTTGAATGCGGCTTCAGCAATGAGAGTGAACGCAAACTTCTATCCATGCTTTTATTCAAGCGTGTTGATTAACTTTTGTACCTCTATAAAATGTAGGTCAGTTTTCTTACTGGGACAATTGATTTAGCATCTCGGTCACCCGGTTCAGCACAGAGCCCCAATCGTTCCTAGTTTGCTGTCTCAAAAGGGTCAAGGAGTTGTACCAAACTGAAGTAGAGTTGCTGTCCTCACCCCAACGCCAATCAGCGGCAAATGGAACTAAAACCAAACTCTGTACGCCTAGTGCACCACTCAGGTGTACTGTTGAATTGTCAACAGAGACCACCAAATCACAAGCCGAAATCAAACTAGCCAGTCCATCAAGGTCTTGCATCACGTCCAGTCCTGGAATTTGGGATACATGAGCAACTCCCCTCTCAGAGAGCGCCTCCAACTCCGATTGAACTTCACCGTACTGCAAATTAACCAAGCAAACTCGAGGCAGATTCAAGGCCTGAAGCAAAGCAGCTAAGTCAACACTTCTTAGAGCGCCGGTTTTGGAATTCTTACTCCGCCATGAAACGCCAATCAGGAGTTCTCCAGTTTTAGCCAGAGACGCTCTGAACTGCGTAGCTTGCGATTTATCTGCAAACAGATATGGCTTAAGGGTACTGAGCCCAAAGCCATTGCAACCCGGCCCCGCACCCCCAAGCTGCAATTGCATCAATGCAAGCGGCAAACTCGCCATCGGTAGATGAGCGTCAAATAATTCCTCATTGAGTTCGATCTGCCTAGCTAAAAATTTAATATCCGGTACAGATCGTTTAAAGAGGGAAATGAGCCTTTCGTCGACCCGGCAAATCACTTGCCGAGGGCCACTTGATTGGCTACCTATTTCCTTGACAAAACGGATCAGCCAGGGAAGGAAAAACACTGAGTCCCCGACTCCCTGCTCATCCCAAACGAGTAAGGTGTTTGTGCAGGAGCCTCTTTGCCACAGCGGCTTACTGGTTTGTAAGTATTTACCTAAAAAATCATCAGACTGCCACCTCCATTCATATTGTTCCCAGCCAGCATCAAAATGCTGAAGCTTCAGTAGCAAAAGCGAGAGATTAAAGTGAGCGTTTACGTACTCCGGATTCAGTTCAATCGCGCGCTCAAAGTCAGCTCTTGCCTCGTCAAATCTCTTAAGTTGTTCGTTGACAAATCCTCTGTTAAAAAATGCCTCCACCATGGCTGGATTATTCGAAATCGCAGCATCGTAGTCAGATTTTGCAAGCTCGAACATCTCATGATCTTGATACAGAGATCCTCTGTTATAAAAGGCTGCTCCAAGTGTTGGACTTAATTGCAAAGCCTTTGTAAAACTCTCAAGTGCAGTGTCAAATTGTCCTAACTCTTGCAACACGTTACCTCGGTTATTAAAGGCAATCGCAAAATGTGGATCTAAGCCAACTGCGATGTTGTAAATATCCAGTGCCTGATTCAACTCCTTATTGTTGTGTAGGGCTGAGCCCCAATTAAAGAATGCCTGAGCGTAACTTGGATTGAGTTGAGTTGCTCGTAAATAGTCCATACAAGCCAACTCAAACGCGTGCTCCCCCACTCCCGCTTTATGAAGCTCTATCAGAGTTAGGCCCCTGTTGTTATAGGCTGCGGCGTAATTTGGGTTTAGTAATAGTGCATGGTTGTAACAGACCAGGGCCCCTTCAACTGATCCTAGGGCATTGAGCACCACACCCATATTGAAATAAGCATCTGAGAACTGAGGGTTCAATTCCACCGAGCGGGTGTATGCGTGTATTGCATTTTCGAAACGAGATAATGCTTGATAGACATTTCCCAAATTACATTGGCTGACGCTGTGCGAGGGAAAAAGGTGGACTGCGCTCTCTATTAATCTGAGCGCTTCTTCAAATTTTCCCTGCTGATAGTGGATAACACCTAAATAGTGGAGTGCTTCAAACGCGTTAGGTTGTACACGCAAGATCTCTAAATACAAAGGTTTTGCAAGTTCTAATTCATTTTGAGAATGAAGCCTAACCGCGTGGCCTAGCTTTTCTTGAAGTGCGCCATTGACCTGGATTTCCCTCCTATTTCCGACCTGCATGACTCTGGAATGGGGATTAGCTTTTGGCCTTGAAACCTTATTGAATTTATTTCCTGACATGCTCAAATTCTATGGGCATCAGCCCATGCCTGGGCGACTTTCAAGTATTTTTAACCAATTTAAATGGTTTGAGATTAGATTACAGGTCCTGCCCCAGTGCATTCACACCTCAGCATGATAGGTGGTGAGCCTTTGCGAAAAATATCCTACCGAACGCTAGTTTCCCCTAGTGTTTAGGATTTTTTTTTGCCTTAAAGTTATCAATTGATTTCACGCTTCCCGCGGACTATTCATTTTTGGATAAGTGGGATATCAAGCACCAACATTGTTTAACAGCAAAGGGCCATATGAATAGAACGCTTTTTTTTAAACTGAGTACAGCACTACTTTTATTGGCTTTTGGGGGGTGTGCAGAATTAGCAAAACCACAAACTTCTCAGGCTCCGTGGGAAACACTCCTTGACGGCACCAATCTCAACAGTTGGACAGCAATAGGAAACGCTAACTGGAGGTTGTACGACGGGGCTGCGCAGGCTGAGCTTGGCAGTGGATTCTTAGTTTCAAATAAATCCTACCAAGACTTTCAAATTCAAGCTGAGTTCTGGGTGGATGATGAAGCCAACAGCGGCATCTTTATTCGCGTCAGTGATCCCAAACTCATCAACGCAGTCAACGCCTACGAGGTCAATGTTTATGACAAAAGACCGGACCCAAGCTACGGCACAGGCTCCATCGTAAATGTAGCCAAAGTTGAGCCCATGCCTAAGGCTGGAGGCCACTGGAACACCTATGACATCACCGCCAAAGGTAATCACTACACGGTTATTTTCAACGGAGTTACAACGGTTGACGTAACCAATAACAATTTACTCAAACCTGGACCGATTGCCCTCCAATACGCAGGAGGCGTAGTTAAGTTCAAGAAGGTTCAAATCAGACCTCTCTAGGTCTTTTCATTTAAGCTATGTTTGTGATTTGATTTATATCACAGCGGTTATTTATTGAACTAAGCACGAACCTAAGGTGAGTGCTTAGTTTTCAAGTAAAAATACTGAAATATTAATTATTAAGATATTAATAATTAATTTATATACTATATTAGTATTAATTTATTTAAAGCTCACATTAAACCAGCCACTGTTAAGACTTGACCCTATGTCAAGAGCTGGGGCTAAGTCTGTGGCATGATTACTGTCTATTGATATTTAACTCTGTCGCAAGTGGCTTAAGCTAATTTAAGCGGCTTGAAAAAATGAAATCCAGAAACTTACCCCAAAAACTGCACAACCCTACTATCCAAGGGATTTTGAGCGCTTTTAGTCCCAAAAAAATCAGCGCCCTTGCCTTGGTTTGCTTGGTCAACGGATGCGCTGTGGGTCCAGACTTTAAAAGCCCGACGGCCCCCCAAAACGCAACCCCCAGCAACTACACGCAGGAAAAGCTTGCTGATCAACTGGACACTGGACTGGCGTCCTCTGCAAAGCAAGTTTTTGTGCCGGGTGGACAAATTCCGGCGCAGTGGTGGGAGGTATTCCACAACGAGGCCCTAAACCAACTGATTGTTAGATCCTTAAAAAACAATCCCAATCTGAAAGCTGCTCAGTACTCGCTTAATTCTGCCGCTGAGATATACAACTATCAATTTGGCTCCCTGATGGTCCCAGCCGTATCTGCTAGCGTGAGCGACCAAAGAGAAAGACTGAACGCTACACAGGCTGCTCAAGCAGGAGTGCCGAATGCCCAAGGCGCTGTGTTGGGACTCTTAAACGCATCTGTCAACGTGGGCTACACCTTTGATGTGTTCGGGGCCAACCGCAGACAACTTGAAAATCAAAAAGCTGCAGTGGAGTATCAAGCCTATCAATTAGAGGGGACTTACCTGACACTTACTGCCAACGTAGTAACGACTGCTATTCGAGAAGCATCCCTTAGAGAGCAACTCAAAGCGACGCAGGATCTCCTGAAAGCACAAAGCAAACAGCTTGAGGTCATTCAAAAGCAATTTGAAATTGGCGCAATCAGTCGGACACCACTATTACAACAAACCAATGTAGTGGCTCAAACACGCGCGAGTATTCCCGCCTTAGAAAAATCTCTTTCTCAAACCCGCCATCAATTGTCCGTCTATGCGGGGCTACTACCTAGCCAGTCAGTAGATGTTCAATTTGATTTAGACTCGCTTGAACTACCTCGAGAGTTGCCCATCTCTCTTCCATCGGAGTTGGTCCGCCAACGACCTGATATTCGAGCTAGCGAAGCGCTCCTGCACCAAGCTAGTGCGCAAGTCGGCATAGCCACTGCCAACCAGTATCCCCAGTTCACTATTTCTGCAAGTTACGGTTCATCCTCAGCCAATCAGAGCAACCTATTTAAGGGACCCTCATCGTTTTGGAACCTTGCAGAAGGAATCACGGTACCCATATTTAACGCAGGTGCTCTCAGCGCAAAAGTAAAAGCTTCACAAGCCGCCTATGAACAAGCAGCTCAAGCTTACCGGGCTACTGTGCTGGTTGCCTTTCAAAACGTAGCCGACACTCTGAGGGCGCTAGACGCCGATACGCAAACCCTAAATGCTCAGTCCCAGGTGGAATCGATTTCTAAGGAAGCCTTAGAGCTGAGCACTAAACAGTATGAACTAGGAGCTACCAGTTATCTTGTTTTACTTGACGCACAAAGAACCTATCAACAAGCACTTGTTAATTTGATTGCAGCAAAAGCGAACCGCTATGCAGACACGGCAGCCCTTTTCCAAGCACTGGGAGGTGGGTGGTGGAACAAACCAAGCGTTGCAGAAACTACAAATGGTTCAGCATCCACAAAAACCAGCCTTGTGTCCACACGCGTCCAACCCTAAACACTCAACTTCAACGCTACGGAACTTTATAACTTATGTTTAGCGACACAGCTTAAAAGTTCAAGGTATCAGAGAGTTTCTTCTTTTCATTTTCATTTTCATTTCCATTCACTTAATTTGAGAGCTATATAAACATGACCAAACGCATGCTCATCATGCTAGGCGCAGTGCTTCTTTTGATCGTTGCCTTAGGTTTAGGATTTTTCTTACATATCCAAAAGTTGATTGCCAGTGCACCCAAACCTGGCCCTCAAACGGTGTCGACAATGAAAGCTGAATTGCTGGAGTGGCAACCGCAGATCACTGCTATCGGCTCCCTCACTCCCGCTCAAGGTGTGGACTTATCCAGTGAAATATCAGGCTTGGTTCGCAGCGTTAATTTTCACTCTGGCGATCAGGTCCAAGCAGGTCAGTTACTCGTTCAGCTCAATGCTGATGCAGACTCTGCTTCATGGCGCGCTGCGAGCGCCGCTGCAGAGTTGGCAGAAGTGGTCCTCAAAAGAGACCAAGCCCAACTCGCTGCACAAGCCGTCTCGCAAGCACAGGTCGATAACGATCTTGCTGATCTTAAGAGCAAGAAAGCCATTGCCGATCAACAGCTCGCAACGCTTGAGAAAAAATCAATCCGAGCTCCATTCTCTGGCAAGCTGGGAATCACCGCTGTGATCCCAGGCCAATACTTAAATCCTGGTGACAAGATCGTTCCTATCCAAAACATCAATCGTTTATTCGTTGATTTTTACCTGCCAGAGCAGCGCCTTGCGCAAATCTCACAAGGTCAAACAGTAAACGTCACGAGCGACTCATATCCCGGTAAAACTTTTATTGCTCACATCTCTGCTATCAACCCAAAAGTTGACACGGCCATGCGCAACATACAAGTACAAGCTACATTGGATAACTCAAAGAACTTACTCTTGCCCGGCATGTTTGCAAATGTGAGCGTGTTGGTAGGTGCAAAAAAACAATACCTAACAATTCCGCAGACAGCTATCACGTACAACCCCTACGGGTCTACCGTGTTCATTGCTAAACCCTCGGATAAAGCCGATGCAAGCGGTAATAAGCCACTTTTAGCGCAGCAAGTTTTTGTAACCGTTGGAGATACCAGGGGCGACCAAGTCGCCATCTTAAAGGGCATTGAACCAGGACAAGAGGTTGTTACGAGTGGCATGATTAAACTCAAAAATGATACGCCACTGACCATTGACAACACAGTTCAACCCGCAAACAGTCCTAATCCCAAACCACAAGAAAATTGATGCGAAATAATTTTTTCGTACTTAAAAAATGAACTTTACTGATATTTTTATCCGTAGGCCTGTTTTGGCTTCGGTAGTTTCACTCTTCATTGTTGTACTTGGATTACGCGCTGTCTTTAGCCTGCCTGTTAATCAATATCCACAGACACAAAATGCAGTTGTCACCATCAGCACCACCTACTTTGGTGCTGATGCACAAACGATTGCGGGATTTATTACCCAACCCCTTGAATCAGCCATTGCCCAGGCCCAAGGAATAGACTATTTATCCTCCAGCAGTACCAGTGGTGTCTCAACCATTACAGCAACGCTTCGGTTAAATTACGATGCCAACCGAGCTTTAACCGAGATCAATACTCAAGTTGCCAGTGTGCGCAACCAACTCCCCGCACAAGCTCAGCAACCAGTTCTGACCGTACAGATGGGCCAAACGACCGATGCAATGTATCTCGGTTTTTACAGCAATGAGCTTGCGACCAATAACGTTACCGATTATTTAATCCGCGTAGTAAAACCCAAACTTGACTCAATTGAGGGGGTACAAACGGCGGAAATATTGGGCGGGCGCCTATTTGCTCTCAGGGCTTGGCTTGACTCCTCCAAAATGGCCTCGCATAACGTCACCGCTGCCGAGGTTAGTGCATCACTAGCGAATAACAACTTTCTTGCAACGCTCGGTGCCTCTAAGGGACAAATGGTAACTATCCCGTTAACGGCGGCTACGAATTTGCACTCTGTTGACGAATTCAAGCAACTTGCAATCAAACAAAATGGTAACTCTATCGTACGTTTGGAGGACGTTGCAACCATAAGCCTAGGTTCTGAGAATTATGACTTTAATGTTGCGTTCGGCGGTGTACGCTCAGTATTCATTGGTATTAAAGTGGCACCTGAAGCAAATATCTTAGATGTTGCAAAACGGGTCAAGAAAGTTTTTCCAGATATTCACAGCCAACTCCCCAATGGTTTAACCGGTGAGATTGTTTACGATTCAACCTCTTTCATTAATACGTCCATTATTGAAGTAATGAAAACCTTGGGTGAAGCTCTTTTAATCGTTACCGTCGTAATCTATTTGTTCTTGGGTAATTTTAGAGCGGTTCTCATCCCAGTGATTGCAATGCCTTTGTCACTTATCGGAACGTTCCTGATGATGCTGATACTGGGATATTCCATCAACTTATTAACGCTTTTAGCCCTTGTACTGGCAATTGGATTGGTGGTTGACGATGCAATCATCGTTGTCGAGAACGTTGATAGACATATGAAGGAAGAGGGTAAAAGTGCTTTAGAGGCGGCCCTATTAGCTGCTCGTGAGTTAGGAAGCCCCATCATAGCAATGACCTTGGTTCTAATTGCGGTTTATATTCCAATTGGCTTCCAAGGCGGTCTCACCGGTGCACTCTTTACTGAGTTTGCATTCACCTTGGCTGGCGCTGTGACTGTGTCTGGCGTAGTCGCTTTGACGCTCTCCCCCATGATGTGCTCAAGGTTCTTGAACGCAGAGGATATGCACAGTGGATTTGCAGAGAAAATTGATCGCACTTTCGAGAGGGTACACAAACGTTATTTATCACTCCTTCACAGTGCATTACAAACGTGGCAAGTATTAATCGTCATGGGTGCAATCCTCCTGGTCCTCTTGGTATTGATGTTCAAGATGTCCCAGTCAGAATTAGCACCTGAGGAGGATCAGGGTATTGTGATCTCTCAAGTTGTGGGCCCTCCAACATCCAACTCAGATCAGATGCTAACCTATGCAGATCAGGTATTTCAGATTGCGAAGACGATGCCCGAATACCAGCAAATGTTTCAAATCACCGGCGTTCCAACCATCAACTCTGGGATTGGCGGGGTTTTATTCAAAAACTGGGATGAGCGCACACGAAGTGCCAAGCAAATTCAAATTGATTTACAAAAGAAGTGGAACACGATTGCGGGCGCTCGCGTCGCAGCTTTCCAGTTCCCCGCTCTACCCGGCTCAGCAGGATTGCCCGTTCAATTTGTAATTTCTACAACAGAACCGTACCAAAATCTGAACCTCGTTGCTCAGCAGGTAATGGATAAAGCGCGGTCATCAGGAAAATTCTACTTTGTTGATGTGGACTTGAAGGTGGACAAACCCCAGGCCACACTCGTCGTGGACAGAGATAAGATTGCGAGCCTTGGATTATCCGAGGCTGATGTGGGTAACGCAATGAGCGCTGGCCTAGGTGGGGGCTATGTTAATTACTTCACCATTGCAGGGCGCTCCTATAAAGTCATTCCGCAGGTGCAACAAATTGACCGCTTAAATCCCTCAAGTGTCTTGGACTTTGCGCTTAAATTACCCAACGGACAATTGATACAAGCCAGCACTGTAGCGAGTATCAAATACGATATCGTTCCTGAATCTATCAATAGATTCCAGCAACTTAACTCAGCAACCATTATTGGTGTCTCCGGCGCATCCCAAGGTGAGGTGCTGGAGTTTATGAGAAATGCTGTAAAGGAAGTTGCGCCTGTTGGTTACAGTGTTGATTACGCCGGTCAGTCCAGACAATACATGAAGGAATCAGGCGGATTCATAGTCACACTTTTATTTGCAGTGATTATTGTATTTTTAGCTCTATCGGCACTATTTGAAAGCTTCAAAGACCCAGTCGTAATCTTAGTCTCTGTCCCGTTGGCCTTGTTTGGAGCCATGATTTTCATCTTTCTAGGCTTTAGTACAGTTAACATTTACACTGAGGTTGGCTTAGTGACTTTAATGGGATTGATAAGCAAGCACGGTATTTTAATTGTAGAAGTAGCCAACCAGTTACAGAAAACTGGCCTTGAAAAACGCCTAGCAATTGAAGCCGCTGCTGGTACTCGTTTACGTCCTATTTTAATGACGACGGCTGCAATGGTGTTTGGTGTGATCCCACTCGTTATCGCCTCTGGTGCTGGTGCAGCGGGACGCTTCTCCATGGGACTGGTGATTTTCACCGGATTATCCATAGGCACACTCTTTACCCTGTTTGTTGTGCCTGCCATGTACCTTTTTATTGCAACTGATCATTCCAAGAAAGCCAAATAAGATCGGTATAGAATTGGGTTCCATGAACATCCTTTCTAAAAGAATACTTATTACGGTCATTATTACCCTGACCGTCCTCGTCTCACAAGACTGCCTAGCCTTTTGGATGAAAGTCACCGAGACGATGGATGTCAGCGTGTACGCTGACACGGGAACAATAGTGCGAATTGGTCGCAATAAACGAATGGATGTCTTATATGATCTCAGAGCATCTGACTCTAGCGGTCAACGGTCAATTAGGTCGTTCGCCGAGTTTGACTGTGATAACAACCGAGAAAAATCTATTAATGCTGTTGGTTATTCAGAACGAATGGGTACGGGTAAAGTAGTTAGAACTATGGATTATCCATCTGAATGGATTCCTACTCAGAGCAACAAAAATGAGCAGCAACTGCTTTACTTCGTTTGCGCTTGGTAGTCTGACTGGTTTATTGAACTGTCGACAAAGTGCAAAGACACAGTTTTAATTAAAAATCTTCAACTTAAAAAGTATAGTTACATTTACGCGCCAGGCTTGGTGCCGGAGGGTATGGCAGTGTTTGAATTAGCTCCGTTACTGGTCGAACCCAATAATTGATTGGTGCTTAAATTAGTTCCAAGCATAGCCCCAGCATTTAGAGAATTGTTAGCACTTGCTATTAATTGACCGTTTGCATTGTATTGACTTAAGACGTTTGCGAGTAATGCGGATGAATTAGCGGTCACTAAATTCTCAGAATTAGAACTTGGTGTCAGAGACTGACTAGGCAATCCAGAATTTAGAGCTGAAGCTGTTGACCCGTTTGTCTTATATTGATTCAATGCATCGGTGAGTTGATTGATCGAATCCCCAGTGTTAGCAGTCGATGCAAACCAAACATCTGCTAACTCATGTGTTTGACCGTTTGTCGTTGTGTAGCTGGATACCAGCCCAATAGTATTGGCGTTATTTGTAATATTCGCAATTTTTGCATTTAAATTTAGAGATTCAATATTTAATTGTGCAAGCGTGTACAAAGTACCTGTTGGAGTACTTCCATTGGTACCCGTATCCACCCAAACTTGTAATTGATTGAAGATTGGATCACTGCTATCAATCACGCCGGAATGATTTTGATCAAAAACAGATAATGCCGCAAATCCGTTGGCAGCTGTTTGTCCATCGGGCAACACAGTTGCTGTTCCAAATAACTCAGAACCATTAGAAATGGTTGTGGCTCCTGCTGGAAGATCAACCAGGAAACCCTCGCCCGGTGTGATCCATCCAACCTGCGCATTACTTGCTCCCGTATTACCAAGGTCAAAACTTACCCCGGATTGTCCGATTTGCTGCGTCTGGATAGATTTCGTGCCAGACGTAGCTGTCAACACAGTGAATGCGTTTTCTGCGAGACCCGCAATATTTGCAGTTGTAAGTGCCTCTACCCCCGTCAAATCGAGCACAAGAGGACTGATTTGTGCAAAACTTTGCAAAGTAGAAGTTGTTAGAACTGCTATTTGAGAACTAGAAAATGCGCTAATCTGATTCGTTGTTAATGTTTGAATATCTTGCATGCTCAACTGAGCCATTTGGCCCGTTGTGAGCGCCTTGATTTGATTCGTTGTCAGTCCTGCAAATTGTCCGCTGAGCATATCAGAGACCTGTATCGTGGATAGTGACGCTATCTGCCCCGTGGTCATACCTGCAATTTGTGTGCTTGTTAATGAAGTGACTACACTGGTTGTCAATAAACTGATCTTATTAGATGCCAGATATTGAATGCTCAAAGAGCTCAAACCAATTGCTTGATCAGAATTCAAACTGCTTACACCAGTGGTATTGAGTGAATAAAGATCTGTTGAAGACAAGCTTGCAATCTGAGCTGATGTTAAGGCTGTAAACTGATCCGAGTTCAGCATATTGAGTGAACTAGACGCCAGCCCTTGCATCTGAGTGCTCGTGAAAGAGGAGACATCTGCAGTGCTGATCTGTGTCCACTGGGCACTGGTCAATGCGTTCAGCTGGTTCGTGAATAAACCAGCCACTTGAACGGTCGAGAGTGCGCCAATCTGAGAGGTCGTGAGTCCCACGATCTGATTGGTCATC
>CAJAYT010000103.1 GCA_903949285.1 uncultured Burkholderiales bacterium
AATGGATCAACCAGCAATGGCAGGAGGATTACTTTAGATTCAATAGAGTCATCTCTGAATTTTGTGTCCTTGAACTCATTCCACAAGAACAAGGTTTTATTGCTGAGTACAAATTTTGGTCTGATGAAACCCGAGCCGATGACAGCGCAGAAAACTATCTATTCGAAGACGCTGTCTCCCGAGATAAGTACGGTGTTTATATTCCCGTTAATCTGCAACTCTTCACCTTAAAAACTCGCTTTACTTGGGAAACAAAGGCTGACTTTGCAAAGTTAGATAAGAATTTCGAAGAGGATGAGATTGATACGGACGTGCTTGACGTTTACTGGGACGATCTGCGCATGGACCCTGATTTCATCACAGCCTATATTCTCAGCCCAGATCAAAGAAGTCTGGCTGAGTTGCTGATCGAGGAATACGGGGCGGCAAATGGTCTGCCAGATTTTTTGCCCTCAAATTTAGAGCACTACTTTACATCGCTGGTTGCTTCGAATATTCATTAAAAATATTCAACCCAAACACAGATCAGTTGGGACGTCCAAAATTAACCCATTCTTGTAAAGCGGGTTGTTGCCACTGATTCTTTGCATAGGCGATCAAGTTCTCAGGGACTGAATCACTATGAAGGATTAGTCGATTCAGCATAACGGATAGATCAACATCAGCGATGCTCCAAGCACCAAAGAGGTTTGCACCCCCGTGTATTAGTAAGGTGCTAGCTACGTGTATGAGTTTTTGAGCTGCCGTCTCTCCCTCAGGTGTTAATGGTTTTTTGACCGAGTTGCAAAACATTACCTCCGTAGGTCTGTCACGACGCAGAGCCATTAAATCGCTCCTTAGCCAAGCTTGAATTTGGCGAGCTCTTGCTCTTAGAAAAATATCCTTTGGGTAGAGGTTTGTGCCTGGATAATACTCCTCAAGATACTCCGCAATAGCAGATGACTCCGACAGGGAGAAATCCTTGTCCATGAGGCATGGTACTCGCCCAGTAATGGAGAACTCAGAATACTTTGCATTTGTCTGCTCAGAAGCGCAGAGGTCAAGTACATCGAGCTCAAAGACGAGTTCTTTAGCTTTTAAGGCAACAAACGCTGAGGCCGCGTAAGGAGAGACTAGTTTTGAATCTACAAAGAGCTTCATAGGAGAATATTGAATCTTATTGCGATTTCAGTTTTTTCTTGCTAAGCCAGTCGTCAATAATTCCAGCTATTTGATCGTTATTGGTGTCCATCATCATCATGTGTGAGTTACCTTTGATACCAAGATCTGGCAAGTTAATGACGTCGACACTTGCTCCGGCTTGCAAATACTTTTTGTTGAGGTCCAGTTGCGTTTTGCGAATGGAGGGCCAACGAGAATCTTGGTCTATGTTATCGCCGTAGATTTCTAAAAAAGGGGTATTTTTTAGTGCGTCTGCCTTTTGAGGATCACCAAAACCTGCCGGCTCCACCAGTACCAACGCTTTTACTTTATCGGGTCGCGCCTGAGCAGCTTTTTGTCCAAATTGCCCCCCTTGACTATGAACCAACACGACGCATGGACATACCTTATCAATGAGTTGGATGTATGCTGCAAGCGTTGCTTCATCCGTGCTTGTCCACCGGGGGACTACTTGACGCATAAAGTTGAGGTAACTGCTTGCAGGGAATAATCCCCCTTCGAATTGCTTAAATTTAGATTCATCCTCACCCCACAGACCAGTGCCAATCCTAAAGCGACCCCAGGGGTTTTCAACGGTTAAGTACTGAGGCTCAGAGGGCCAGATGTCAGGCGGGGCCCAACCAGAACGCCCTCTCTCAACTGCGTCAGAGACATACGTTTTCCAACCGTGGCGGATGAAATAATGCTCCCAACCCTCACGCCCGTCTGGGGTGGTTTCATAAGTCACGCCAGTCAATCCCCCGCCGTGCCAAAGGAGAATGGGCAGCTTAGATTTCAGCGTCTTGGGAGTGAAATATTGAACATACATTTGTTCGACTAAATATCTGCCGTTAGGATCAATCTTGGCTGGAGCACTTCCAGGACTGAAGACGACCTCCTTCACAGGTTTGCCAGAAACTTCTACGAGACGACCACCGATGTGAAACGAGCCCATATCAACGATATTGAGAGGAGGCTTTTGTACTTGGGAAAAAGAATTGAACGATACCAAAGCGCATATTAAACTCAAGGACTTAAATGATTTTTGAAACATTATTTTGTAACGAATAAAATTGGAAGAATTAAATAAAAAGATTGCAAAAGAGCTTAACGAATTTCGATTGAGTGATACTCAATCGTTCATCTCTTGGTTTAAAAATGATTGACTTCAATACTAGCGATCTTTAGTCATTAAATTACTAGTAATTACCCCGGAGATACAAGGTATTGAATTTTGAACTTTTGGTCTATGAGACTAAGTGATGCATTTGCTGGGTTCATTCGCACCAGCGTATGGGCTTACAAAAGGCTCAATGAATTCAAATTTTTTTCTATCTTTAATGTACACCCCCACGCTGATCACCAACCGCTACTCCCAGGCGCGCCCTTAAACGGGCCAGCTAAGTCCGCTGTGATCCAGCCTCCATAGAACTGTCCCGGTTGGGGCGTAACTTTGAGTCCACCTACAGTGCAATCGAGATCATGCGCGTAAAAGGCAATGCAATCAGAAATACACATGGCTTCAGGGAAAGGCGTTGGATAACTCCATGCCACGGAATTTAAACTGCGAGTCTTATCCAACAAATTCCAGTACTGAGCTGGGCCCTTCCATTCGCAAAATGAGCCTGCTCCCGCCGCATGCAATAAATCAGTTCGTACATCTTTCAACGGTAAGTAGTAGGTCGGAGGATGTGCAGTTTCACGCACAGCCCAACTCGCGAATGTGCGCGCTATCTCTAGCGATCCCCAATGGATGACTATCTCTCTTGGTTCAGGGACTAACTCGGGTGGTCTAGGAAAATCCCACACAGAAATTTGATCTGATTTGGGTTGATCGGCAAAGGGGGGGCGACCCGTGCCGCGCCATTTCCACTGGGCACGTGCGTTTGAGAGTTGGTTGGGCGTTAAGGTCATAGGTCTAAATGTACTGAATTGAAATCAATTTTAACTGTTGATTAATTTTTGTGTGTATTTGATACCATTGAGTTAAGACTTCTTGAAAATTCATGAAAAATTCACTCTTTCATCTCCTTTGTACCTGCGTTTACTTGTGTGTTCATTTCTTTGTATGCCTTAATGCGAATGCGCACGACCTTACTATTGCCAGTAAGCGCTTTACCGAGTCCTATGTGCTAGCCGAGCTTGTTGCCAGTCAGTTAGAGGATCATGCTCAAGTGGTGGTTGTAAGAAAGCAGGGCATGGGTTCGACTGGCATCGTTTTTAATGCGCTACGCGAAGGTGAGATCGATATTTACCCGGAGTACTGGGGAACCCTTACGCAGGAAATCCTAAAAACCAAATCTAACCTATCCCTTCAGCAAATTAACGCACAGTTACTTCCACTGGGGCTGAAAGCAGGCTATTTCTTGGGTTTTAACAATACTTACGCCTTAGTCATTAAAAAGACCCTAGCAGATGAATTAAAGATTCATTTGATCTCAGATCTTAGGAATCACCCAAATCTAAGACTGGGTTTATCACAAGAGTTCTTGGCTAGGAGTGATGGTTGGAGGGGCCTCTCAAAGGCTTACTCATTAAGCGCTTTAACACCCACCGGACTTGATCATGGTTTGGGTTACGAGGCACTGGAGCAGAGCCAAATTGACATCATGGATGCCTACAGCACCGATCCGCGCCTGGTGGATGCAGGCTACGTGTTACTAAAAGATGATGAAGCCTATTTCGCCTCCTATAAAGCTTTGTTGCTTTACAGGATAGAAAGTGTTGAGAAGCACCCCAAAATACTTGAAACACTCCAATCCTTGGACTCCTCTTTATCAGAGAAAGAAATGCAGTTGCTAAATGCAAAAGTGGAGATTGAGAGGAAAAGTCCTGCCGATGTTATCAGGGAGTATCTTCACAAAGGTACAGGACAGACTCAGACTGGTAAATTAAAGTCCAACGATTTTGGTGCAAATTTCTCCAAATTCGTAAGCTCAATTTTTGAATACGATTTCCTTCGAATAACGTACCAGCATACTTTATTGGTTTTTGCTTCGCTCATCACAGCCGTCCTCTTTGGGATTCCACTTGGTGTATGGGTTTATGCAAAACCTCAGAGTGGTGGTTATCTTTTAACTTTAATTAGCGTCATACAAACC
>CAJAYT010000104.1 GCA_903949285.1 uncultured Burkholderiales bacterium
CCCCCTTCAACTAATCAGGCGAGGAATAAGAAAGGGACTCACTTCAGCAAGTAAAGTGAGCCCCCCTCTGTCTTAGAAACTGTTTTAAAAATCAAGTATTTTTATGATTTTTGATATACTTTTCTCCGCATAGCGCGGGCGTAGTTCAATGGCAGAACTTTGGCTTCCCAAGCCAATAGTGAGGGTTCGATTCCCTTCGCCCGCTCCACTGCGCCCTACTCCACAGGCATCAATCCAAGCTGATATTTTTACGCTCAATTAGTTTTTGATAGGTTTTCTCTTTTATTTCAGCGTTCTTGCGTATTTCCTCTGGCGTCCAGGTAAGCCCCTCAAATGCAAACGTATCAAACCGCGCCTTCACCTCAGGGTCAGAGAGCACTTTGATAACGTCAGCATTTATTTTGGATTTAACCTCTGGTGCAACCCCCTTAGGGGCTAATAAACTGACGAATGAGTTGACTACAAAGCCTTGGGGTCCACCGGCCTCGCCAACGGTTGGAACATCTGGCATGATCGAGAGCCTTTTGGCAGTTGCTACGGCTAGATATCTGATTTTTCCTGCCTTATAAATACCCTGACTAGAGGGAATACTTCCCAAGCTCCATTGCACATCGCCGGAACCTACGGAGGTGAAGAGCTGGGATACCTCACGATACGCAACGTGAGTCATCTCCGTATTCGTCAATAACCCAAGCTCCTCCCCACCCAAATGTCCTGGACTACCCACGCCCCAAGAGCCGTAGCTCACTCGTCCTGGCTCTGCTTTGGCTGCAGCTATGAGATCTTTCATGCTCTGCCACCTAGAGTCGGTTGCAACTGCAATCAGAAAGGGCGTCCTAAACATAGGAGCCACTGGGTCTAATGCGTTCAACGTGACAAAACCCTTTGACTTATACAAATGTGGCAGTGCAGCCAAATGCTCACTATCAAGCTGAATCAGTGTGTAGCCATCGGGCGCCACGTGAACGACAGATTCGATCGCAATGAATCCGCCTCCACCAGGTTTATTTTGAATCAATACAGGTTGTCCCCATAATTTAGAGAGTTTCTCCGTAACTTGTCTCAGCACGGCGTCAGGACCACTCCCAGAGGCGAAGGCAGTGACGATGGTCACTGGCTTGGTAGGGAAGGTTGAGCCTTGCTGAGCGCCTGCCTGAAGACAGATTGCGCTCACAAAAGCACAGGCGCCCCATTTCAAAACTTTAAACACTTGAGATAAACGGATTTCAATCATAGGTTCTCCAAAAAACGGTCATTAAGTTGTATTTGCCAACCCAACACCTTTAACTTTCACAATCTTGTAGACAGCTTGCCCTATCTGTGACGGGGATACGATGCACTTACTCCTATTGACAGGGGTGAGAGAAATTTAGGGGCCTTGCCTCACCTCGTAAACGCCCAACTTGCGGTGCAACGGGGACTCGTCAGCCATAAATAGGAAGGTCGGCTGAGTAGCGCTTAGGTTTGCTAACGTGACCGACGTGTAACCCGGCGCACAGCAAGTATCCGCCTCCTCCAGCTTGAATTCCTCGCCCAGCACGCCAACCGAGCAAAACCCCTCGATAACGTGATAAACGCAAGAGGGCGAACGAACTGGCATGGATAGTTTTTGACCAGGACGGAGCATTAGTGCGTAAAAGCCCAGTATGTTCTCAGCATCCCCACCTGTTTCGGGATTCACATAAGTGACCATGACCGTACTCAACCCCGGCTCAGCTTCGCCCAGAGACAAAAGCGCCTCTTTGACCTCAACCCAAGGATAACGAATCACCGGATAAGTCCGAGTGCTTCGTTCAAAGTCCCTAGTTGGAACAACACCTGCGTATTGGTAGATTTTGTCCCCCCTGACTGCGTCAGTTGGTTGTCTCTTTCCGTTGATGTGATAAGAGGCCTCCATGTAATAGACCAGTGGTAAGTCCAAGACGTCTAACCAAACTACAGGCTCGTCCCCGTCGTGCCCGTGTTCGTGCCATTGCCCAGTGGGAGTCAAGATCAGGTCTCCACGACTCATCGGGCATTTCTCCCCGTTGACATTGGTGTACGCACCTTCGCCCTCGACAATCATTCGAACGGCATTGGGGGTGTGTTTATGCGCAGGAGCCCACTCACCAGGCAACAATAACTGCATCCCCAAATAAATAGCTGGACTTGCTTGCATCTTGTCTAAACCGTGCCCAGGATTAGCAAGTACCAAAACGCGTCGCTCTGCTTTTTCGATGGGAGTGAGCTCACCGGCTTTTAAGAGCAAAGGTTTGATGGACTTATAGGACCACAAAGTGGGAGTTGTTTGTGGCCTAGGCTTGTCTGGGGGCAAGACGCCGCGCAGACTAGGCCATAAAGGTACTAAATTTTGCTGCGCTAAGGCTTGACGGTACTCCAGCGGAAGATCCTCCAGCCGGGCTAAATCACTCATTTTTTATTCCAGTGTTAACAGTTAATTTTAGAAGGTTGAAACAAAATATCTTTTCTTGATACGCTGCGTTCAATTCATTTAAGCCCTCAATCAATTTTAATTAATTTAAGCTCTTTAAAATACTTAACTATATCGTCGTTATTGCCTGTAAAAACCCAGCATAGGGTAAGTACTTCCTCATGCCCGATCCCTCAGAATACGACTTTTGTGATGATTAGTATACTTATCAAGCCCCTGCGACTTCACTTAGCACCACAGGGCGCCTCAGTGCATAACTACAAAACCCTACAGAGAAACCACCCCTGTCACTTGAAAGATCCAGAATGACGAGTACCCGTCGAATTTATCTTGAGAAAATTCAACACAAGCACGAAAAAGAATACCTACGTGCTGTAAAAGGAAGTCTTAAAACACTCAAGCCTTGGATTGAGGTTGTGAAAACGCATAAATCTTTTTCACAGTTCGTAAGGGAAGTTTCTACCCCTGAGGATAAAGCCTATCTCGTGCGTCGCTTAGGAGACGACGCTCTAATAGGTACCGTTGAGATCAGGGATATCTTTCTTGGGCATTTCAGATGTGGGTATTTGATTTACTATGCTTTTGAAGGATTCAGAGGGCAAGGCTATATGAAAGAAGCTTTGTCTTGTGTCATTGACAAGGCGTTTAACAAATTCAAACTACACCGCCTGGAAGCCAATATTCAGCCCTCAAACAAAGACTCTATTGAGCTCGCCAAATCCGTTGGACTCTCATACGAAGGGTACAGCCCAAAATTCTTAAAAATAAATGGGGATTGGAAAGATCACGAGCGCTGGGCCATGATAAATGATAAGGTATAGATTCTTAGGTACATTGCACTCCTCCCCTTACCCACAGACAATAGCAAAACGTGAACCCTCTCGCTTTCGTTGACATTGAGACCACAGGATCGCATTTTGAGCGCGACCGTATCACTGAAATTGCAATTATTTCGTTTCAAAACGGTCAAACTACACGCTTTGAAACTCTGCTTGATCCAGAGGTCTATATCCCCTCCGGCATTACAGTCCTGACTGGCATCAGCCCTCAAATGGTCCAGGGGCAACCTACATTTGAAGAGCGTGCCCAAGAACTCTTTCAAGAGCTTGAGGATAAGATATTTATCGCCCATAATGCCCGTTTTGACTACGGTTTTTTAAAAGCCGCTTTCAAAAGAGTTGGGCTCGACTTTAAGCCCAAAGTCATATGTACCGTAAAACTATCGCGCATGCTCTTTCCGGAGCAAAAGAGACATAACCTTGACACGATCATTCAAACGCACGGCTTAACTTGTGCCTCAAGGCATAGGGCAATGGGCGATGCTGACATTCTTTTGCAGTTTTGGAGACTTTGTGCTGAACGGTTCGGGGAGGAAACGCTGAAAGCATCCGTTACAAAGCTTCTTAAACAAACTAGTATTCCCGCCAATATTGATGAGTCCTTGGTGAGATCCATTCCAGACACTCCCGGAGTCTATATTTTTTATGCAGACCACCAAGAGTATCTCTACATTGGCAAGAGCAAAACACTACGAACCAGGGTCATGAGTCATTTTCAGCAAGCCCTTACCCAGCGTAAGGAGGCAAAGATGTCTCTAAGAGTCAAACACATTGAATGGGTTCAAACCAGTGGGGAGCTTGGAGCATTGCTACTAGAGTCTAAACTGGTGAAGGAGCATCTTCCGACCATGAACGTTCGACTCAGACGGACCACCGAGCTTTGTGCCTGGAAGCTTGAATCCAACCACCTGGGTTACAGCGTCCCCAGCTTAATTTCTAAACATGACCTTGTGCCAGGGGCACAAAAAGATATCTACGGGCCTTTTAGAGGAAAGCGTGAAGCAGTTGAAGTCTTAAAGAAATTGGCCAAAAATCACAACTTATGCGAAACCATTCTAGGTCTTGAGAAAGTATCCCCAGGTAAGCCGTGTTTTGGTTATCAATTAAAGACTTGCAACGGTGCTTGTGTGGGATTAGAAAAACCTGAATTGCATAATTTAAAGCTGACTTCAGCCTTAAAACAGATGGAGCTCACTATCTGGCCCTATGAAGGAGCAATTGGCATCAAGGAGGGAGATGGTTGTCATTTATTTGATAAGTGGATCTACATGGGATTTGCCTGTGACCCACAATCCGTCGAGGATTTATTAAACAACTCCCTACCAGAATTTGATTTGGATATTTATAAAATCATAAAGACTTTTCTAAGAAAAACAAGCCAAAGCAATATCCTCAATTTCACAAACGCAAAGCTAACTCCTACAGCCTATTGAGATGTTAAGGGGGGCCGTGATTTCCACAATTACGCGACGTTCTGATTACATTGCTGTAATCGCCCTTCAACCAATATTAGACACAGATAGTTCATTTGTCGTCACACGGCAAATTAAACCACCGCATTAAGTAGTAATTTAAAAGTAGATCTTGCATTTTATTTAGCCCTATAGCACTAAATAAAATCAAAAATGAATAATGTGTAACTTAGGAAGTCTTAATTTGCATGCTCTATCAATCGTGCGCCTGATTGTGGGAAACATTTGTTTGCAATGCAAAATTGATCAATCGCTCAGAAAGACATTACATAAATATATCTTCACCAAATGGAAAATACATATCACTTAGGGGGAAGCTATCAATGATAGAAGTGTTTAATAGATACGGGGGATTAGAGGGATTAAAGTCCATCATAAACGTATTGCATCAAGAAGTTGTTGCTAAGCAAGAGGTTCGTCATTTCCTGTTTAACTCTAATGTAGAGCAGTTATACAAGGATCAGGTTAATTACATGCCCTACGTTTTAAGAAAATCTGATCGAACGTACCGTGAGAATATTATTCAAACTGCTCCACCCGATGTCCGTATCGGTGGCGGGCAATTTGAAGAGATCGTGCAAATATTCAAACGCATACTACTCAAAGAGTTCAAGGTTAATAGAGATGATGTTGGGAGAATTGTCTCTCATGTTTTAGAGCTCATTGAGGAAACTCGCGCACAAGCCGAGGACTTAACCATCATGACGTGGAAACCCGTAGACATAACGCCGGTCAACATAGACCGATTTTTCACTAAATCTGGATTTATGTCCAAGATCAACCCTAGTGGAGAAATCTCAGTTCTATCTGGGGGCTCCTACCCGTTCACGCTTCGAATGGATAAGGAGAACAAATATATTGTTCTGATTGCAAGATCGTATGCCAAGGACGGCGTAACGACTGATCAATTAAAGCAAGTTATTGAAGGTGCGGATACCAAATCGCCAGCCCTAAAATACCGTGTGCTTGAGACTGATAAGAACCCTGTATTCGTATCCGATTACAAATTACCTTATAAAAACGGCATACCTACAAGATTGTTCTTCAGGGCCGCTAAATTGTTCTCTGTTGCCTTCTCTGAGGCGCTAGATTGCGACAGGGAGGGATATTTAAAGAACCTTGTAAAATCAGGGGCATAATCACAAAATCAAATAGCCCAAGGGAGAAGATATGAGCGATTCGAATGATCAAAATAAACAAAAAGAAGTCGAACTCCTTCAAAACTCCATCGATCACCTTAAAAGTGTTCACCTAAAGCTTGAGGCCACTGCAAAAGCGGCTAAGGAGAGACGAGAGAAAGCTCAACAAAGTGCTTTAGCCGCAGCACCAGCAAAAACATCTCAAGCAGATAATAAACCTGCCGTTTTGACTCAGCCAATTGACTCTGCTCCAATGGAGCCAACCGGAGAAGACTTGGTGGAGCCGACTGGGGATGATCCCATTGAAATTGACTCCGTTGTTGAATCATTAAAGTTATCCGCAGGCGAGATAGCGCATGAAGAGTTTCATGGCCTGCATTCGAAATAACCTTTGATAGATAAGTACGGCTCGGTCGACCCTCACTGCTTCGCCCGTTTCATGGATTAGACGCTATAACTTGAGCAAGATATTAGCAAATAATCTAAAACCTAAATTCGCTTTATGTGCGCGCATTTCGAATCCATCAAAGATCCTGCTCGTCTCAAATCAAGGTTTAAGGTAAGTCTGCCGCCCAAAGCCAATTTTGATGTTTGGCCCACCTACGCATCTACTTTTATTAGACTTTCCCAAGAACCTAGCGCAAGCCCCGGTAGTGAAGGGAGTGCAGAGGGTATTTCTGGTCATTTTGGTCTGATCCCACACTGGTCCAAGGATACTAAGATTTCAAGGCACACCTACAACGCGAGAATTGAGACCGTAGCAGATAAACCTGCCTTCAAAGATGCGTGGCGACTCAAAAGACTTTGTATTATTCCTGCTGAATCAATATTCGAGCCTGATTGGCGATCCGGGAAAGCTGTAAGCACCAAAATTCAAAGGGCCGATCAAGAGCCACTTGGCATTGCAGGCATATGGACAGGATGGAGGAGACCAGATGGAGAGATCATCAGAAGTTTCAGCATGCTGACTATTAATGCAGACGATCATTTACTAATGAAAAATTTTCACAAACCAGATGAAGAGAAAAGAATGGTCGCAATCCTTGATGAGCAATACTACAGTGAGTGGTTGAACTCAAAAGATGAAGGATGCCTGAAGTACATCCTTCCCTACCCCGCAGAAAAGTTGGTGGCTCACGCCGCGCAGTAAACTTTTAAATGCTGCTTCATTCCAAATCAGCTTAACCAATTGCGAGCCCCGTGGGTCATTTTCTCGCATCTGCAGGCCATCCCCCTCCTAAAGACTGATACAAGGCTGCAGTGTCCCCTAGGTAGAGGGCGTAGGCTTGCATCCTGTTGATCTCTGCGCCAAGGTACGCCTGATGAACACTCAGGAGCATCGGCTCTGAGGCATAGCCTTTGTCAAACTGAAGTTGTGTGTATTCGTAAATCCTTTTATTAGCAAGTGCGTTATCTCTTGCTATCTCCCAACTCCTCTTGTCCTGCTCAATAGCGTAAAGCGTATCAGCAACGTTTTGGAACGCTGTCAAGACTGCAAACTTATATTGACCAAGGGAGGACTCCAGATTTGCCTCTGCAGCGCGTTTACGGGCCAAAAGAGTTCCTCCCGCAAATAAAGTCTGATTCGCGTTAAGAGTCTCAGACCAACTTCTATTCAAAGTATCCTTGAGAGAGGAGAATGCACCAGCAGTGGCACCGGTGAATCCACTGATAGAGATCTGTGGAATCATGTTTGCAATGGCGACACCAATTTGTGCGTTACTGGATTTGACCATCTCCTCAGCTGCTCTGACATCTGGGCGTTTCTCAATCCAACCACTAGGGACAGAGTTGGGTAAATCCGCCGGTATCTGAATGGCTTCAATATTTGGAACTTCAAGCTTAGTGCTGGGCAACTCACCACATAAAACGCTCAGCATATCAAGCGTTTGTTCGTGTAATTTGCGAATACTGGGAACTTGTGCGGCAACGTAAGCATAGGCCGATTCTTGTGTTGCCAGATCTACACCGCTGCTGTATCCAACGGCGTTCAGTCTTCTTGCGTGCTCTAACTGCTTGAACGCTGAGCGTTCAGCAGCAATCGCTAAACGCAACTCCTCTCTGAGCGTAGTTTCCTGAGAAACAGTCTGAATGACATTTGTAACGATAGTGATTTGCAACGCGGCTAACTGATATTTAGCACTGTTCTCTAATCCCCTAAGCGATTCAACAGCACGTCTATTGCCCCCAAAAATATCAGGAATAAAACCAACGCTAAGGCCTGCACTATTCACAGAATAACTTGGAGCACCATTACCAGGACCAGGGCTAATTAGCCCGGTAGAGGTGTTCATGCTGGCACCGTTATTTTGAATAGTTCTACTCGTGCCAACAGAAATGCTAGGAAAATAAAAGCCCTGCTGAGCAACTGTATTTTGTTGTGCAACCTTCAAGTTGGCAGAAGCGATCTCAACGCTTGCGTTGTGCTTTAAGGCCTTATCAATCAGCGTGTTCAACTCGGCACTGTTGTAACTCTTCCACCAATCTGACTTAATAACGGACGAGCCTACTCCCATCTGGGCAGGATCTCTTGTGAAAGAATCACTTTTAGGAATTTCGGGTTTTTTGTAATCAGGACCAACAGCGCAGGCGCTCAAGGCCAAGATCAGTCCATAGGCGGCACATGAAAGTGTGCATTTGTTGAAATTAATCTTCATCATGTTGAACTCTCAATCCAAGATTGATCCTGCTTTTCAATGGGTTGGCCACCAATCCATACTAAAACAAAAAATACAAAGGGTGCATGCCCAACAAATGTTGAAATCAATGGAGCGCGCAGATAAAAGGTCAAGCTCATTGTGAAGTAAGTCAACAATAAAGACTGAATGAGCAAAATAATCAGTGTCGATACAGGCGACAAGAACAGATCTCTCAGCGATAAGCTCAGTGTTTTAAACGGATCTGAGTCATCATTATTTAGCCTATAAGCACAGGTCGCTATAAACAGAACCGCTAGTGCTTCAGATATAGTAAACGGGAGCAATGCATTGACGGATCTTGGCAATAAGTCCCAACCGATTTGGGCCCAGTTCAAAATCTCCATCAAACCTCTAAAGATGATTAAGCTTAGAGCTCCGTACAAAAGTAGAGCAATCACCACTTCCCCATTGGATTTAAGCGCTTTCAAGGTTTCTTGAATAGATTCCATGATGCCTATTTTTTGTTCAACCTGATCGCGAATGCACTGCGCACAAATATAGACTAAAAAAGGCCAAGTAAACCAAGCGATGAAAGGTAGGTATTCCAGTAACACTTGAAGTACAGTTGCGCCGACGATAAGCGACCATGTACTCTTACTCTCTTTTGCATTGGAATTAATAAATTGAGCGACTCTACCCGTACAGTCTAGTTTATATATATTGAGTAAAGACATGGTTTTCGGGGAATTCGAATTGGATGGAGGGTTTTCTAGACTACGAAAATTAACTAAGTTTGGCATGACCTACTTTTGAGCAGCAGACGTATTTACAGAAAGGGGAGGCTGCTGAGAATTATCAACTTTTGAACTAGTATGATTCAAACCAGGGGGAGCATTGGAGCCACCCAAACTGCCTAAGGATTTTTGATTTTGGTTGGTAGCCCCCCCAACCTGCCCCTTTAGTTTGGAGGGCGCAGTTGGTAAAGCAGACTTTTGAATCACAGGTCCAGTCAGCGGTGCATTAGGTCTGCTGGGTATGCCCGCCAACGCCCCTCCGCTTGCAATGAGGATAGGCAAACTTACTTTAATAATAGACGTGAGGTTACGGTTCATCTTCACAGTTTTTTACTGACATGAGCTTTGAGTGCTCAATTTACAGTGTCCGCTTTCTCTTTGATAAACAAAGTACATAAGGCCGGCACAACCACCAACAGCATAATTGGACCTATTAACAAACCACCAACAACCACCGTAGCCAGAGGCTTTTGAACTTGGCTACCAATGCCGTGAGAGATTGCAGCGGGAAAGAGCCCAATGCAAGCAGACCAAGCCGTCATTAACATAGGGCGCATACGCTGACTGGCGGCATGGAACATGGAATCTATGACATTTTTGTTTGAGGAAGCAAACGTTTGATTAAAGTATGTCGTCATCAAAATACCGTTCATAATGGTGATTCCAAATAACGAAATAAATCCAATCGCGGCCGAAATACTAAAGTCCAGACCAGACACAGCTAATCCTAAAATACCACCACCAATTGCAAATGGGAGGCCTGCTAGTACAAGGAAGCTATCCCTCCAAGAATTGAACAGGCAATAAAGCAAAATAATAATTAAGGCCATACTTAAGGGAACAATCAGAAGTAATCGGGCTTTTGCTTTTTGTAAGTCCTCGAACTCACCTGCCCAAACAATTTTGTATCCGCGTTCTAGATTAATTTTTTGCTCAATCAACTGCTGTGCCTCTGCAACGGTACCCCCTAAGTCCCGACCTCTTACGCTGAATTTAATAGGAATAAACCTGGCGGTTGATTCATGATAAACATAAGCAACGCCTGTATCTAGCGTGATTTCAGCCAATTGACCTAAAGGTATATAAGCAACTGCACCACTTGCTGTTTGGTACCCAACCTTGAGTAGTTTGACTTTATCAATCTCATTTCTAAAAGGCTCAGCCATTCTTACAGAGAGGTTGAATTGCCTGGGCCCCTCAAGCACAGTGGTCGCACTTGCACCTGCCAAACCGGCCTGAATCACCGCGTTGATATCGCCTGTATTTAATCCGTACCGAGCAGCCTTTTCTCGGTTAATTTTGATATTCAGATTAGGCTGCCCCATTACGTTAAAGATATCTAAATCTTCGACTCCCCTGATAGAGGCCATCAGGTCTCTGACTTGTGTCGCGTATTTTTCAAGGTGCTCTAAATTGGGACCAATTATCTTCACCGAGTTGGCGCCCTTCACACCAGAGAGTGACTCCTCGACGTTATCTTGAATATATTGTGAGAAATTAAAGACAACACCAGGCAACTCATCAGCGAATTCCTTCTGGACTTTTTTAACAAGTTGCTCTTTTGTTTCCCCGTTAGGCCATTCATCAAAAGGTTTTAAAGGAACAAAGAGCTCGACATTAGAGAATGGTGAGGCATCACTTCCGTTGTCCGGGCGACCGTGTTGTGAGACGACAGTTTGCACCTCATCTTTGTGACGAAGCAAGATCTCTCGCATCTTATTCGTCGGTTCATTGCCCGCGTTTAGCGACATGGTCATGGGCATGGCTGCGCGAATCCACAAATTACCCTCCTCTAGTGCGGGTAAGAATTCAGAGCCTAACCTGGCGGCTAAAAGCACTGAAATCAATAGGAAAGCCCCGCCAATGCCAATGATTTGTTTACGGTTCTGAAGTGACCAGTGCAGCACTGGTTCGTACACTTTGCGAAGCCAAACCACTACAAACGTTTCAACCTCTTCGATGTGTTGAGGCAACATGTAAGAGGCTAGGACCGGTGTAATGGTGAAGGTGGCAATCAACGCACCAGACAGAGCATAGGCGTAAGTTTTAGCCATAGGGCTAAAAATTTGTCCCTCAACCCCTTGCATCGTGAACAGGGGAATAAAAGCGGCTACTGTTATGGCGACTGAGAACAGTACCGCTTTATCCACCTGGCACGCACTGATTAAAATCATTTTTAACCGGTCTGGCCAAGGTGGTGTTGACTCCCCGTCACCGTCACCAATGGAGGGATCAACGTTTAATTTGCCAGCTGCAAGGTCTTGCAGTAATTTAACTTGATTACTTTGAAAATTTCTAAAAATATTCTCAACCAAAATAACAGCAGAATCCACAATGATTCCAAAGTCAACAGCGCCGATGGACAAGAGGTTGGCATCCTCATCTCTCATGACTAAGATAATGATACTGAATAAAAGTGCAAAGGGAATATTGACGCCCACGATAATGGCACTTCTAAAGTCCCCCAAAAATATCCACTGGATGAAAAATACCAATAAGCATCCAACCACTAAATTCTCTAAAACGGTGTGCGTCGTAACACCCACCAAACCTGAGCGGTCATAGTAAGAGATAATTTTGACATCCGCTGGGAGTGTCCCATCCGAATTCATCGTGTCAATCATCTCCCTAACCTTGGGGATCATATTGTTTGTATGTTGATTGCGGGCCATGACCACGATGGCAGCAACGACGTCGTCATCAGTATCCCTGCCCGCTACACCCAATCGTGGAACAAAACCAACCACCACTTTACCGATGTCCTTCACTCTGACCGGCACTCCGTTGGTCTGAGTGAGTACCACGTTCTCGATATCTCTTGTCTGATAGCCCTGAGTGATGACGTCATCACCGCCCGTGTTGATAAGCCCTAACCCTCGAATGTTGACAGACTGCTGTCCAAAGGATATTTCCCGTCCCCCCACATTGAGGTTGGAATTTCCCAGGGCTGTGATTATTTGGGGAATGGTAATGTTGAAGGCTTGGAGTTTAGGGAGATCAACTTGAACTTGAAACTCCTTAGTGGTCCCCCCCCAACTATTAACTTGAACGATGCCGGGGATCGTAGACAAACGTCTAGAAACAATCCAGTCTTGGACCGTTCTTAAATTAGTCAAACCAAAGTCTTTGGGACCTACTATTTCATAACGATAAATTTCGCCCACCAAACTCGATTGCTGAATGGTTGGAACCAAGTTACCTGGTAAATTCACATTCTGCTGCAAACTGATTCCAGCTTGTGAGTAAGCAAAATAAAAATCCACTCCGTATTTAAACGTTACCCGAACAAAAGATAAGCCATAAAACGAAGTCGAGCGTATGTTGTCGATTCCAGGAGTGGAGTAAAGTCCAATTTCCATGGGTATGGTGTAGTACTTCTCCATCTCCTCTGCGGATAAACCAGGCGCCTGCGCTGTAATCTCAAGAATTACAGGGGCCGGGTTTGGATACGCTTCGATATTGAGCTTGGTAAATGCAATCAAACCTGCGCCCAAAAACACAAGAAGACCCAGTAAGATAATTGGACGACGAGAGAGTGCAAAGATGATGAGGGACTTGATCACAGGAGTATCTCTTTTTAGTTCACTTTAGAAGGGATTGAACCGAAGTAATTGATGTATTTCAAGCGCTTTATTTATTTTTAAAAAGCATATTACTCAGGAAAATAGCCCCAGTCGTTGCAATCTTATCTCCCTCTTCCAAGCCACTTGTGACTTGTACGAGACCATTGCTTTTAAGTCCCAAAGTGACGGTTCTACTGACCCAGTGCCGTCCGTCCTCAGTGACCCATACGGACATGGTTCCGTCTCCCTCGCGGACAACTGCGTCCTCGGGCACGCCTAAACCCTTCACCACTTTGTCGCCTTTGACTAGGTATGTTGCATACATACCGGATCGAAGGATGCGCTTTGGATCGCTAATATCGGCTCTGACCAACACCGTCCTTGTGTTGGGATCAACAATAGAGCCAACAACTTTAATACGCCCTTTGAAGGACTCCTGGGGTAACACAGGGACCTTAACATCCAACTCTTGACCGGCATGGAGCTTGGTGCTGTCCTCTTCTGAGGCATTAATGATGAGCCACTTGTTGAGCACATCGGCAACGACATAAGGAGCTGGGTTATTGCCAGGTTGCACCAGCAATCCTGGCTGAGCATTTCGGGTTACAACCTGGCCACTGATGGGACTGTTGACAACCAAGACCGCATCTAATTTTCGTTCTGTTTCTATTCGTTGAATATCTGCTGTTGTTTTGCCAAATATACGAACGCCTTCCCTGGCGGCTTTTAAAGAAGCTTCAGCTGCGTTTTGATCGGCAGTGTTTTGCTCTAACTCTTTAAGGGATATAGAGCGCATTTGGTAAAGGTCTTTTGCCCTGTTGAGGGTTGCACTGGACTGATCAAAAACACCTTTGGCAGACAAAAGTGTTGATTCAGCCTGCGCTAAATCCGAGCTGTCGACCGTAAAAAGCGGTTGCCCCTTGCTGACGAAATCTCCTAGGTCAGCAAAAGATTGGAGGATCTTCCCTTGATAGGGGGTAAAGACTTGAACCGCCGAATTTTCATTGAAGTCGATACTTCCGTAGGCCGCTAGTTGGGATGAGAAGCTGGCCATCTCAGCTGGCTTTGGCTTTAAACCACTGGCTTGCTTCTCAGTCAAGTCTAGAAAATTATAGTCAGCAGCAGCTTTTGCCAAAGGACTCTCAAGTTGAGTCTTATCATCTTTTGTACAAGACGAAAGTCCTGCAGCAAGTGCGATGATGAGTAGGCAACTGGAGAAAAAATAAGTTCTACTTTCTTTTGTTTTTAAAACCGTTTCGATTATGGGACGCACTACCACAGTTTGAAATTTAGATACATTCATTTTGAATCACACCGATTTACGTTCAAGTCTTAAAAACAAAATTGTTTTGGAACTTTTGAATTCAAAGTCCACAATTTGACATTCGCCAATTCTAGGTAGAGTTAGCTTAATAAAGGCTTAAAGCTCTCTGCATTTTTCTTATTGTGAAAAATCCATCTATTTAAACCCATCAGTTCTCAAAAGTGGGTTGAGCACATGATGAAGAATAAATGCTTGTGACAAAGTGATGACAAATGTCTTGTGTTCAAACGCTCACAGATCAACCCGGTAAAATCGCTTTTTTCTTTGCTGCACCGCACAAAATAATGTCTCTTCAAACTCTAATTAAATCTAGCATTCTTTGTCTTGCCCTTATTGGTACTCAAGCGCATGCTGCGTCAGAGGAGATACAGGTCTACACGGATGATAAAGAAGAAGCTGGGCACGCGAGCGTTGACTTTCACAACAGCTATGTCCTCTCGGGCAGATCCACTGCTGATTACGCTGGTGAACAAGCCCCTAACCACATTTACAGACTCACCCCAGAGTTCAATTTTGGACTCACCGACACCCTTGAGTTGGGTGTGTACCTCCTGTCCACGCGTGCAACCAACGGGGACTGGAACGGTGATGGCTACAAGGTACGGTTGAAATATATCGCTCCCCACCTTGAGCAGGGGCTTTATTGGGGTTTAAATTTTGAAATGGGCAAGCAGTCCCAAGCGGTTGAGCAGTTTCCGCGGAATGCAGAATTAAAGGCAATCCTCGGTTGGAATCTTGGCAAATGGAATGTAGCCGTGAATTTAAACTCAGACGGCAGCTTCAACTCGGGAAGCGGCCCCATCACTGAAGATCTAGACTTCAAGGTCAACTACTCAGTGGGGGAGAAAACACAGCTCGGCTTAGAGAGCTATAACGCGCTGGGCTCCTTTAACCACATCGACTCCTTCAATACCAATAGTAAAGTCATATATGCCGTAGTGGACACCGAGGTCCTCGGACATGAACTCAATGCAGGTATAGGCCACGGAATGTACGACCAAGCTGATCAGTGGATCGTTAAGTTTATTGTCAACTCCAGATTTTGGTAGGTAAACAACTGGGGTCTTTAGCTAGCTTTTGTATCCATAAAGCCAAGGCATATCCAGCAACTTAGGTCCAAAGAGTTTGAGTGATCTGTCTCTCGCCCACTCGACAAATTGCTTCGCATGAAATATGTCAGCGTTCATCAGTGCTCTTTTTTGTACGCTGGCATTTCTTAGCCAACGCTTGTGAGCGTAGTTCATGAACAACTGCTGGGTACGGTGACCATCTGCTTGAGAAGGAGTACTCGCCTTTAACTTAAACTGCTTACCCATCTCAAACGCATCCTCTATCGCCATTCCTGCCCCTTGGGCCAGGTAGGGAAGCATCGGATGGGCCGCGTCACCCAAGAGCGCCACTTGTCCCCTTGCCATTTGCATAGGCCCCTTTAGTGGGTTAGATCTCATCAAAGGCCAAACACTCCACGTATCAATCGCTCTTAGAGTATCTTGAATTTTCGAGCACGTCTGGGGGAAGATTGAATGGATATTCAAGGCCTTTTCAGCCTGGCTCATATTCAGGGTCCAATCCAGCGCTGAGAGGACGTCTTGAGGACGATCACCGGGCTTGAGGCTATGACGGCTCGTGTTCAAAATTAACACAGAGTTCAACCACTCCCCTCCTCTGACTGGGTACTGAACCAAATGCATATCCGGTCCAAGCCACACTTTTACTGAACTCGACCTAAGAGTGGGTGGCAACATCTTTTGCATCACCAACGAGCGATACGCCAAGTCTCCAGAGAACGTAACACCCCCAGGGCTTGGAGGAGGGACAGCGCTAATGCCAAAGGGTGTATGCGACTTGGAAGTGTCGAAATAAATATCTCGAACCTTGCTCCAAACTCCGTCTGCTCCTATCACACCTTGATAAAGTTTCTTTGAAAAAGATTCTGGAGTAGAAGTATCATTTTGAGATTGAACATATTTACGGTTCTCCTCAAGTGAGACCTGCAAACCGTCCTCCGTGCTTTGCAGTCCGCTTAGTTTGCAGTTCAAATGAATATCACCGTACCCCCCCCTCACAACGCATTCAAGTAAGGCTGCGTGAAGATCGGCTCGGTGAACCGTATGGTAAGGCGCGCCGTATCGTTCCCTAAAGGACTCCCCTAGGGGCAAAGTTGCAAGTAGCTGCCCACTCAAAGCACTATGAACCTCAAGGGAGCTGGGCTCATACACGTAAGCATCAAGGGATTGATAGACTCCCCAAGACTTTAAAATTCGGGTGACATTAGGACCTAGTTGTACACCTGCTCCGACTTCCCCCAGCTGCGCTGATTGCTCAATGATCGAGATACGCTCTTTGAACTGTCCAAGCGCTATAGCAGCGCTTAGACCTCCAATCCCAGCTCCTACGATGAGTAAGTCAGACATCTTTCCTTGTGCACTCATGCATCGTGTTCAACAAAGCTTTCAAAACAAACTTTTAGTTCGTGATACCTTTTTTCCTTTTCACTGGTTGTCATGAAACTTGCCTCAAAACTGTTGTGTGCAAAAGCGTAAGCCTCCTTAGCGCCCAAACCTAGCGCCTCAAAGGTTTGCAAAAAGTTCTCGTATATATAGCCACCAAAATAGGCGGGATCATCAGAGTTGATTGTGACGCATAGCCCCTCTGCTAGCAGCTTAGCGATGTTGTGATCGGCAAGTGACGGGAAGACTTTTAACTTTAGATTGGAAAGAGGACAGACGGTAAGTGGAGTCCTCTCCAGTCGAAGTCTATTGATGAGCTCTGGATCCTTAATGCACTGCACGCCGTGATCAATACGCTGAACGCCCAGCACATCCAAAGCGGACCAGATGTAGGATGGGGGTCCTTCCTCACCTGCATGAGCCACTAACTTAAGCCCAAGCGCCTTGCACTTAGCAAAGACTTTGGAGAATTTTTCCGGTGGATTTCCGACTTCGCCAGAATCTAGTCCAACGCCCACCAAGTAATTTTTAAAGGGCATTGCCTCCTCTAAAGTCTTTAATGCGTCTTCCTCACTTAAATGTCTCAAAAAACACAGTATGAGACACGTTGTGATTCCAAGGGTTTGCTCAGCCTCCTTGCACGCTCGACTTAATCCGTGGATGATGGCTTGCATGGGTACACCGCGCACCGTATGAGTCTGTGGATCAAAGAAAAGCTCTGCATGAACGACATGGTCTTGGGCTGCCTTTAAAAAGTAGGCGTGTGCCATTTCGTAAAAATCATCTTCTGTGATGAGAACACTAGCCCCAGCATAATAAATATCTAAAAAACTTTGTAAATTATTAAAAGCATATGCAGAGCGGAGTGCCTCCACATTCTCGTAAGGGATGGGAATATTATTCTTCTTTGAAAGCTTGAAGATCAACTCCGGCTCAAGCGACCCCTCGATATGAATATGAAGTTCAGCTTTGGGCATGCGCTTTAAAAGTTCAGGCAGGCGCTTAGGGGCAATGGGGTGAACGTTATACATTTGAATAGATACCTTAGGGTTCGTCTTGATCGTGGGATATTAATTTCTTTGCCACAGTTTACAGCCGAATATCCATGAAAAATGCCCTAGAACTCGAAAGAGTTCTAGGGCATCTGGTCGATCGACATTGGCTAGATCGACCTTACTCAAACCGCAAATTAAGCGGCTTTAATCAATTGGCTTTACTTCTTATCGCTTCCAGGCACTTTACCCTCTACGCCTTTTACATAGAACTTGATACCGCTCAGGAAACCGTCATCAGCAACCTCACCGTCTTTCAATACGGGCTTACCGGTGTTGTCAACGATTGGGCCTTTCCAAATTGCAAAAGAGCCGTCTGTCAAACCTTTTTTGACTTCGTCAATTTTAGCTTTGGTGTCTGCAGGGACGTCATCAGCAATAGAGACAATATCGATTGCTCCTTCTTTAACACCCCACCAAGAGTGAGTGCCACCGGTCCATTTACCGTCTAAAGCGTCTTTCGTCGCTTTGATGTAATAAGGACCCCAGTTGATCACAGATGATGCGAGGTGAGCTTTAGGACCATAAGCGGTCATGTCAGAGTCCCAACCAAATGCGCGTTTGCCTTTGGACTCAGCTGTCTTTAAAACTGCTGGTGAATCTGTATTTTGGAACAATATGTCTGCGCCGCCGTTGATAAGCGATGTAGCAGCTTCAGTTTCCTTTGGTGGGTTGAACCACTCATTAACCCAAACCACTTTAGTTTTGATTTTAGGATTTGTTGACTGTGCGCCTAGTGTGAAGCTGTTAATGTTGCGAATCACTTCAGGAATTGGCACTGAAGCAACGACGCCCAGTACGTTGCTCTTGGTCATCTTACCTGCGATCACACCGGCCATATAAGCACCTTCATAGGTACGGCTGTCGTAGGTTCTCATGTTATCGGCTTGTTTGTAGCCCGTTGCATGTTCAAACTTAACGTCCTTGAAGTCAGCAGCTACTTTTAGCATCGGCTCCATGTATCCGAAAGTAGTGCCAAAGATCAACTTGTTACCTTGAGTTGCCATGTCGCGCAGCACACGCTCAGCGTCTGCAGACTCAGGAACGTTTTCTACAAAAGAAGTGGTGATCTTGGAGCCCAGTTCTTTCTCAAGCGCTTTACGTCCGTTGTCGTGCGCATAAGTCCAACCACCATCACCAACAGGGCCAATGTAGGCAAAAGCAATTTTAAGTGGCTCGGCCTTAGGCGCTTCAGCTGCGGCAGGGGCCTCGGTCTTTGCTTCTTCTTTTTTACCGCAAGCAACTAAAGCTGCTGCGGCAACGGTTGCTATAGCGGCGGTCTGAACCCATTTGCGCTTGTACATGTCTGTCATTTACATTTCCTTTAAAAAAATAACCATTAAAAACAAAAAAAATCCTCAGGTCCCGGGATAAAAGGGTTTGCCAATCGAAGCTGGCATGTTCACCTTGATCCAAAGCGGGTTTCGAGAAATCAAAGCCAACACAACAATGGTGGCAATGTAGGGCAACATACTTAAGAGCTGACTAGGCACATCAACTCCGATCGTTTGAAGGTGGAACTGTAGCATCGTTACGCCTCCAAACAGGTACGCGCCCAATAAAACCCTCATAGGTTTCCAGGTTGCAAAAGTTGTCAAAGCAAGTGCAATCCACCCCTTACCCGCAATCATACCTTCAACCCAAAGGGGAGTATAGATGAGAGAGATGTACGCCCCGGATAGCCCACACAGAGCTCCCCCGGCAACTACCGCACCAAGACGGATCATTCTCACGTTATACCCCAGCGCGTGAGCCGATTCAGGCGACTCACCAATGCTTCTCAGCACCAAACCAGGGCGGGTTTTGTTTAAAAACCAAATCAAAATGATGGCAAAAATAATGGTGATGTAGACCAACGGATGGTGTTGAAAGAGTGCGGTCCCCAAAAAGGGAATATCTTCAAGCACTGGGATCGCAAAATGAACTCGGTCAACCAACTTAGCCTGAACATAACCAACGCCTACGAACGCTGAGAAACCTGCACCAAAGAGGCTTAGAGCAAGCCCCGTCGCGTATTGATTGGTGTTCAGAAAAATGACCAAAACGCCAAAAACAAAGGCCATAAAGGCACCGGCCAGGGCTCCTGCAGTGAAGCCGAGTACATCACTGCCGGAGTGCACTCCAGTTGCAAAGGCTGCTATGGCGGCGCAAAGCATCATCCCCTCTGCGCCCAAATTAACAATGCCAGAGCGCTCATTGATAAGCAGACCAAGGGAAGCTATCGCAAGCACGGTACCGGCGTTTAAGGTAGCGGCTATCAGCAGTGCATAGGTTTCCATAAAGGGTTAGTTGGCCTTATTGATTAATAGAACTGGACGACAGTTTAATACGCGCGGGGATGCGAATTCTGTAGGCAATGAGCACATCACATGCCAAAAGTGTAAAGAGCAAGAGTCCCTGAAAAACACCAGTCAAAGATTTGGGTAACCCAAGACGGGACTGCGCAAGCTCCCCCCCGATGTAGAACATACTCATTAATAGCGACGAAAAAACCATACCCAACGGGTGCACCCGCCCAACAAAGGCAACAATGATTGCAGCAAATCCGTATCCCACGGGAATAAAGGGGGTGAGTTGCCCAACGGGTCCTGCTACCTCCAAAGCCCCGGCCAGCCCTGAAGCTGCGCCCGAACACAAAAGAGCTGCCCAAAGGGCTTTGCTCGATGAAAATCCCGCGTAACGCGCAGCATCCGGGGCCAGTCCGCCGACCCGAAGCGCAAATCCTGCTCGCGTTTTGAATAAAAAGATCCACAACGAAATCGATCCGAGCAAAGCTATAAACAGGCCAATGTTAATTCTTGAACCTTTGAAGAGTCTGGGAATTTGGGTGACGACTTCAAAGGTCTTAGTCTGCGGGAAGTTGTACCCCATGGGGTCCTTCCAAGGACCGTACACAAGGTAGTTGAGCAACATGATCGCCACATAAACAAGCATCAAACTCACCAGAATTTCGCTAGTGTTAAAGCGGTCACGCAAAAATGCAGTGATCGATGCCCAGAGCATACCGCCGACGATACCTGCCAATAAAATGGGCAACACAATCCAAGACGAGGTATCTTTGTCAGCCAAGAGTGCAACGCCGGATGCAAATATGGCCCCTAAGACAAACTGCCCCTCTGCACCGATATTCCATACGTTAGATCTAAAGCAAACCGCAAGCCCCGTTGCAATGATCAGTAGGGGGATTGCTTTGACCATCAACTCACCCAAAGCATATCCGCTTTTAATTGGCTCCCAAAAAAACACCAGCAGTCCTTTAACCGGATCCTTACCCAGTAAAACAAAGAGCGCCATGCCTAAGATCACCGTAATCAATAACGAGAGAAGCGGTGAGGCGATGCTCCAAAATTTGGAGGGGTAGGGTCGTTGCTCTAATTTAAACATGTAGTTCTTGAAATTTATTGTGTACAGCTTGCGCGAGATTACATTTAGAGTAGTTTGTCAGATTTGTCATGCTGCTGAGCGCTGGATTTAGAGTGCATCAGCACTTTCCCACAACCCGCTCATCCACGAACCAATCAGTTCCTTGGTCGCCTGGGCGCGGCTTACAGACGGGGACATACGCCCCTGGGAGATGACTTGTATACGGTCAGAGATCTCAAAGAGTTCGTCAAGCTCCTCACTCACCACAAGCACCGCGCAATCTGCATTTCTAAGTCTCAATATCTCTGAGCGAATTTGTGCGGCAGCGCCCACATCAACGCCCCAAGTAGGCTGACAGATGATGAGTACATCGGGGCGCACATCAATCTCTCGGCCCACAATAAACTTTTGCAAATTACCACCGGACAAGGAGCTTGCGCTTGCGTGAGCGCTACTGGCTTTGACGTTAAAGTCAGAGATAATTTTTTTCGTCTGTTGCTCGAGTCCTTCCTCATCTATCCAGCCCCAAGCCCCAATCGACTCACTGCGAGTCAAAAGCATATTGTGCATCAGGCTAAGCGAGGGCACGGCGCCCCTCCCAAGTCGCTCCTCAGGAACGAAGTGCAACCCAAGCGCTCTGCGCTGAATAGGTCCTAAATGTGCAACGCTTTGGTCCTTCAAAATTATGGCGTCTGCCCTTGCCCTTACGTCCTCACCCGAAAGTGCATAAAGTAACTCCCTTTGTCCGTTCCCGGAGACCCCGGCAATGCCCAAAATCTCGCCTTTTCTAAGCTCAATTTCGATATTTTCCAGATTCACTCCAAATTGATCATTCTTTGCAAGGCTTAAGCGGTTCACCTTTAAAACTGTTTCACCGGTTTGATGCACTTCATGCACCAAATCTGCAGGTTCTGCACCAATCATCATACGGCTAAGTGACTCATTTGATTCCAAATTAGGAATGCACTGGCCCGTTACCCGCCCGCCTCTCATCACGGTGCACACATCGCACAAAGAGCGGATCTCATGGAGTTTATGGCTGATGTATAAGATACTACAACCGCGTTGCGCCAAGCGTCTGAGAACGACAAACAACTTATCGACCGCCTGGGGTGTTAGGACAGAAGTAGGCTCATCCAAAATGAGCAGTTCTGGCTCTCCCAACAGGGCTCTAATAATCTCCACCCTTTGCCGCTCGCCCACACTTAAAGCGTGAACGGGGCTTTGGGGATCTACATCCAGTCCATACTCATTAGCAATGAGTTTAATTTTTGACTCTACTTCGGTGAGCTTTAACTCACCCCCCAATCCAAGCCAAACATTCTCAGCAACACTCAGTGTCTCAAAGAGACTGAAATGCTGAAATACCATACTGATCCCCAGGCGTCTTGCTTCTTGAGGATTTTTAATTTGAACAGCCTGTCCTTTGAAAACAACTTCGCCCGCGTCTGGTTTCACAGCGCCGTAGATGATTTTCATGAGCGTCGATTTACCTGCCCCGTTCTCGCCCAAAACAGCGTGAATTTCTCCTTTTTTAACTTCCAAAGAGACCTGATCGTTGGCCGTCACCAATGGATATTTCTTAGTAACGCTTCGAATGCTCAACAAAGAGGTGGTCATATGGGCAGATATCGAGTGGTGAAGAACTGAATTTGAGTAATAAGTTTAAACCAATTGTGAAAAGCAAAGAAGGAGCAACGATCTGAAACAGGTCCTGATGAGCTTAAGCTATTTTCGGGCCAACTTAACTGGGCGCTAAAAGCAGGTTAGCAGTGCGCTCACCCACTACTTGCAGCCTAGGCTCTTAGCGAATCAAAATTGCCCTAAAGTCATTCACATTGGTGAAAGTCGGCCCCGTCACAACCAAGTCTCCCAAAGCCTCAAAATAGGTAAATGAGTCGTGTCGCGCTAAAAATTCTGAGGTCTTTAGACCCAGCGCTTGCGCTTTTTCTAAGGTTTGAGGCGTAACAAGAGCGCCCGCATTGCTTTCAACGCCATCGATTCCGTCCGTATCCGCAGCAAGTGCCCAAATACGGGGATGCCCACCCAGTTCTTTAGCCAGGCTCAAACAAAATTCACCTGCGCGCCCTCCTCTGCCCTCTTTTTGATCAGAGCAAGTTTTGTCTGACTTCGGGATAGTGACCGTTGTCTCGCCCCCGCTCAAGATGACACATGGAGGAGTAAATGCACAAAAAACGTTATTCCCCTTATGGCTAGCGCTTTGAGCATCGGCCTCGTCCATCAACTTAGCTGCCCCCTTGGCAAGGGCTGCGTGAACTTTTGCAACCTCAGAGGATTCGCCCTCCATTTCATCCGACAAGATATAAGCATTGAGTCCCATAGATACGGCCAACTCAGCCGCCGCCTGAAGAGAGTGCTTGGGTGTCGCGATCAACTCGACGGGTGCGCAGTGTTTAAACGCGTTGCCTGGCTTGGGCGTTTCTAACTCACCGCGTTCAAGTGCGCTTAAGACTGCGTCGGGCAAATGCACGCTGTACTTCCTTAATATCGCCAGGGCATCAGCACAGGTTGTGGGATCGGGAACCGTTGGTCCACTCGCGATCACAGATGGGTCATCTCCAGGCACATCACTGATGGCGAAACATATTAATTTGGCCGGTGCACAAGCCAATGCCAAGCGACCGCCTTTGATTTGAGACAGATGTTTTCTAACGCAGTTCATTTCTTGGATGTTCGCACCACTTTTCAAAAGAGCTTGATTGAGCGCTTTCTTATCCTCGAGTGTTAAGCCGATTGCGGGGAGCGTTAAGAGAGAAGATCCGCCCCCAGAGATTAAACAAATCACTAGGTCATCTGACGTCAGCTCTTTTGTCAATCCAAGTATTCGTTGTGAAGCATTGACGCCTGCTTGGTCGGGAACGGGGTGGGCCGCCTCAACCATCTCGATGCGTGGCGGTGCAGAGCTACCACGTCTAGCTACTGCGCCAATTCCTGAATCCTCAGCCGGTATATGGCCGTAGCGAGTAACGACTAACCCACTCATAGGCTGATCACTAGGCCACATGGCGTCAAGCGCTAGCGCCATAGAAGCAGCGGCTTTGCCAGCCCCAAGCACTAAAGTTCGGCCTTTGGGGGGCTTAGGTAATCGCCCCAGCAAAGCCTTTGCAGGGAGGGCCGCTGAAACAGCGCAATCAAATAGACTTCGCAGTAACTCAGTTTCTGAAAGGGGTGTATGAATCACTTCTTACCCAAGCCAAGTAAAGAAGCACCTTGGGTGTAGAGTTGAATTCTCTCTTTCATGAAAGCATCCATTTGATCGGTACCGATATTGATGAGCTCGAAACCATTTTTAGCGGCAAGCTCGCGCATCTCAGGGTCGGTGTTGATTTGAGCCCAAAGCTGAGACAATTTCTTGATTTGATCCACAGGCGTAGATTTAGGCACACCAATGCCCCTGTATGAGCCGTCAACCCAGTTTGTAATCCCCAACTCTTTAAATGTGGGTACATCTGGCATTAAGGGATGCCGTTTATCCATTCCAACAGCTAATGCCCGCACACGGCCCTTGTTATTAATGGCAAAGGGGGTGTAAGTCATAGCCGAATCAACTTGATTGCCAAGTAAAGAGGTAGTCATGTCCCCCGTTCCTTTGAAAGGAATATAGATGGTTTTGATCCCAAATGAAACATCTAAACGCTCATGCGCTGCGTGATTTGCGGAGTTAAGTCCGGAGCCTCCAACAGAGATATGTTCGGGATCTTTTTTAGCGGCGGCAATAAAGTCAGCAAAGGTTTTGTAAGGGCTTGCCACAGGCACCACCAAAATATCGGGCGTATAGTGAAACCAAAACACGGGTGTGATATCACCAGTTTTGTATTGAACCGTACCCTCAATCGGCTGAAAAACAATATGCGGAAGGTTAATACCCACTACATTCAAGCCGTCCCCAGGTAAGGTGTTGATCTGTGACCACATGAGCGCACCGCCCGCACCTGCTTTGTACTGGATGATGGTTTCAATGTTAGGGCACTTCTTTTTGATCAACATTTGTTGGTGCCGAGCAGACAGATCAGACTCACCCCCAGGTGGAAAGGCTTGCCAGTACTGTAAATTTTTATCAGGACAAAACTGTGAGCTCTGCGTATTTTGAGCGTTGGCAAACGAACCCATTAAAAGGGCAAGCGCAAAACCGATGACTTGAAGGACTGATGAATATTTGGTGATCTGCAAGCTTGATTTGAAATTCAATTTAAATCTCCAAGTGTTAGGGGCGTTTGATAACTTACTTAGTCTTGATCATTTCGCACACTGCGCGAGTCACATCCTTTGTCATCGCAGTTCCGCCCAAGTCGCCCGTATGCAGCGCCTTATTGGCCGTGACTTTCTCGATCGCTTTCATCAGCACCGCGGCGGCTTTCGCCTCGCCCAAATGCTCAAGCATCATCACACAACTCCAAAAAGTTCCAATGGGATTTGCAAGGCCCTTGCCCATGATATCAAAGGCAGAGCCGTGTATTGGCTCAAACATACTTGGATAACGTCTCTCGGGATCAATATTGCCCGTTGGCGCAATCCCAAGACTACCCGCTAAGGCCGCCGCCAGATCCGTCAAAATATCGCCGTGCAGATTCGTTGCAACCACCGTATCAAGTGTTGCAGGACGATTGACCATCCTGGCAGTCATTGCATCGACCAACTCTTTGTCCCACTTCACATCCGGGAATTCTTTTGAGACTTGTAACGCTATTTCATCCCACATTACCATCGCGTGGCGCTGCGCGTTGGATTTGGTAACTACGGTAAGATGCTTTTTAGGTCTGGACTGAGCCAGCTTAAATGCGTAGCGAATAACTCGCTCGACGCCTACACGGGTTAGGACAGACACATCCGTTGCAATTTCAATAGGATGACCTTGGTGGACCCGCCCACCCACTCCCGCGTACTCGCCCTCTGAATTTTCTCGCACAATGACCCAGTCAAGATCCTCCACCTTGCAGCGCTTGAGGGGGGCGTCAATGCCGGGTAATATCCGAGTAGGGCGCACGTTGGCGTATTGATCAAAGCCTTGACAAATCTTCAGCCTTAAGCCCCAAAGGGTAATGTGATCCGGAATGTGTGGATCTCCTGCGGAACCAAAAAGTATGGCATCTTTATCCCGCAGATGGCTTAGCCCGTCTGCGGGCATCATCTCGCCGTGTTTTCTGTACCAATCTCCGCCCCACATGAAAGTTTCAAAATCAAACTTAAAACTGCCCTGCACTTCAGCAAGCACTCTTAAGACCTCCTCCCCCGCTGGGACGACCTCCTGGCCAATTCCGTCTCCAGGAATACAGGCGATTTTGTAGACTTTCATGTAATACCTTTCTTTTCTAAGATGCAAACCTAAGCATTGTGCACAATTTTCCCTGACTCCAGATGCGTCTTAGAAAACAAAAAATCAAAATATCTTCAGTTTCTAGGTGGAAGTGCTAACTATTAAAGTGAGCATTTAATATACTGTGGTTGTGTTTTTAAAAGTTTACTCAAATGACCTCCCTTCTCATTCACCGAGCCAATTGCATCTCCACTCAAAACGACTCTGATACGGAGCTTAGAGGAGCTTCTATATTGATTGAAGGAGGCGTCATTAAACAGATCTTCAATTCCTCAGAGGACGTTCAACATTTGCTGCAAAGTGTTGATGAGGTTATTGATGCATCCAAGCATGTGGTGATCCCCGGGATGGTCAATACTCACCACCATATGGTGCAGTCCTTAACCCGCGCAGTACCCAGCGTTCAAAGCTCAGAACTATTTTCATGGCTAAAAGGGCTATATCCAATTTGGGCCGGCCTGACCCCTGAGATGGTTCGTATCTCTAATCAAGTTGCAATGATTGAACTGTTGATGTCAGGGTGTACGACCACAAGTGATCACCTGTACATCTACCCAAACGGTGTTCGCTTGGAAGACAGTATCGAAGCGGCCAAGCTCACTGGCATCCGCTTTACTGCCACCAGGGGGAGCATGAGCGTAGGACAAAGCAAGGGAGGGTTACCGCCAGACCGTGTGGTCGAAGATGAGGGATTTATCCTAAAAGAAACCCAGCGTCTCATTGAGACTTGGCATAACGCGGGTCACGGCTCCATGCTGCAAATCGCGGTGGCCCCTTGTTCGCCGTTTACGGTCAGCAGGGACTTAATGCGTGAGTCTGCTGCGCTGGCGAGAAACTACGGCGTTAGGATGCATACGCATCTCGCAGAAAATGATCACGACGTTTTGTATACAAAAGAGCATTTCAACTGCACGCCTGCCCAGTACGCAGAGGGACTGGGCTGGGTGGGTGAGGATGTATGGCACGCGCACTGCGTCAAATTGGACGCCGAGGGGACTTATCTTTTCGCAAAAAGTCGTACTGGAATTGCTCACTGTCCTTGTAGCAATATGCGTTTGTCTAGCGGCATTTTGCCCCTTCGTAAACTCCTGGACGCGGGCGTCCCTGTTGGCCTAGGGGTGGACGGAAGTGCCAGCAACGATGCAGCTCACTTACTCAACGAAGCAAGACAAGCCATGCTTTTGGCGCGCGTATCCAAAGCGCTTGAACCCATGGGATGTGACTCAGGTCCCGCTGAGATGACCCCGCGAGACGCGCTCAAAATTGCGACAACCGGCGGGGCTCAGGTATTAGGGAGAAGTGATATAGGACGCATTGAGGTGGGTTACTGCGCTGATATTGCTATGTTCAGAACCGACTCTCTCTCCATGGCCGGAGCTGCGGTGCATGACCCCATTGGAGCATTGCTGCTTTGCTCGAGCTCACCCGCGGATTACACAGTTGTGAACGGCAAAGTACTGGTTCGAGAGGGACGATTTGTCCCCTACGATATTGAGCCGCTTATAGAAAAACACAATTTTCTCGCTGGCCTACTCGCACAAGCTGCGCATTGAGATTATTGACAAGTTTAGGGATTCAGAACTCTGAGCTCACTGCTCATTGCTCAGTGCTTGGTCAGAGCCCCCCTTACTTGGCACCCACATCTGCGCCGGAATTAAACCAGCGCCCCAGCATGGCTCGCTCTGAATCGGTGATACCGGTTGCGTTGTTCATCGGCATTTGCTTTAAAAGTACAGCTTGTTGGTAAATATTTTGAGCGTTTTTTGCAACCAACTCAGGCGAATCAAGTCTTACATTTTTCATCTGCAACTGCGCCCCATGGCACTGATAGCACCGCTGCGAGAGCAGGGGTTGAATCTCAGCGTAAGTCACAGGTTGGGACGCACTGAGCGATTGCGGGGCAGTCAAGGACTGAGCAGAGGGCTCATTTAAATCTGGTCTCATGAGGAAGACTAAGATCAATATTCCAACAATTCCCAAAACCGCATAGGGCCATGGGTGCTTGGCTCTTTGGTTAACGAAAGCGTGCTTTTGAACAAAATATTGTCTGATCAATGCGCCGCAAAGCATCATCACAAAGAGCACCCCTGCCGGATGCGCATTGGAGTACACAAAGTGGTAATGATTTGAGAGCATTGCAAACAGCACAGGCAGTGTGAAATAAGTGTTGTGCACACTTCTTTGTTTACCGCGCTTGCCGTAGATGGCCAAGTCACTGGGGTTGTAAGGCTCCCCCGAGGTCATTACTTTGACAACAGTTTTTTGACCAGGGATGATCCAAAAAAACACATTAGCACTCATGGCTGTAGCGATGGAGGCGCCGACAATTAAAAAGGCTGCCCGCCCCGCAAAGAGATGCGTGGACAAGACACAAAAGGCACCCACAACTAACAGCATTACCGCGCCTATATAAAGCTCGGAGCGCTCTTTAAAACCAAACCACTTGCACACCGAATCGTAAATCAACCAAAAGCTCGCCAAAAAAGCAATGGCTGCACAACCTGCTTGAAGGGGTGACCAGTCCATCAATGATTTGTCCACTAAAAAACTGCTTGCGTTCCAAAGGTATAAAACCGTAAAGAGCGCAAATCCACTGAGCCAAGTTGTATAAGCCTCCCAGTAAAACCAGTGCAAATCAGAATCTATAGCTTTGGGTGCGACCATGTATTTTTGCGGGTTATAAAAACCCCCACCATGCACTGCCCACAAAGCGCCGTCAACACCCTTTTCCTTCAAATCAGGGGCTGTCGGTTTGAGTAAGTTGTTGTCAAGAAATACGAAGTAAAAGGAAGAACCAATCCACGCAATGACCGTGATGACGTGCAACCAGCGCAGTAATAGGTTAGCCCAATCTAATAGATATGCTTCCATATTTTGATTTCAAATCACCAAAAAGTGATTTCTCCTGTTGACCCCTCTGGGCCCTGGATCCCCTCACCACTGCGGAGGCTGTGAAGGGAAATGTGCCGCGCTGCTCGCTGTTGCGGCCCCGCTACGACAATTTACGTTTAGTGTACCCAAAATAATGCAATCCTAAGTCCATTAAAAAGGATCAATACGGATCACAAAGTACTACCCCACTATAAACCCTAGGGAAGACCTTACTTATAAAGCCCCCCTTATTCGATCAGTATTGAGTTGCGAAAGCGATGATTCTTGAAGTCACTAAGCGTTTTTTGTAAAAAACATCTTAATTCAAGTCAATCGTTTACGAGCCGATCCATAAATTAAGGTCACTCAAATCGAACTTGCCATGTACACACTTAAGCGCGCTCCAATCATTAAAGTCTTCGCTGCTCTGGGGCTATGCTTTGGAGGGGCTGTGTACTCACCTGCGAGTATTGCCATAGATGGGGACTTAACAGTCGCCAGTATTGAGAGCGCACGTTCATTCAATAATTTGCAGGCCACCTTGAACCCGGAGCAGGCCACTTATTTGGGCCAAAGTCCCATCAGTTCAGATCAGTACCGCGTTAGAGCAGCCCAGCACATCTACAAATTAAACAGGGCTAAAGTTTATGCCGGGCGTATGCCCCCTTTGCTCAAAGCAATCGGGGTTGTGGAAATTCAATTAACGCCAAATGGGGACATTAAGAATCTTAAATGGAACCGCCCTCCGTCCCATGTCCCAGAGGTGATGCAGGAGATTGAGCGTACGCTTCGCTCTGCAGCCCCCTACCCCATGTCCCCAAAGGGCGAAGCTGTTGTGTTTACTGAAACTTGGCTCTGGCACAAGAGTGATAGATTTCAGCTACTCAGCCTGACCGAAGGGCAAGACTAGAAATCAGGCCTTTATTCTTGGACTGGGAGCCGTAAACAGTTAGGAACCTCTGTATGTAGAGTAACTCCAGGGGCTTACCAATAAAGGGACATGATAGTGCTCACCCGGTTGTGCTACACCAAAGTCCAAATTCACTACGTCCAGAAAAGTTGGTTCTTTTAATTCGACTCCGAGTTGCTTGAAATAATTCTTAACATTGAATTGCAACCTGTAGCGACCAGCTCTTAATTTATCGTGCTCTACCAATAGCCCCTCAGGGTTTCGCCCATCTGCATTGAGGATGAAATTCTTGGTCAACTTGTATTCAGCTGTTTGTTCGTCCTGGCTGTATAAAGTCACTTGCATACCCTTGGCCGGACAACCGTGCATGGTGTCTAATACATGTGTGCTTAAGCCCATTGAATTTAAACCTTGAAAAATAGCGTTAACAGCGGATATACCGTTGAAATTGTATACAATTTTCTAACAAAATTCGAATTGAAATGAACTACGACACCACACTACCCTACCCCCGCGATCTCAAGGGCTACGGGCCTAATCCACCAGACCCCAAGTGGCCCGGCAGAGCCCGCTTAGCGGTGCAATTTGTTCTTAATTTTGAAGAGGGCGGGGAAAACAGTGTTCTTCACGGCGACCGGGCCAGCGAACAGTTCTTGTCCGAGATGTTCAATCCCCCCGCGTTTGAGGACAGGCACCTCAGCATGGAGGGCATTTACGAGTACGGCTCAAGGGTTGGGGTCTGGAGAATCCTGAGGGAGTTTGAGCGCAGAAATCTTCCACTCACGGTCTTTGGAGTCAGCTCAGCCCTTGAGCGTTGCCCTGAGGTGACTCAGGCCTTTGCAGAACTCGGCCATGAGATCGCTTGCCATAGTTGGAAGTGGGTCCACTACCAAGACATGCCCGAGGAGCAAGAGCGCGATCACATTGCTAAGGGTGTTGAGATCATTAAGAAGTTAACCGGGCATGCGCCCTTGGGTTGGTACACGGGAAGGGACAGTCCAAGAACGCGTCGTTTGATTTTGGATCACGGTGGCTTCGAGTACGACAGTGACTACTACGGGGACGATCTGCCCTTTTGGATGAAGGTCCGCAAAAGCTCTGGCGAAGTAACCCCTCACTTAATAGTTCCTTACACTCTGGATGTGAACGATATGAGGTTTGCGCTGCCACAAGGATTCTCGCAAGCAGAAGATTTCTACACTTATCTAAAGGACACATTTGATGTTCTTTACGCAGAGGGAGCGGAGTCTCCAAAAATGATGAGTATCGGGATGCACTGCAGGCTCTTAGGTCGCCCCGGGCGCATCATTGCTCTTCAACGCTTTTTGGACTACATTGCCAATAAAGAAAGGGTGTGGGTTTGCAGAAGAATTGATATTGCCAATCACTGGAAACAAACGCATCCCTTCATCGATTGATACAGATTGATACAAAATGACTCTCCAACTTGATGATTTAAACATAGCTCCAGAGCCAAAGGCTCGTGAGATGCTCAGCGGTATCTACGAACATTCAGATTGGATAGCAGAACGAGCCGTTCAGCACAGGCCCTTTAAATCCGTTGCAGCCGTTAAATTGGCTATGGCCGAGGTGGTCGCTAAAGCCACTCGTGAACTCAAACTCTCACTCCTGCGGGCTCACCCTGAGTTGGCGGGCAAAGCCATGATCAATAACGCACTCACGGCTGAGTCAAAAAACGAACAAACCCAATCTGGCTTGACGCACTGCTCAGAGCAAGAGTTTGCACTGATTCACAAACTAAATGAGCAGTACAACGTCAAGTTTGGATGGCCCTTTATCCTCGCAGTAAGAGGGCCTAGGGGATCTGGGCTCACCAGACAACAAATCATCCGTACTTTTGAGAGAAGGGTACAAGCTACACCCCATTTTGAATTCGAAGAGTGCTTGCGCCAAGTTAACCGTATTGCAGAAATCCGAATCAACGACAAGTTCAACTACTCACCCACTCTTGGCAATGAGTTGTGGGATTGGCATGAGGAACTCGCACGACACAGTGATCCTGAGTTCAAGGAGAATAACCAACTCACAGTGACCTACCTTACAAAGGCTCACCTAGCCTGTGCACAAGATATCAAGCAGTTGATGCACAATTCAGGCTTTGATTCTGTTCAAATCGATTCGGTGGGCAACGTGGTGGGGCGGTACTTGGGGCGCAACGCTGACTCCAACAGCACGTTCTTGATGACAGGGAGCCACTACGATACGGTTCGTAATGGTGGCAAATACGACGGTCGTTTGGGGATTTTCACGCCTATCATGTGTGTGCGTGAGTTGTCCCGCGCAGGCACTCGGCTTAAACACGGGATTGAAGTTATCGCGTTCGCTGAGGAGGAAGGCCAACGTTACCCGGCCACCTTTTTAGGTTCGGCTGCGTTGGTGGGCACCTTTAACCCCGATTGGTTGGCGCAGGAAGATAGTGCAGGCATCACCATGTTGGATGCTATGAAAGCTGCAAACCTGGACATCTCAGGGATTGCCGCCCTCAAGCGAGACCCCAAGCAGTATGTTGGCTTTGTTGAAGTTCACATTGAACAAGGCCCCGTCCTGAACGAACTCGGTTTGCCCCTGGGCGTCGTCACATCGATCAACGCCAGCTCTCGCTTCCTGGTGGAAATTACCGGGACCCCAGCGCATGCGGGAACTACGCCCATGGATAGACGCCACGACGCACTATGCGCAGCGAGCGAGCTTGCGCTATACATGGAGCAGCGCGCACTGAGCGAGGAGCACTGCGTTGCAACGATAGGGCAAATGCAAGTACCCAATGGATCAGTGAACGTTATTCCGGGAAGCGTGAAATTCTCCCTAGATATCCGAGCACCTATCAACAACCAAAAAGACCGCTTGGTGGAAGATATTTTGGGTCAGTTAAAGGAGATATGCAGCAAAAGAGGGGTGAGCTACTCAACCCGGGAGACTCTACGTGTGAGCGCTGCGCCGAGTCACCCGAAGTGGCAAGGCCACTGGGAGACTGCTGTTGGTGCTCTGGGTATAAAAATTCACCGCATGCCCAGCGGCGCAGGCCACGACGCGATGAAACTGCACGAGATCTTGCCTCAGGCAATGCTTTTTGTCCGCGGTGAGAATTCAGGCATTAGTCATAACCCACTGGAGAGTACGACCAGTGATGATATGCAGTTATGTGTTGAAGCTTTTATGAACTTGATTCTCAGCTCTTGTGCTTAATCGTGAGCGTGAGCTTAAGATTAAGCTTGAGCTTTGCAATTTTCACCCCCTCTTGAACCAAAGCTTTGACTTAAGACTTCAAAGCCTAGCTCTTCACTCAATTTTGTATTCTCATTCTATTCCCCCAACAATTCCAATTTATCTATGACCTTCACAGCCACCCAATACGAACAACTTGATCAATGGATCGACACACACTTTGATGAGCAGATTGCTTTTTTGAGTGAGCTTGTCAAAGTACCCACGGACACGCCGCCTGGCAATAACGCGCCCCACGCCCTAAGGACAGCTCAATTACTTGAACAATTCGGCATGCACGCCAAGCAAATTCCAATTCCTAAGGAGGTCGTGAAAGAGGCTGGACTGGAGTCGATC
>CAJAYT010000105.1 GCA_903949285.1 uncultured Burkholderiales bacterium
CCGTAATCAGCAGCTATTCTCTCGATCACCGTTAACTCCGGGTTTATGGCCGTATCCACTCCCGATGTTGTGGTGCTGGTCACTGCTGGTGCAAACTTATTGATGATCGTTGTTAAGTAACCATTGATATAAAACAATGGATTAAACTGGAACACATAAGAGATCGTGGACGAGTTGTTTAAAGGCCCTTGACGATCTGAATAATTGGTTAAAGGTGCAGTCGCAACGGATGGAATCTCATCGTTGACAGTGAATCTAGGGTTGCGAGTGTCCATGAACGCATCGCCAAAGGCAATGATTCTTGTGGGAACAAAGGGGTCTAAAACAGTACCACTACCGCAACCATTTAGCAAAGCCAACCAAACAATAGGGCTTGCCCAAACTAAGTAGCGAAGTTTATTAACAAACGATTTCAAAAACATCCCGTTTCTCCAGACAATCCCAATAGTTTAACGGTGTTCGGTCCCTGAGTGGGCCGCGCGTTGTAAACGATCCGTAATTCCTGCCCATTCTGGGCTTTCGGGGGGCCTTTCAACCCAAATTTCTGTCATACCAAGGGCGTCAAATGCTCTTAATTGGGCAAATAGCGCCTTTGCACATTCCGCGGGCGTATCAGGCATGACCGCGTGTTTTAATTTTTTTGCCTCAATCCCGACGAAAGGAGCCCTTGACCAAACTGCGAGTTGAAGATTTGGATTTTTGAAGTTCTGTAGGCGTGCACTGATCTCATCTGTGCTGAGCAGACGTACGAGTGCGTCGGGGGCGTAATGCGACTCCAGCGTTCCTGAAGCTTTGGGGGTGCCGGTGTCACCCTTTTGATCCCCCGCGCTGATGCGTTGGGCCATCACTGCAGGACATTTGGCAGCGTGAGAAAGCTCTTCAAGGGTGAGCATCCCAGGGCGCAAAACGATGGGCGCCCCCCGCGTGCAGTCCACAATCGTGGATTCAATTCCAACGCTTGAGGGGCCGCCGTTTAAGATTGTTAGCGTGTCACCAAACTCCTGCGCAACGTGCTCAGCGCGTGTCGGGCTGACTCGTCCAAAACGGTTTGCACTCGGGGCTGCTAGGCCCCAGATACCGACTTCTTGACAGCGCTTTAACAAGGCTTGAGCAACTGGGTGGGCCGGGCAGCGAAGGGCAATGGTCGGAGCACCTGCCGTGCAAGCACCAGCTATACCGTCTATTTTTTTCAGGATCAGCGTCAGCGGGCCCGGCCAAAAGGCCTGCATTAGGTTCAAGGCGAACTCGGGTACCTCTGTGGCGAAATGGTTTACTGCGTTGGAGTCGTAAATGTGAGCAATGAGGGGGTGATCAACAGGGCGCCCTTTGAGCGCATAGATTTTAAGAGTTGCCGCGTCGTTTAGCGCGTTTGAAGCCAGCCCGTAAACGGTCTCTGTCGGTAGTCCAATTAACTCGTCTCTAAGCAGGGATTCAACTGCGAGATCGATGGATCCGGGGGCGCTGCCTTCAATAATCATAAATATTTAGTTAAGTTGATGTTTAAGAAGGTGCTTAAAAGGTATTTAAAAGGAGCTTAAAAGGGGCTTAAGAGGGGCTTAAGAGGGTAGGTAAGGAAATCAGATTCAGGGCCTGGTGAATGCGGGTAGGCCCAAGATACGGGTGATTTCATGCAGCGTTGTGTACAACGCAGCCACATCACTTCCGGTAATCGTAATGTGCCCCATTTTGCGCAGTCTTCTGGGCTCATGCTTGCCGTACAAATTCAAATGCACGCCGTCTAACTTTAAGATCGCCGCCCAATCGGGCTCTTTGCATATCGGCCCCTCTTTTGCAGAGCTCGGATCTAGCCAAAGGTCCCCTAAAAGATTCAACATCAAAGCGGGACACAACTGACGGGGGGGAGTAAGGGGGAGGCCCGCCAAACAACGCACTTGTAATTCAAATTGCGAGATATCACAAGCCTCCACACTGTAATGGCCACTATTGTGTGGCCGCGGTGCAATCTCATTGACCACAATGCTGTACTGCTCGTGCTCAGAAGGTGAGTGGTCGGCGTTTTTCAAAATAAAGAATTCAACACAAAGTACGCCAACATACTCAAGTTGATCCGCAACTTCGCTTGCAAACTCAATCAACTGTGTTTGAAGTGCCTTGGGCAAACAGCCCTCATGTACCTGCGTTAAAGCCAAAATACCGTCCCTGTGAATATTGCGCTGGGGGGGTAGGTTGACGATATGACCCGATGCGTTTCGCGCCAGAATAACAGAACATTCAAATTCAAGTGGTAAGAGTTTTTCTAAAACGCAAGGCATCCCTTGTGCATCGACTGTATGGGTTTGAATTTCCTTCCAAGCCGACTTTAGCTCTTGAGTCGATTGAACCCGGATTTGCCCCTTGCCGTCGTACCCCAGGCGTGCAGTCTTTAAGATGCCTGGTAACAGGGTGTCAGGTAGTGCTACTAAATCCTCTTGCCCTGTGATGACACCGTAGGGTGCGACGGGTACTTTGCAATCCGTGAAATGCTTTTTCTCTTTGATTCGGTCCTGAGCTATGGAGACTGCAAAAGCGCTGGGATTGACGGGCAAGTGAGCCCCGAGCTCTTGGAGAACAAGGGCGGGCACGTTTTCAAACTCTGTCGTGACCGCGTCACACAAACCCATCAACTCTCGCAGCCCTTGAGGATCTTCGTAATCCGTTTTAATGTGGTGATGACAGACGAGTCCGGCGGGGCTTTGGGGATCTGGGTCTAATACGGCGGTTTGGTAGCCCATACGCTGGGCGCAGTGCACAAACATTCTGCCAAGTTGACCCCCACCTAAAACTCCTAGCGTGGCACCAGGTAATAAATTCTTTAATGGAGCGTGCATTGATTGTGAAATAGTGAAGTCAAGAGTGTTGGTTTAGCGGAACGGTGATTAAAGAGGCTCTTGCGTGAAAGGGTCCCGCGGGAGTTGTTAAATGAGTTTGGCGGTTAAAAAAACACGGAAACCCATTCGACCTTTTAACGCCAATTTGCAATTAATGTTCAAACAGGTAACTTAGACTCCCGAGCCAATTGCGTTTGATGCTTCCTAAAGGCTTCAAGTTTTGCTTGAAGAAGTGGATCTGTTTGTGACAGTATGGCAGTTGCAAACAGGGCAGCATTTGCCGCCCCCGCTGGGCCGATTGCGAATGTTGCCACTGGAATTCCTTTGGGCATTTGCACAATGCTGTGCAAGGAGTCAACACCGTTTAAGTGGCGGCTAGCCACAGGTACGCCAAGAACTGGGACGGTCGTTTTAGCGGCCAGCATCCCCGGCAAGTGCGCTGCGCCCCCGGCTCCCGCAATAATCGCCTTTAAACCACGATTTAATGCGTTTTCTGCAAAACTAAACATATCGTCAGGCATTCTGTGTGCTGATAAGACTTGAGCCTCAAAGGGGATCCCAAACTCGTGCAGAATGTGCGTTGCGTGCTCCATGGTCTCCCAATCGGATTGGGATCCCATAACCACGGCGATAATTGGATTTTTCATAATAAGATTGCGCTTGGCGCGAATGAGCGTGTGCAAACTGACAAAGATTGATTTTAAGGTTTGAATGATCGAGTATTACCCATGATTGATGTAACTGAAGAAAATTTTGAGTCCGATGTAATTGCCAAATCTGCTGAAACCCCAGTTTTAGTTGATTTTTGGGCGCCGTGGTGTGGGCCTTGCAAATCTCTAGGTCCCATACTGGAGAAACTTGAGGTCGATTATGGTGGTCGGTTTAACCTCGTCAAAATCAATTCAGACGACGAACAGCAACTGGCTGCGGCTTTTGGTATTCGAAGCATCCCCACTTGTGTTCTCATCAAGGACGGACGCCCCCTAGATGGGTTCATGGGCGCTTTGCCTGAATCTAAGGTCAAAGAGTTTTTAGATAAACACCTTCCCAGCGAAGCAGATTTGGCTGTCCAACAGGATATGGAGCAGGCAGAGGAGCTACTGGGCGAGGGAGATACGAACGCTGCACTAGCCAAATTGCAAGAAGCTCTTGCCATCAATCCAGCCAATGACGATGCTCGTTTTGACTACGTAAAGCTTTTGATCTCAGTCGGTGAGCTGGAGTCTGCCCAAAGCGCACTCTCTCCTGCCTTGGCACAAATCCCATTACAGGTCCGCTTTGATGCATTAAATCATTGGTTGCAGGCGCTGATTTTTGCAACTACAGATGAGCGAGGTGCTTGGAGCGTGGAGCAATTTGACGCTTTGATTGCAACCAACAAGAGAGACTTTGATACTCGCCTCGCCAAGGCAAGAGTCCTTATCGCAAGCGGTGAGATGATTCAAGCGATGGATGAACTCTTAGAGATTGTGATGCGCGATAAAGCCTGGGAAAAAGAAATCGCTAGAAAGACTTATGTCAGTGTATTGGAGCTCCTCAGTCCAGCAAAAAATAAAAACCAAGAAACTTTGAGCAATAAAACAGCTGGTGGCATCGAGTTAACGGGTAACAGTGCTGCTGTGCAAGACCCTCAGGCGGAGCTTGTGTCTAAATACAGAAGAAAACTAAGTATGGCGTTGAATTAAAGATTTAAAAGGCATTCAAAAAGTATTCAAAAAGCAGATAGACGAGTCCAAGCTTCCCTGTATTTCTCAGCCGTTTTTTGTATTACCTCATCCGGCAAAGTGGGAGCCGGTGGGGTTTTGGACCAAGGAGCACCGTTGATTTGAATGCTCTCCAGCCAATCTCGCAAAAATTGCTTGTCAAAACTCGGTGGATTTGCACCCTCAGTGTAATGCTCTGCAGGCCAATACCGCGATGAATCGGGGGTGAGTATTTCATCCATCAAAACGAGCGTGCCGTCAGTATCGAGTCCAAATTCAAATTTTGTATCCGCAATAATAATTCCAGCTTGAGCTGCAATATCCCGAGCAGCCAAATAGAGCTTAATGCTGTAATCTCTAACCTGTTGTGCAAGCTCTAAACCGATGGTGTCGATAACTTGTTGAAACGTAATGTTCTCATCGTGCTCGCCCATCTGCGCTTTTGCGGCGGGCGTGAAAATGGGCTCACTGAGCTTGGAGGCATTTTTTAGATTGGGTGGCAGTGCGACCCCGCAAACACTTTGATGTTGTTGGTATTCTGACCAACCACTGCCCGCCAAATAACCACGAACCACGGCCTCAATCGGTAGTGGTTTCAGTCGTTTGACAACCATAGATCTATTTAAAACTTGACTGCGTTCATCGGCGGAAACCACCTGCGTTGGATCCTCGCCTGTGAGATGGGTTGGGCAAATGTTCAGTCCATTTGGGCCCAGCTTTTCAAACCAAAATAAAGCCATTTGGGTGAGCAATTCGCCCTTGCCCGGAATGGGCTCATTCATAATGACGTCGTATGCACTAATTCTGTCACTAGCAACCATTAAAAGTCGGTCATGCCCGAGCGCATAGTTATCTCGCACCTTGCCCCGAGCAAGCAAAGGCAATGAGTGCAGTTGAGAGGTGTGCAAGGCTTTTTGCATTTATTGTTTAAACCATCGCTCTAGGCTAGTGATTTAGTAAAGTGTTGAGTAAAGGGATTCGTGAACAAGGATACAGTGGCGAAAGCTCGGTACAGCTCACACGAGGCGGGGCGGTTAAGCCACCGATCCGTAAACGCTCGATGGGGTGCTTATTGAACGACTGGCGCCAGGTGGCCACTCGCATACAGTGAGGCGATACTTGTGAGAGTTTGTCCTTTGATCTTGGCCCCTTGACCTTCGCAGCCAAATTCAATGTAGCGCTGTTTGCACAGTTGTTTAGCGGCCTCGCGGGCTGGCTTGAGGTAGTCGCGAGGATCGAATTTTTCGGGATTCTTGCTCAAATACTCGCGAATAGCAGCTGTCATTGCCAGTCGAATATCAGTGTCGATGTTGATTTTCCTGACCCCAAACTTGATGGCGTGTTGAATCTCCTCAACAGGAACGCCGTAAGTTTCCTTCATGTTTCCACCATACTCACGAATTTTTGCCAAAAAGTCTTGTGGCACAGATGAGGAACCGTGCATGACAAGGTGGGTGTTGGGTATGCGGCGATTGATTTCTTTGATTCGCTCAATGGCCAAAATATCCCCAGTGGGTTTGCGAGAGAATTTGTAAGCCCCGTGGCTTGTTCCAATCGCAATAGCCAGTGCGTCAAGCTGTGTTTTCTTGACAAAGTCCGCCGCTTGTTCGGGGTCTGTTAAGAGTTGTTCGCGGGTCATGGTGGCGTCCGTGCCGTGGCCGTCCTCTTTGTCACCCTTCATCGTCTCTAAGCTACCCAGGCAACCTAACTCACCTTCGACGCTGACACCCAGTTTATGTGCCATAGAAACTACTTTTTGTGTCACCTCAACGTTGTACTCATAGCTTGCAATGGTTTTACCGTCGCCCATCAAAGAGCCGTCCATCATGACGGAGCTAAAGCCAAGCGCAATAGCGCCAGAGCAAACATCAGGGTTTTGTCCGTGATCTTGGTGCATCACCACCGGTATGTGAGGGTAGGACTCGACAGCGGCTTGAATCAAGTGTTTCAAAAACCCCTCTCCCGCATACTTACGCGCTCCAGCGCTGGCTTGCATGATGACGGGCGCTCCTGTCTCCTCAGCTGCCTCCATGATGGCTTGTACTTGCTCTAAATTATTCACGTTGAATGCTGGAATACCGTAAGAGTTTTCAGCGGCATGATCCAAGAGTTCGCGAAGGGATACGAGTGGCATAGTATTCTGAGGATAAAGAGTGTTTAAGTTTTGCTCCAAGAAGGAGCAAGTCCAGGTGTTGGGTATTTTACTAGACGTGGGGGCTTGAAATTGAGGGGGGCAAAGAATCCGGATAAGCGTCGCTGCGAACTCAGCTTACTTGACAAATCTTGAGCATGTTCGTGCCCCCTGGTGAGCCCATAGGCTCACCGCAGGTGATGGCATAAACATCCCCAGGTTGAACGATCTTTTGGGCTTTTAAATGCTTCTCAGCCTGAAGCAACGCAGTGTCCCTGTCGTGACTGGTATCCAAGAGGATCGCTTCAACATTTCTGTAAAGAGCCATTTTTCTTTGAGTGCTTAGCTTGTGTGTGAGCGCGTAGATAGGGATGTGAATTTTGTGTCGACTCATCCAAAGCGGGGTCGACCCAGACTCTGTCAGTGCAACCAGTGCCTTTGCGCCCAGATGATGCGCTGTAAACAATGCCCCAAGCGCAATCGTTTGATCAATGCGGGTGAAGGTCTTGCCCAAAAAATCAGCATCCAACTGCACCAATTCCGCCGCCTCAGCGGCTACGCATATTTGAGCCATTTGTTGAACGGTTTCAAGGGGAAAACTTCCCGCTGCAGTTTCTGCGCTCAGCATAACCGCGTCCGTGCCGTCCAATACGGCGTTAGCTACATCACTCACCTCTGCGCGCGTGGGCGATGGGTTAGTGATCATGCTCTCCATCATTTGGGTGGCTGTGATGACTAACTTGTCGGCGTCTCTGGCAAGTTTGATCATGCGCTTTTGAAGCGCGGGTACAGCGGCGTTGCCCACCTCAACTGCTAAGTCACCCCTTGCAACCATAATGCCGTCGCTAGCGGCCAATATGTCTTCAAGGTTTGGAATGGCCTCTGCTCTCTCAATTTTGGCGATCAATCCAGGCTTGTGTTTAAAGGGTGTTGCTGCGACATAGGCCAATTGACGGGCCATCTCCATGTCGGAAGCGGTTTTAGGAAAGCTGACGGCAATATAGTCAGCCTGAAAACTCATGGCAGTTTTAATGTCCTCCATGTCTTTGGCGGTTAAAGCTGCGGCGCTAAGGCCTCCGCCTTGTTTGTTGATGCCTTTGTTATTGGAGAGCTTTCCTGCAGTAACGACTTTAGTGTGGATTTGCTCGCCCACAACTTTATCGACTTTGAGCACGATCATGCCGTCGTTTAACAGCAAAATATCGCCTGCTTTCACATCTTGAGGAAGCTCTTTATAGTCCAGGCCTACGCCGGTTAAGTCCCCAAGCTCTTGTCTTGAAGCATCCAGCACAAAAGCCGCCCCTTGGGTGAGCATCACGGAGCCGTCAGTGAATTTACCCACACGAATTTTTGGACCCTGAAGATCGGCCATGATTGCTACTTCAATGCCGGTTTTAAGACTGATATCTCGTACCTTTTTTGCAAGATCGATATGGTCCTGGGCTTTGCCGTGGCTGAAGTTCAGACGAACTACGTTGACACCCGCGACGATCATTTGCTCTAGGATTTCCGAATTGTTGGAGGCGGGTCCAAGAGTGGCGACAATTTTGGTTGCACGGCGTGTCATCATGTGTGTTTTCCTAAGATAAGCGAGCTTTAGTTGTGACCGGTGAGGTATAGTTCTGATCAGATTTTCACATGAATTTAGCCTTGCCTTACAAGGGTAAGTGTTGACTCGTGCAGGATATGCGCGACCTGAGATCCTGGCTTACTCCTCACGCAGTTTCTCGGCTTGAAGCACAGTTCCTGCTAAGCAACTACAAAATGCAAGACTATTGACTGAAATCAGACAAACTATTTTGGTAGATAGGTACAATTAAGAAAAATATCAACGACTAAAGCTTTAGGCACTGCTACGCTTAATATAAACAGAGTATTGAGAATAAGAAAATGAACTTCCCCGAATTACCCATTCCCCCAGGCGAACCTATCCCTCATCGCAAAATTATTCGCGAGTGGTTGATCCCTTTGTCTGGTAAGACCACGCTCAGGGCAATTGCGATGTTGATTTTGGACTATTGCTTGTGGGCCGCGTTCCTCACAGGCGCGGTACTTTGCACTGCGCCATGGCAACAGTTGCTTTGCGCGGTGGCGGCTGGGTTTTGTATCGGTAGACTCTTTATTATTGGTCACGATGCCTGTCATCAAAGCTTGACTCCGTATAGAACGCTCAATAAATGGTTGGGTCGTATTGCGTTTTTGGCCTCCTTAACGCCTTACAGCTTGTGGGACATCGGACACAATGTGGTTCATCACGGTTACACCAATCTCAAGGGATTTGACTTTGTTTGGGCACCGCTTACCAAGGAAGAATATGCCCAGTTGAGCTGGGGTGGCAAGTTGTTGGACCGTGTTTACAGAAGCGGTTGGGCACCCGGTCTTTATTACATGATAGAGATTTGGTGGAAGAAAATGATATTCCCCAACAAAGAACAAATGCCGACCAAGCGTCCTATCTTTATTCAAGATAATTTGCTCGTTTGCGCGTTTGGTGCAATATGGTTAGCCGTGAGTTTTTGGGCTGCAGGCGTTACCCATCAATCTGTTGCATGGGTTTTGTTTGTGACCGTATTCGTGCCTTTTATGTTTTGGTGCGCAATGATTGGTTTTGTTGTTTATGTTCACCATACGCACGTTAAAGTGTCCTGGCATGATGACCGTAGCGCTTGGTCAAAGGCGCAGCCCTTTGTATCAACAACGGTTCACCTCACATTTCCCTTTAACATCGGCGCCCTCATGCACCACATCATGGAGCACACGGCACACCACGTGGATATGAGTATTCCTTTGTACAAGCTAAAGTCTGCTCAAGAGAAACTGGAGAACTTATTGCCTGAGCGGATTATCATTCAGCCGTTTTCTTGGGCATGGTACTTCGAGACTGCCAAGGCTTGTAAGTTGTACGATTTCAAAAACCGTTGCTGGACCGATTACGAAGGTGCCTTTACGAGCGTACCTGCTGTACTGGGTTAATAGGCAGTTGTCCTAGGGCTTTGTAAATGAGGGGGGGGGCTAATAAGACCCCCCCTTTGTCATTTCTGGCACGCCGAGGAGTTTATTTTTGGACAGCTCTTTTGAGGAGTATCTCTATTGCTGGGAGTGTCTTGCCTTCAAGCATCTCAAGGAACGCTCCCCCACCTGTGGAGATATAACTGATTTTGTTTTCAATACCGTATTTAGCTATCGCAGCTAAAGTATCCCCACCTCCTGCGATGGTGAAGGCTTTTGAGGTGGAGATAGCTTTTGCAAGGATTTCGGTTCCTTTTGAGAACGCTTCAAACTCAAATACACCGACTGGGCCATTCCAAACGATAGTGCCCGCCTGTGCAAGTTGAGCAGCGAGTTGGTGGGCCGAATCAGGTCCGATATCGAGGATCAAATCGTCAGCATCCACGTCTTTGATTTTTTTTATGGTGGCTTTTGCATTGGCATCAAAACTCTTGGCAACGACGACGTCGCTAGGCAGTGGCACCTCAGCACCCCGAGCCTTCATTGACTTCATGACAGATAGTGCTTGGTCCACCAAGGCTGGCTCGGCCAAGCTTTTCCCAATCGGGTGTCCACACGCTAATAGAAAAGTGTTTGCAATTCCCCCTCCCACAACCAACTGGTCAACTTTGGAGGCTAAGGATTCGAGTATGGATAATTTAGTAGAGACTTTGGATCCCGCAACAATAGCAGCTAAGGGTCTTTTTGGGTTGGCAAGGGCTTTGGTGATGGCGTCTACTTCGGCAGACAAAAGAGGTCCGGCACATGCGGTGTGTGCATACTCGGCTGCGCCGTACGTGGTTGCCTCTGCGCGGTGCGCAGTACCAAATGCATCATTGACATAAATGTCGCAAAGCGCAGCAATTTTTCGCGACAACTCAGGATTGTTTTTTTTCTCCCCCACATTAACCCTGCAGTTCTCAAGCAAAACTACCTCGCCCGCATGCACGTCTACGCCGTCTAGCCAGTTTGTTTTTAAGGAAACTGTAACTCCTAAAAGCTCACTGATTTTGTTCGCTACAACAAGCAAAGAGTCCTGCGCCGTCAGTACGCCCTCTGTTGGACGGCCTAGGTGAGAGGTAACCATCACCGCAGCACCCGCATTGAGGGCCAGTTGGATGCAGGGAAGAGACGCCCTAACTCGGGTATCTTCGGTGATCTTCCCGTCTGGACCCAGGGGCACATTTAAATCCGCCCTTATAAAAACCCTCTTACCCTTCACGAGACCTTGCTCGCATAAATCTTCAAATCGAATCATATTCAACGAATGTCTCCTGCTGGTGTTTAAATTTTGTCTCTCAATTGAAGTCCCGTTATGGACTCAAGCTCGGTCAAGCTAAGTCCCTCAACCCTGTCTATGACCCATAGACCTTCGTTGGAGCATTCAAAAGTTGCGTGATCAGTATAAATACGTTTGACACATTTAAGCCCTGTCAGTGGATAAGCGCATTCTTGTACTACCTTGCTTTGTCCAGACTTTGTCAGCAAATCCATCATCACCCATGTCTGTTTGGCGCCAATTGCTAAATCCATCGCGCCCCCAACCGCGGGGATGTCTTGGGGCAAACCGGTGTGCCAATTGGCAAGGTCACCACTTACCGAGACTTGGAAGGCTCCTAGAACACAAATATCTAGGTGTCCAGCTCGCATCATTGCGAAACTATCGGCATGATGAAAAAATGCACCCCCTGGGCGCAGCGTTACAGCCTGTTTACCAGCATTGATCAGGTCGTAGTCTTCCTCCCCTTTGGGTGGAAATGGTCCCATCCCTAAAATCCCATTCTCACTGTGCAAACAAACCTCTGATTCTGCGGGGAGGTGATTGGCTACCAATACGGGCATTCCAATCCCAAGGTTCACATACGCACCGTTTGGAATATCTTGGGCGATACGAGCCGCTAAGGCGTCTTTGCTTCTGGTTTGATAACTCATAGAAACTTTCTTTGAAGAGAACTCAGTGAAAGGATTTGCTTATTCGAAAAAATTAAAAAACAAAACAACCCATCCATTTTTCACTACGGCTCACTATGGCTTGGTTCTGGCACACAGACCAATTTATTAACAAAAATTCCTGGCGTCACGATCGATTCAGGATCAAGGTCTCCTAGCTCTACTCGCTCATATACCGATGCAACTGTGCAGCGTGCTGCCATTGCCATAATCGGGCCGAAATTACGAGCTGATTTACGGTAAATCAAGTTACCCCACCGGTCACCTTTATAGGCTTTGATTAACGCAAAATCAGCATGCAAGGGGTATTCCAATACATACATACGCCCGTTTATTTCGCGAGTTTCTTTGGGAGAACCGTCTGGGTGTTTAGCCAATTCTGTGCCGTAACCGGTGGGCGTGAAAAAAGCCCCAACCCCGGCGCCGGCTGCTCTGATGCGCTCAGCTAAATTGCCCTGCGGGACCAACTCGAGCTCAATCTTGCCGGCCTTGTATAGGGAGTCAAAAACATACGAGTCACTTTGCCTAGGATAGCTGCAGATAATTTTCTTTACGCGCTCAGTTTTTAAAAGTGCAGCGAGCCCTTTGTCTGCGTTGCCAGCGTTGTTATTGATCAGTGTGAGTTCGCGAATATCTAGATCGATCAGTACCCCTAGTAAACCGTCAATGAGTTCATTGGGAATGCCGGCTGTCCCAAATCCGCCAACCATGATGGTTGAGCCAGACTCGATAGAGGAGAGAGCTTGAGCCGCAGAGTCGACAAATTTATCAATCATAAGTAAGAAATAAGAATTTGAGGGCGAGAATTAACTCCAACCCAACCCTAAGTGAAGGGGCAAATAAATAGCCATACCAACCAATATTGTTCCAAGCACTACCTGTCCCCTGCCTTTTCTTACAACAAAGAAGATCGCACCCCCCAAAGCTGCGTAAATACGCGCGTTGGTCAAAGGCATCGAGACCTGTGCGTGAAACATGAAAATCTCAGGAATGATAACCGCAGAAAGCGCAGCTATAGGTGCGAACTGTAAGCCTCTTTGAGCCCAAGCGGGAAGCTGCCATTGTCGCTCAGAGATAAAGAAAAACGAGCGCGTGATCAAGGTTATAAGGGCTAACCCCAAAATACAGATGATGTGCCAAAACTCATTCATACGTGTCCCCATCTTCGCCTGGGGCAACAGTTCGCTTGTACCGCACGAAAAGCATTTCAAGCGTCAAACACAAGAAGACTGAACAAGCAATGGCAATCAAAATATTGAGTTTTAGGGGAAGTGTGAAAAACAACACAGCGACCACACCGCCAATCAAACTAGAAATTCGTTTAAGCGTTGATGTTGCCAAAGAGCAAGTCACCCCAACCAAGGCGAGCACTCCTGCAAATCCCAGACCCCAGTCAGCGGGAATGTAGTGAGCCAATGCGATGCCCAATAAACTTGCAATCATCCAACTCGCCCAGTTGAGGAAACAATTGCCTGCTAAATAAGCTTGTTCGCTGCGTTGGCCTGTCAACTCCGTAGCAGGTCTTTCAAATCGCTTTACAAATTGAACGTAGGATAAATCTGCAGTGAGATACGCCGCTAGGAGGCGTTGCCAGCGTGGCCAACTCATCATGTACGCTCTAAGATGCGCGCTGAACACCACAAACCGAAGGTTGACACAAAATGCGGTTGCCCAAATGACCCACAGGGGAGCGCCTGCAACCAAGAGCGGTATTGCAGCCAACTGGGAACTACCGGCAAACACGATGAGTGTCATCAAGACCGAGTCAAAAACACTCATGCCCGATTGAATCATCGCCACTCCAATCATCATGCCCCATGCGGCAATGCCTGGCGCGGCGCTACTGATATCTTTTATCCCTAGCTTAAAGGAGGGGTGGGAATAGTTTTCCTTGATAAAAAACATAACAACGGATATTTCAAGGATTGAGACTGGGTGGACCCATCTCAAAGCGGTCGCCCACATGCAGGGATCTACCTATAACAAAAGACTCCATGGGCATGCGTTTTCCACCCGCGCGCTGTATCTGGGTAATTTTAAATACACCGCTACCGCACAATACTTCGATCCCTGTTGAGCTGATGCTTAAGATGCTTCCAACGGGCAAACTTAAGGGATCACCAAGGGGCTGAGTGTCTAAAGCCTCTCCGCCCCAAAGTTTGAAGACGTCTGCGCCAATGTGCGTTTGAAGTCCGGGAACACTGGAGAATGCGCGCAACTTACGCTCAATCGTCTTTGACTCTTGTGCCCAGTCAACCCAGGTTTCTATTTTTTCGATTTTGTGTGCGTAGCTCACGCCCTCATTGGTTTGAGGACTTGCAGTGAGGGATCCTAAATTGGCCAATGTGCCTAGTAACAACTGGGCCCCTAAAGTGGCGAGTCTATCGTGCAAAGTATCTGTTGTGTCTTGCGTCAATATAGGGCAACTGTGTTGCGTCAGTATTCCTCCTGTGTCTAGCCCAGCGTCCATTTGCATGATACAAATCCCAGTCTCCTTATCCCCTGCTTCAATGGCCCTGTGGATGGGGGCTGCGCCGCGCCAACGAGGGAGCAAAGAGGCGTGAATATTCAAGCATCCGAGCGGAGCGGCTTGAAGGGTCCAAGCGGGCAAGATGAGGCCGTAGGCTGCAACAACAATGACATCGGGCCGCCATATTTTCAGTTGAGCCTGAGCCTCCTGTGCATCTTGAGGGTACTTGCCGTCAAGACGAAGGCTTCTAGGCTGAATCAGCGCGAGATTGTGTTCGCTTGCATAACTTTTGACAGCAGATGCTTGAAGCTTCAGCCCGCGACCCGCGGGCCGGTCTGGCTGAGTGAGGACCCCTACAACTTGATGACCACCCGCGTGCAAGCCCTCCAAAGCGACTCGTGCAAATGCAGGCGTACCCGCAAATACGATTCGCAGTGGAGAATTTATTTGTTGTGGATTTGATGCAGGCAAATGTGTCAATGATTGACTTCACGCTGTAGTTTAGACATTTTGGTTTTAATTCTATTGCGCTTTAAAGGCGACAGATAATCAACAAACACTTTGCCTACCAAGTGATCCATTTCATGTTGAATACAAATAGCCAAAAGCTCCTTGGCATGAATTTCTTGGGGGCTACCAGTCTTGTCTAGCGCTTTAACCTTGACCTCAAGGGCGCGTTCTACGCCGTCATAAGTATTGGGAACGGATAGACATCCCTCTTCTCCCTTAACCCGCTCGGGATGGGTCCAAATAATTTCAGGATTAATTAAAACCATAGGCGAGTCTCTTTCATCAGAGACATCTAAGACGATGATTCTTTGGTGAACATCGACCTGGGTGGCTGCAAGACCAATGCCGTTGGACTCGTACATGGTCTCTATCATGTCCTCAATCAGGGCTAGGGTTTCACCTTGGATTTCTTTGACCGGCTTAGCAATGGTGTGTAAGCGCGGATCAGGATAGCAAAGAATTTTCAGTAAAGCCATGGCATGTATTTTCGTTGATTTATACGAAGTTGTCTTCTTGGGTTAAAAATAGTTCACGACCTAGGCGGAAAATTTCGAATTATAAAAAAGGTACAGTTTGCTCAGGAATCTGGCTGATATTTTCTAAAACCTTCCCTCTTTTCCTTGAAATCGATGTATATTAAGAACATATGTTTGATGTTCTTGTTTTTGTCTATGAACATTACTGGGAGGCTGAGGCCTGTCCAGAGCTTCCGCTCCTGGGTCGACGTCTTAGTGCTGCAGGCTTTGAAGGCGACGAAATAGAGCAAGCTTTGCACTGGCTGGAGGGATTGGACGCGGCCTCAAAAAGTGCTGAGCTAATAGATATTGCCCCCAAATCCAAAGTCCCACCCAAACCCCAATCACAATCTGCTTCTCAGCCTACTTCTCTGGTCTTGGAGCCCTCCGCCAACAGTTTGAGAATTTATTCGCAAGCCGAATTAAATCGTTTGGGTGCAGAGTGTCTGGGATTTCTTCAGTTTTTACAAAGTGCAGGCGTAATGCCCTGCGCGATGAGCGAGATCGTTCTAGAGCGCGCAATGGCCTCTCCAGTGCAAGCGGTGTCGTTAGATGATTTCAAGATCATCATCTTGATGGTTTACTGGAGCTTCGGTATCGAGCCGGACATACTTGTGCTCGATGAGTTATGCGATGACGAGGATAGAGTTTGTCATTGAGTCTTAGGTGCGTCTGAGCTCTAAGTCCACTGAGTCAAACTGCGCAGGACCCTAAAATTTACAGTTGGCTCCTGCTCCTGCCCCTGCCTGGTGGAGGCTATTTAATTAAGCAGTGTTGATGGCTTAGACGACAGCCCCAGAGTTAGGGTCATTGGGGTCTATGTCTCCGCCTTTTGCATTTGTTTTAATCAGGTCTTCGCGCTTTATGCCAAGCCACATCGCAAGTGCAGCAGCAACGAATACTGACGAATAAATACCAAACAAAATGCCAATTGTTAAGGCAAGTGCAAAATAGTGAAGCGTTTCTCCGCCAAATAAAAGCATCGACAGGACCATGAGCTGTGTACAGCCGTGTGTGATGATGGTGCGGCTCATGGTGGAGGTGATGGCGTTATCGATGATGCTCACGGTCTCAAGTTTGCGCAGGCGCTTGAAATTTTCTCTGATTCGGTCAAAGATAACCACGGACTCGTTGACTGAATAACCAAGCACCGCTAAAACAGCGGCCAAAACGGGTAAAGAAAACTCCCACTGGAAAGCGGCAAAGAAGCCCAGAATAATCACAACATCGTGCAGATTAGCAACGATGCCTGCTACTGCGTATTTCCATTCAAATCGAATGGCTAGATAAATCATGATGCCCACTACCACACAGGCTAAGGCTTTTAAACCGTCAATAGTTAATTCATCTCCTACTTGAGGTCCTACAAATTCGCTGCGGCGGAGCACAGCGTTTGCGTCGGCTTCTTTGAGTTTGTCCATGACTTGGGTGCTTTGTTCACCAGAAGAAACGCCCTTGATAATTGGCATCCTTATGAGTACGTCCTGAGTCGACCCAAAGTTTTGAACTTGAACGTCGCGGTAGCCAAGCGTATTGATGCGAGCGCGAAGATCATCCAAATCAACGCTTTGTGCGAAGTGAACCTCAACCAATGTACCTCCCGTAAACTCTACCGAGAGGTGTAAGCCTTTGCTAAATAAGAAAAATATAGCAGCTAAAAAGGTGATGAAGGACACAGCGTTGAAAGCCAACGCATGGCGCATGAAAGGAATGTCGCGTCGGAGTTTGAAAAATTCCATGATCGAATCTCCTTTATTTCAAATCTGTAGAAGAGCTAGCCTGGCTGTTGCTAGGACGCCAAACGGTGCCAATTGAGACTTTTTGTAGGCGTTGAACGTGCCCGTACCAAAGGTTAACCAAACCTCTGGAGAAAAAGACTGCGGAGAACATGCTGGTCATGATACCCAAGCAGTGCACCACTGCAAAACCTCTGACGGGGCCAGAGCCAAATGCAAGCAACGCAAGACCAGCAATGAGCGTAGTGACGTTGGAGTCTAATATAGTCGACCATGCGCGTTCATAGCCGTTGTTGATTGCAGTTTGCGGGGGCGCTCCGTTTCTCAGCTCCTCTCTTACCCGCTCGTTGATCAATACGTTTGCGTCAATGGCCATACCCAGCACAAGCGCCATAGCCGCCATACCGGGGAGGGTAAGCGTTGCTTGAAGCATTGACAAAATGGCCACCAGTAACAGGAGGTTAATTGCTAATGCAACACTTGAGAAAACGCCGAAAAGCATGTAATAAATACACATGAAAGCGGCGACAGCTACAAAGCCCCAAGTAACACTGTCAAAACCTTTGGCAATATTTTCAGCACCAAGGCTCGGACCGATGGTTCTTTCTTCAATAATCTCCATTGGTGCTGCAAGTGAACCAGCCCTCAACAAAAGTGCTGTATCGTTTGCCTCAACTGTATTCATGTGCCCCGAAATTTGAACACGTCCCCCGCCAATCTCTGAACGAATGACAGGCGCTGTAACGACTTCGCCCTTGCCTTTTTCAAACAGCAAAATAGCCATTCGTTTACCGACGTTTTCACGCGTTACATCTCTAAATATTCTTGCGCCTTTCGCATCCAGCGTCAGGTGCACTGCAGCTTCTTGCGTTTGATTGTCAAATCCGGGTTGAGCATCTGTTAAGTTCTCTCCGGTCAAAAGAACTTGTTTTTTAACAACAACTGCTACGCCGCCTCTATCATTGAATCGTTCACTGCCAAAGGGGACCAAACCGTTGCTTAATTCAGCGCTGCGGGCCTCTGCGCTTTCATCGACCAAGCGGACTTCCAATGTGGCTGTTCTGCCTAAAATATCTTTCGCTTTAGCTGTGTCTTGTACCCCGGGTAATTGAACAACGATACGGTCGATGCCTTGTTGTTGGATAACCGGTTCAGATACGCCTAGCTCATTGATTCGGTTGTGCAGGGTTGTAATGTTTTGTTTCAGAGCTTGCTCTTGAATTTTTTTAGCCGCTTGCGCCAGCAATGTTGCATGTAACTTTAACTCACCGTTTTGAGGAACTGCAACAGTCTGTAATTCTGCAAATTGATCTTTGATGAGAGCAGCGGCTAGGTCTAAAGTTTCTTTATCTCTAAATGCAATATCTATCGCTTGGCCATCGCGGGTGATCCCGCTGTGTCTGATATTTTTCTCTCTCAATTGGCTTCTTATATCTCCAGCCAAAGAGTCAGCTCTTTTTGTCAACGCTGCGGCCATATCGACTTGGAGCATAAAGTGCACACCACCGCGAAGGTCCAAACCTAAGTACATTGGATAAGCGTGTAAATTTGATAGCCAAGTGGGGGAGCGAGGAATCAAGTTCAGGGCAACGATGAAGGAGGGATTGTCAAGATCACTGTTGATGGTTTTTTGAATCAACTCTTTGGCTCTCAATTGATCTTCCGTGCGTTCAAACCCTACTTTGAGCGAATGCCCTACCTCCAAACTAGAAGACGCTGGAGTAAGCCCTGCTTTATTTAGAGCTTCTTGAACCGAAGCCTGAACTGCTGCGTCGACAGTAAAAATTGATTTGGATGCAGAAATTTGAACTGCCGGTGACTCTCCAAAGAAATTGGGAAGCGTGTACAAGCTACCCACCAAAAGAGCGACAAGAATAACTATGTATTTCCAAAGAGGATATCGGTTCATATCAATATATTTGTATTAAGGTGTGCAACGATCTTTTGAGGGCTCACTTGAGTCCAATAGGCATTCAACTACTTTCTTTATTGCTTGGAGCAACGAAATTTGGGCGTGAATCAAAGGTGGACATTTTATTTAAAAGCCTCTTGCACAATAAAGAGTGGGTGAGCAAGTCAAAATACTTGGACCACACCCCGTTTGAAGTTTTGACGTGCTTGCTTTATGAAAGGCATAACGAATTCCTGGTATGCCCGCTTAGAAATAAACAGCAAGCATGGCAGGATTACTTTAGAGAGCCTTTGGGCAGCACTTGGATAACTGCACTTCTTTGCATTTGAACAACAACTCCAGATGCGATCTCCAAACTGAGTTGCTGTTCAGAGAGTTGGGTAACTTTGCCTAATAGGCCGCCAGAGGTTGCTACTTCATCACCCTTAGCAAGAGAGTCCAGCATTGTTTTGTGTTCTTTTTGGCGCTTCATTTGAGGACGAATCATTACAAAGTACAGAACAACGAACATCAACAGCAAAGGCAACATGCTCATCAATGAGGAGCTTAAATCGCCACTAGCAGGTGCGGCAGCGGGAGCAGTTTGAGCATAGGCGGAAGAAATTAACACAGCGAACTCCTAATGTGGCTTTGTAAGCCTGAATGTAGATAAAAACAATTGGGGTTCTGACAAAGGTACGACCCAGCCAGCCCTTTTAGAGCAAACCATCGATTGTAAGCTTGACTGAGTGAAAATTTAAACGACGGGTTTTACGCAATAGGTATCAAATGTTTGCCAACAATCCCTGCAAGCTCGAACATGGTGACTGAATCTTTGCCAAAAACTTCCCTTAATTTGCCATCTGCAAGAATATTGCGCTTGTTGGCTGGATCTTGAAGGTTATTAGCCTTAATGTAATCCCAGAGTTTTTTGATGACCTCTGTTCTGGGTACGGCTTCTGGGCCAATAACTGCGGCCAATGCCTGGCTTGGAGCAGATCCTGGGGCGCTGACTTTGCGAGGAGTCTTGGCTTTTACTGTTTTGGTCGGCGCTTTGGATTTTGCCCCTTTTGGAGATTTTCCAGTAGTTTTGGCCTGTGCGCCGCCAGCCGTTACTCGTTGTGCACTCGTCTTTCTTGGGGGATATTTACTGTTACGTGGTTCAAAGGCAAAGCTTACTTTGCCCGCCTCCGGATCCCAGGCCAGGTAAGCTTTAAAAGATCTTCTTGTTCTCATGGAAACAAATTTATCTAAGAGATCTGTTTTACCAGTAGTCAATAATTTGCGGAACTGATCCAAGTCGATCGGTTGTTGGAGCACTATCTTGCCACTCTTAAAGTCACAACTCGGCGTGGGTTGTTCAAGGGTTGGGACGCTTTTGGAGCAAACATAATTGCTGCCTCGCTCAAACACAGCAGAACTGCATTTGGGGCAGGCGCCTAGCGATTCAGATCCTTCAAAACTGACGATCTCACCTGTTTCGGCATTTTTATCTTCACCGAAATCAAATTCCAACTTCCAGTTCTTTTCTTCCTCATTGAACTTCAAAGCGATTTCTGCTGTGAAAGGCCAGCCCGCTTTTGAACGAAAACCTTCAAGCGGACCAATTTTCTTGTTTGCAAGAAACTGCTCAACCTCACTTGCCTCAAAAGTACGTCCGCCTGGGGTTTTGCCAAATGAAAAGCCGCACCCTTCAGCGTCGCCCGTTTTGCCACAACAGCTATACCTTCTGTAGTTCTCCTTGACTACACCACCGCAATTGGGGCAGGGCGTTTCCAAAGTGGCGTAGTCCCCCGGGATCGTGTCTCGGTCGTATTCCTTGGCCTTTTTGACAATATGCTGAGTCATCTCAGCAATTTCTTTCATGAAATGATCTCGAGAGAGTTTGCCTTGTTCAATTAAGGCTAATTTATGCTCCCATTCACCCGTGAGCGTTGGGTGAGATAGCTCCTCAACGCCGAGCCCTCTTAGGAGTGTCATGAGTTGAAAGGACTTTGCGGTCGGGATTAGTTCCCGAGCATCCCGGATAATATATTTCTCATTCAACAAGCCCTCAATAATGGCAGCGCGGGTGGCCGGGGTACCAAGGCCTTTTTCCATCATGGCCTCACGAAGATCCTCATCTTCTACCAATTTCCCTGCTCCCTCCATAGCACCTAAAAGGGTGGCTTCTGTGTACCGAGCTGGGGGCCTTGTTTTGAGGGGCTTAGGCTCTATGCTTTCAACCGACGGTTTCTCGTTGGGTTGGAGTACGACCAGTCCAGCTTCTTTGTCGTCCTCGTCTTGAGCTTCTTTTCCGAAAATGGCTTGCCAACCAGGATTGACTAAAATTTTCCCTTCGGTTTTAAAGTGATGAACAACTCCGTCGTGCTCAACCTTACTGATGCGTGTGGTAATTAGAAATTCAGCTGGCGGATAAAAAGCACCTAAGAAGCGGCGGACCACGAGGTCATAGAGCTTTTGCTCAGCCTCTGAGAGCCCGCTGGGTGCTTCTAGTGTGGGAATAATCGCAAAGTGATCACTGACCTTTGCGTTGTCAAAAACCTTCTTTGAAGGTTTGATGTATTTTTTATCAATTGCAATTTTGGCATAAGGGGCCAAGTGCTGCATCGAGCTGCTGGCGATCATCTCAAACGTTGAATGCACAGTTGCTAAATAGTCCTCAGGAAGGTGCCTAGAGTCTGTCCTAGGGTAGGTCAATGCCTTGTGCCTCTCGTAGAGGCTTTGTGCAAGTGCAAGGGTTGTTTTGGCAGAAAAGCCAAAACGCCCATTGGCCTCTCGTTGTAGAGAGGTCAAATCAAATAGCCCTGGACTACCTTTGTTGGACGGAGAGCTTTCTTCGGTAACCGTTGCGGTCTTGCCTTGCAAATGAGATGAAATATTGAGCGCAGCGGCCTCGGTCCAGACCCGGTCCGCTTTTTTCTCAGAGTCGACCTCATCTTTTTTGTGATCAGGAGAAAACCATTTGCCACTGTAAGAGCCGGCTTTGGCTTTGAATGAGGCGTGGATCTCCCAAAAGTCACGACTCACAAACTTTCTAATGAGCTCTTCACGTTCCACGACAACGCTGAGCGTTGGGGTTTGCACGCGACCCACCGTAGTTAGGAAGAATCCCCCGTCCCTAGAGTTAAATGCAGTAAAGGCTCTAGTGCCGTTGATGCCGACCAACCAATCTGCTTCTGAGCGACAGCGGGCAGCGTCTGCGAGTCCTTGCATTTGCTGGTTGGTTCTCAATTTGTCAAAGCCGTCCCGAATGGCTTGTGGCGTCATGCTTTGAAGCCAAAGTCGAGAAACTGTTTTGTCCAAGGCTTTTTTACCACCTGCAAACTGTTCAATTAAACGAAAAATCAGCTCTCCCTCTCTACCCGCGTCACATGCGTTAACGAGGTTTGAGATATCTTTGCGCTTGGCTAGTTTGACGACTGCGTTCAGTCGCGATTTTGTTTTCTCTACGGGCTTTAAATCAAAATACGGTGGTATGACGGGCAAATTAGCAAAACTCCACTTACCGCGTTTGACTTCAAAATCTTCGGGCGCTTGGATTTCCAGTAAGTGACCTACAGCGCTGGTGACTACGTATCGGTCGTTTTCAAAGTGATCATCGTGCTTTTCAAATTTGCCAGATTGCGGCGTTAAAGCTTTGACAATGTCTTGAGCAACAGAGGGCTTTTCGGCAATAACCAAAGTCTTACTCATTCGTGTATTTTCCTCAAATTGAAATTCAGGTTTAGCGATCTAAATAGGTTTTGAGGCCTAAGGTTGATCCTACAATGCGAGATTATTGCTCGCAATTGTGTAAATTTGTGCATGTCTAATCTTAACGAGTTTTTATGGTGATCAAAAAAGAGGCGGGAAAATTGTCAGGACGGCGCATCCAAGTCAGGCGCTCAGGCGTTCATGGCAAGGGAGTTTTTGCGGTTCAAGACATACCCAAAGGTGAACATATCATTCAATATGTCGGTGAGATTATTACCTGGAAGACCGCTGAGCGCAGGCATCCTCACAACCCGAAAGATCCAAATCACACATTCTATTTTCACATCAACGACAAGCACGTGATCGATGCACTGCACGGTGGAAATTCGTCGCGCTGGATCAACCACTCGTGTTCTCCTAACTGCGAGGCCGATGAAATTGGTGACGAAGTGTTTATCAAGTCAATTAAAAAAATAAAGGCTGGCGAGGAGCTTACCTACGATTACGGGTTGACAATTGATGAGCCCTACACGGCAAAGCTTAAAGCTCAGTATCCGTGTTGGTGTGGTGCCAAGCAATGCCGCGGCACTCTGCTCTCGCCCAAAACCAAAAAATAAAAGAGTCATTGATGGATTGGCCATTAGATGAGCTTTGCGCAACTATAGGGTCTAAAATTCCAGGCTTTAGCGCAGAGGTCTTACCCAGCATTGACTCGACCAACAGTGAATTGATGCGGCGCTCGAAGAATGGTTTTTTGGAACCCTTGCTGTTGATTGCTGAAGAACAAACCGCAGGCAAAGGGCGTCTCGGAAGAGTTTGGTATGCCAATCCAGGTGACTGCCTTACATTCTCCATTGGGCTAAACCTCTCCATTCAAGACTGGAGTGGATTTTCGCTCGCAGTGGGTTTGGGTATATTGCAGGCGCTAGACCCTCACCAGCACTACGGCGTTGGACTGAAGTGGCCCAACGATCTTTGGCTAGGTCTAGGAGACCCTCATACCGCGCGCAAACTAGGTGGGATATTGATTGAATCTGCTGTGTCAACAGCGCCCAGCGTCGCGGGCCCTTACTCGCGTTACTGCGTGATTGGAGTGGGGATCAATTTAGTTGCACCCCGCGGGGTGGATTTAAAAAGAGCTGCTGCGGGGTTGTGCGATGTTGATCCTAAGAGCCGTCCCGCTTCTGTCTTGTTGAGCGCGGTACCTGGGATTATTGAGGGTGTGATGCGCTTCCAAGAGGGAGGATTTTCCTCGTTTAAACAGGAGTATTCAGCCTATGACATACTTTTTAATCAACAAGTTACTATGAGTAATGGTGTTGTTGGGCGTGCATGTGGTGTCAATTCACGCGGCGAGTTACTTATTCAAACGAGCGCGGGTGTCGTGCCGGTCATAAGCGATGAAGTTAGTTTGTTAGAGTTAGGTGGTTTTGACACTGATTTGAAATGACGTCCATATAGCGAATGAAAAAATCAAGATATTTTTGGCCCCTTTTTTGGATTGCAGTCAACTTGGTGATTTGGAGCTGGGCTAGTGGGTTTTTGCAAGAACAAATTTGGACTCATAAACCCCCTCAACAGCCCCTGCGCGCGCTTGAGGAATTAAATGCCGATTCGGTGCGGCTCATTCAGGACGGTGGAGCTGGACCGGCGCAAGGAATCACTACCCCTAATAAATAATCACTAAGGCCGATTTCTGCTGACAAGCACAAATACTTATCTAAGGGATGCGTTTGGGTTGGGTGAGCTCTTGTGTATAGACCTCTAACGCAAGCTCAGTGACAGTTGCCACCTCATCGCCTACTTCGGAATGAAATTCTTGCTCCGTGGTGCGAATGGCTCGCTCGAATGCTTTAAGCCAACTAAGTCCGATGTCTGTGAACCGAATGATTTTGGCGCGCGTGTCCCGAGGATCATCGGTGCGTTCCACGAGTCCCCAAGCTGCACATTGATTGACCAACTCGCCCATGCCCTGCTTGGTGACTCCTGCACTTTGGGCTAAATCGGTTAACCGAGAGCCTTCGAGTGCGAGGTGACGGGTTATGTGAATATGTGCTGCGCTAATTTTGTGTCGAGCCGCCAAATTTGAAAGCGCTAGCGGCACGTCCGTATCGTGAGACATGAGATGCAAAACACGCTCATCAAAGCGACGCATCGCCTCTCCTAGCAACCTGCCTAAATGGACTTGGCGCCAATCTTGATGTGTGCGAAGTTGTTTCATAATCGATATAGTAAAGTAAATTGACTAAAAATTCTTTGATTGAAGTGTATAAATTGAGATAAAGTACTGCCTAGGCATCCAGTCTGTTGAAATATACAGCACTGAGTGATCTCACCAAATACGTTCACAACTAAAAGGAAGCATCATGGAATCAGCAACAAAGGGCGCAGCTCCAACAGGAGAAAAAGGCAAGGCATTACAGGCCGCATTAGCTCAAATTGAGAAGCAATTTGGTAAAGGAACCATCATGCGTCTGGGCGAAGGTGAGGTGATTGAGGATATTCAAGTCGTCTCCACGGGCTCCCTTGGTTTGGATGTGGCCCTTGGTGTGGGTGGTCTTCCCCGGGGACGAGTGATTGAAATCTATGGACCAGAGTCATCGGGCAAAACAACATTGACATTGCAAGTCATCGCCGAGATGCAAAGGCAAGCGGGTACTTGTGCGTTCGTGGATGCAGAGCATGCTCTGGATGTGCAGTATGCTCAAAAGTTGGGTGTTAATTTACAAGAATTGTTGATCAGTCAGCCTGATACGGGCGAGCAAGCGCTTGAGATTGTGGATAGCTTGGTGCGCTCAGGGGCAGTAGATTTAGTGGTGGTTGACTCCGTAGCTGCTTTGACCCCGCGCGCAGAAATTGAAGGCGAGATGGGGGATTCATTACCAGGTTTGCAAGCGCGTTTGATGAGTCAAGCACTTAGAAAGCTCACAGCCAGTATTAAAAAGACCAATTGCACTGTAATTTTCATTAATCAAATTCGTATGAAAATCGGTGTGATGTTCGGTAGTCCAGAAACGACAACGGGTGGAAATGCATTGAAATTTTATGCCTCAGTTCGCTTAGATATTAGGCGGACCGGTACGATCAAGCGCGGAGAAGATGCAGTTGGTAACGAAACAAAAGTGAAGGTTGTAAAAAATAAAGTAGCACCTCCTTTTAAAACAGCTGAGTTTGATATTTTGTTTGGTGAGGGCATTAGTCGTCACGGCGAAATTATCGATTTGGGTGTGGCTGCACGGATTGTTGAAAAATCAGGCGCTTGGTATGCCTATAACGGCGAAAAGATTGGACAAGGGCGAGATAATGCGCGCGAATTCCTACGTGAAAATCCAGAGCTCGCGTTTGAGATTGAAAACAAGGTAAGGGAATCCTTGGGCGTGCCGCTCTTGTTGGAACCAGTAACTGGATTTGGTGAGCAAGACGAATCCGATGACGTAGCAACCCCGCACGCCAAGGAAGTTCGAGAGCCTAAGGGCCGCGCAGCAAAAGCAAAAGCCGCAAAAGAGGCGGCTGATGCGTTAGCCAGTGCAAGCGCTAAAGACGAAGAAGTCTTAGACGCGTAACACCCCCTTTTGATGCAAGTCTCAAACCTCAATAGAGAGCGACGTTAATGGGTCCGTCTTTAAAAGGACGGGCCCTTCGCTTGCTTTCAAACCGTGAGCATTCAAGGCACGAATTAGCCCAAAAACTCAAGTCGCATGCTCAAAGTGAAGAGGAATTGGCGCAGACACTGGAGTGGTTGCAAGCCAAGGGGTTCATTAACGAGCAGCGCGTACTCGAGTCCGTGGTTTATAGACGATCTCCGAAATTAGGCTACTCAAGAATCGCGCGTGAATTACAGGACAAAGGCCTAGCCGCGCCAGCAGTCGCCCAAGCCGTAAAAGAGTTAAAGGAAACAGAGGCAGAGCGGGCAAAAATGGTGTGGCTAAAAAAATTCAAAACACCCGCACTCGACGCTGGCGAGAGAGCAAAGCAGATGCGGTTTTTGATGTCGCGGGGATTTGCTCCGTCTGTAGTGATTCAAGTATTAAGCGCAGTAGCAAAAAAACACAATCAGGGAACGAATTTAAGCGATGATGCCGATGACGAATTCGCAGGACTGGCGGGAGATTTTGAGGTCAATTAATCTTAAAAATCAAGACTGAACATTTAGCATGAGTTTTAAATTTTGAACCGCTGCACCACTTGCCCCCTTGCCAAGGTTGTCAAATTGAGCGAAAAGAACAGCTTGGTGTTTGTCCTTGTTTGCGAATACATGAATCGCCATTCGATCAGAGCCAACGAGTGCAGTTGCACTTAACTTGGTTGTTGGATTACCCCAGTGCACACTGATTATGGGCTCGCTTTGTGAGCAAACCTTTGCGTAGTGCTCTTGCAACGCATCATGTATATCTTGGGGACTGGTTGAGGGTTTTAAGTAATCCAGGTGCAAGGGGAGTTGAACCAGCATCCCCTGCGGAAAGCTTGCCACACTTGGCACGAAAATCGGGGGTGTTTCAAGCCCTGTGTACTTCATAATTTCCGGCAAATGCTTGTGTGTAAGTCCAAGTGCATAGGCCTCAAATCGAGGAGTGGGGGAGGACTCAAACTCCTCAATCATGGCGCGCCCACCACCTGAATAGCCGCTTACACTGGGTAAGCAAAGAGGGGAGTTAGGTGCCAATAAACCACTCTTAACCAGGGGGTGAATGAGCGCAATAGCCCCGCTTGCATAGCATCCTGGGTTGGATACTTTCGAACTTTGGCGGATCAAGTTTGCCTGATCAGAACTCAATTCTGCAAAACCGTAGGTCCACTCTGGGTGCGTTCTGTAAGCCGTTGACGCATCCAACACTTTAGGTTTATGTCCGTTGAGCGAGTCGATCAACCCCACAGATTCAATAGATGCTTCGTCGTGCAAACAAAGGATAACTAAATCTACATCTTGAATAATCCTTTGTTTGGCCGAATTGTCCTTGCGCAGTTCGGGCGCAATCGAGACAACTTCGACTTCGGGCATCGATTTCAGTCTGTCCCGAATCTGCAGGCCAGTGGTGCCAGCTTCCCCGTCGATAAATATTTTGAACATTTTAGTGATCGCTTTCTAAAGTAGCACTTTTTATCGCTTTACAAGGAAATGGGAGCCAAAAAAAACATAAAAACTGAGGTAGATCAAAGAATTGTGCACCGCACCATGATACATTTCAACACGGCAAAGTCTCGGTGCGGGGTTATTATCGCCCTGCAATGACCGGTCATTAACATTGATTTAACACTATTATGAAGATACATGAGTACCAAGGCAAGGAAATCCTGCGTAACTTTGGCGTTCCCGTTCCCCGAGGAATTCCGGCTTTTACCGTTCAAGAGGCTGTAGAGGCGGCCCAAAAACTCGGTGGACCGGTTTGGGTGGTTAAAGCTCAAATTCATGCAGGAGGCCGGGGTAAGGGCGGGGGCGTCAAGTTAGCCCGCTCCATCGATGAAGTTAAGAAACTGGCCGGTGAGATTTTGGGAATGCAACTCATTACGCACCAAACAGGTCCCTTGGGGCAAAAAGTTCGTCGCCTGCTCATTGAAGACGGTGCAGACATTAAAAAAGAATATTACGTATCTTTGGTCACAGACCGTGCCTCACAAAAAGTGGCTTTAATGGCCTCTTCAGAGGGTGGAATGGATATTGAAGAAGTCGCACACAGTACACCAGAGAAAATTGTAAAAGTTTTTATTGACCCTATGGTTGGGTTAACGAATGAACAAGCCAATTCAGTAGCAAAAAGCATCGGCGTACCGGCTGGTTCCACCGAACAGGCAGTAGATGTGTTCAAAAAGCTGTACGCTTGCTATCAAGAGACAGATTCTTCTTTGGCTGAGATCAACCCATTGATTCTTGAGGGCAACGGAGGAATTAAGGCGTTAGACGCTAAATTCAACTTTGATCCCAATGCTTTGTTCCGTCACCCTGAAATCGTCGCCTACAGAGACTTGGATGAGGAAGACCCAGCTGAGATTGAAGCTTCTAAATTTGACTTGGCCTACATTAGTTTAGACGGCAACATAGGTTGTTTGGTAAACGGTGCAGGTCTTGCCATGGCGACAATGGATACGATCAAACTGTTTGGCGCTGAGCCAGCGAACTTCCTGGACGTGGGGGGCGGAGCAACGCCCGAGAAAGTCACCGAGGCATTTAAGATCATGTTAAAGAATCCAAAGGTCAAAGCCATTTTGGTTAATATCTTTGGTGGAATTATGAAATGTGACACCATCGCTAATGGCGTGATTACGGCTTGTAAGGCTGTGAACTTGAGTGTTCCACTTGTGGTTCGCATGAAAGGCACAAACGAAGATTTGGGCAAAAAAATGTTAGCTGACTCTGGACTTCCCATCATCAGCGCTGACACGATGGCAGAAGCGGCTCAAAAGGTCGTGGCCGCATTGAACTGACCCAAAGGAAAATTAGTATGTCTATTTATATCAATAAAAATACAAAAGTTATTACACAAGGTATTACAGGTAAGACGGGTCAGTTTCACACAGAGAAATGCCAAGAATACGCCAACGGTAAGAATTGTTTCGTTGCGGGTGTTAATCCCAAAAAAGCGGGCGAATCTATCTTTAATATTCCAATCTATGCGACGGTTAAAGAGGCTGCTCATCAAACTGGTGCAACCGTATCTGTTATTTACGTGCCCCCAGCCGGTGCTGCAGCCGCAATTTGGGAAGCCGTAGAAGCCGATCTTGACTTTGCAATCTGCATCACCGAAGGTATCCCAGTGCGCGATATGTTAGAGGTGCGAAATAAAATGAAGGCTAAAGAGGCCGCTGGCGGTAAAAGAACTCTGCTCCTTGGCCCTAACTGCCCCGGTTTGATCACGCCTGATGAAATCAAAATTGGGATCATGCCAGGACACATTCACCGTAAAGGCAGAATCGGCGTTGTATCTCGCTCCGGAACTTTGACTTATGAGGCAGTAGCACAACTGACTGAGATTGGACTTGGACAGTCCAGCGCCGTGGGTATTGGTGGTGACCCAATCAACGGTCTCAAGCATATTGATGTGATGAAGGCTTTTAACGACGATCCAGATACGGATGCGGTCATCATGATTGGTGAAATCGGTGGGCCTGACGAGGCTGAGGCGGCTCGTTGGTGCAAAGCGAATATGAAAAAACCAATTGTTGGGTTTATCGCAGGCGTTACGGCCCCTGCCGGCAAGCGCATGGGTCACGCAGGCGCTCTCATCTCCGGTGGTGAGGATACGGCAGATGCAAAGCTCCAAATTATGGAAGAGTGCGGATTTAAAGTCACACGCAATCCCTCTGAAATGGCAAAACTCTTAAAAGCAATGATATAAAAAACTCAAGCCCTAGCGCCTACGAAGAGGCGCTTAGGGCTTTGAGTGCTAAGAGTTTTCTAATGGCCTTTAATTTAGATATGAAACAAGCCACATCCTCTCCCTCTAACCAGCGTGGCTTCACTCTGATACAAGTCATGCTGATCCTGGGTTTACTGGGTGTGGTGTTGACAGTTGCGACTTCCGCTTATCTCAAGCATCAATCAAAACACTACGTTAAGGAAGCATTGGTTGAGGCCGGTCAAGCCAGGCAAGTTGTAGCAGAAAACGCGAAATCGGACACCGAAGGAACGACCAAGGATTGGGCCAAGGGCTACGCAAAGAAAACAGGTGAGAACCACTCTTGGACAGTTTACGTAGATCCAACCAGCGCAGCTGTGGTCGTCACCCTATGGTTGTCTAAGGATCCGCAGACACTGCTGTGGGTGCCGTTAAAGGGCAGCCCAACGCAAGCGGAATCAGGATCTAGTGGACAAATTAGCGAGGGCGGTTTGAACTGGGTGTGTGTTCTCAAGGATGAGACCATGCCAGACGTATCTAAGCTCTTTGCTCCGCTATCTGCCACTGTTCCCAAAGCAGACTTTAGTGGGGATTTGGTTACGAGTGACTGTCGTTAGTTCTACGGCATTTCGCAAAATACGAGCCCAGAGTCTTAAGCGCTTTGGGCCACAAAGTGGCCTGATTTGCCACCCAGTTTCTCAGCCAAATGAATGTTATCCATTCTCATACCCCGGTCAACGGCCTTGCACATATCGTAAATTGTTAAAAGCGCTACTTGAACGGCGGTCAGCGCCTCCATCTCAACCCCCGTTGGTCCAGTCGTCTCTGCAGTCGCAGTGCAAGTGATTTGAGAGGTTTGCGGTTTGGTTTCAAAGGATACGCTGACGTGTGTTAACGCAATTGGATGACAAAGTGGAATTAAATCACTCGTACGCTTTGAGGCCTGGATGCCTGCAATTCTTGCGATTCCAAGGACATCACCCTTTTTGGCGTTTCCGTTCAAGATCATCTCAAAAGTAGACGCGCTCATCGTTACCGTGCCTTGGGCAACTGCCCTTCTGTGAGTATGCGCTTTACTGCTCACATCCACCATATGAGCGTCGCCTTGAGAGTTGAAATGCGTTAAAGACATGATTGGAACTTCATAAATTATTTTCGGGTAATATGCAAGCAAGATGAATAAATTCAACTCAACTGCTTGTAAGAAACCCTGGACCTTTAAACAAAGAATGGTGCCAACCTGTGTTGGCATTTTTCTCCTCCTTAGCAGTGTAACTCTCAACGCGCAATATGCATCGGGACGGCTCCCAAGTTTAGGGGAGAACACGGAGATGACTTTGGGGCAGGAGCTCAAAATTGGACAGTCCGTTGTGCGAGAAATAGTGCACGATCCCGACTATGTCGATGATCCGGTATTGGTTGAATACGTTGACACCATTTGGCGCTCTTTAAGGGAGACCTCCTTAAATAAGGGTTACTTAAATCAAGAGCTGAGTGAGCGGTTTGCGTGGGAGGTACTGCTCATCAGGGACAAGTCGGTTAACGCATTTGCCCTGCCGGGTGGCTTTATGGGGGTGCATTTAGGTTTGATCTCGATCGTCTCTAACCGAGATGAACTTGCCTCAGTTTTGGGGCATGAGTTAAGCCATATCTCTCAAAGGCACATCGCGCGCATGATGTCCAAACAAGGTCAGCAAACGCCTTTGTTTTTAGGGACCATGTTGCTGGGACTGATCGCAGCAAGCAGGAGCCCAAACGCTGCCGGCGCGCTGATTATGGGGGGTCAAGCAGGTGCAATGCAAACACAGCTAAACTTCTCAAGAGACATGGAACGCGAGGCAGACCGGGTTGGTTTCTCGGTGATGGAGCAAGCCGGTTACGACCCCGTTGGTTTTGTGACCATGTTCCAAAAACTAGAGCAAGCCTCAAGACTCAACGACAACGGAGGGTTTCCTTATTTACGAAGTCACCCACTGACAAGTGAGCGTATTGCGGATATGCAAGGACGTATGCCTGTAAATAGTCTATTCCAGCCCAAGACTATGTCCTTAGAGCACGCCATGATCTCTGCTCGCGCAAAAGTTTTGGTGAATCCCGAGCCCGATGAGCAACATTTTTTCAGCGCGCAAGCCAACACATCAAACTCAAACGGACTCAGCAATATAAATGCGTTAAAGAGTAACGCCCCTCTTTGGCTATCGACCTTATATGCAGCAACGCTTGCTGAGATTCATATGAAAAACTGGGCGCTTGCAGAAAAACACTTGCAAGATATGGCGCCGTTGGTTGTGAAAGACATGGCTGCGCAAAAGTTGTTAATTTTTTTGAAGGCTGAGTATGCGGCTGCAAAGGGGAATCCAAGTGATGCCGCAACCCTGATTCAGACTTTGCCAAAGTCGCGAGCACAACTCTTGATGCTCAGTCAATACCGAAACGCAACGCACACCGTTAGTGACGCAAAACTGGTTACGGATAGCTTGCAACTTTGGTTGGCACAGCACCCTGCAGATTCGCTGGCATGGGAGCTTATGTCTGCGGCGCTGCTCGCAAGTGGCAATACCATTGGGGGGATACGCGCTGATGCCGAGGCCCAGGCGTCACACTGGGACTTTGCCTCCGCAGTTGACCGCTTAAAAGCAGCCCAGGACCTGACGCGTCAAATGGCTCGTCAAAATGGTCTCGATCCAACGGCACAGTTTGAAGCATCCATCGTTGATGTGAGGTTGAGAAATCTAGAGGCTGCGCGCAAGGAACAAGCGCTCGAGCGCTGAATCAATAATAATACCGAGGCAAGAATATAAAATAGACCCAATTAGCGCGTTACCAAAACCGATCACTTCAAAGCCTTCTAAGAAGGATGAGGCCATCAAAAATACAAACGCATTGATGACAAATAAGAAAAGACCCATTGATAAAATTGTTACGGGGAGGGTGAGAATTAACAAGACAGGACGCACTACTAAATTAAGAAGTCCGATCACCAAAGAGGCCACTAACGCAGAGCTAAACCCATTCACAATAATACCCTGATCAAAGCGTGAGAGTGCGAGAAGCGCTGCAGCGCTGAGAAACCATTTGATAAATATTTTGATCATGCCTTGATAGTAGCTTAAATTCAATGAGTTGAAGCTCCTCCCCCAAAAAACGAATAAATGAGGTCTATTTAACTTACACGCAGAGGTAACTAGACTAAAACGCTATCATCCAACCCTAATCATGAGTGCTATACACATTACAGACATTGAGGCCGCAATTAATTACTGGAGAGATCTAACACCTTCTCCAGACGGTGTGACATTATCCAAAGAACTCCGCTCGCTGGCCAAGGTTTATGCATTGATGGTTTACTTTAAAGAGGAGGAAGTAGCTGTAAAGGGGTTTCCCGAGCAAGCCTATCAAGCATGGATGGCTTGGTATGACAGCACACCCGATACACCGTGCATCGCTATTTGCTCGACAAGCCAAGGAGACCCGATCTGCAAAGGCTGCGGGCGAACCTTTGAGGAGGTGCAAAAGTGGACGGAATTGCCTGCTCCGCAAAAGAGAATGGTTTGGAAAAGAATCACCCAAGAGGGTACGGCGTGGCGTTTTAACCGCTATGCCGAGAGAGCCACTGAATCGGACACTCGGGGCAAGTGACCCCCCAAAGGGGGTGTGCGAGGTAAGCTCGCAATAGCTGTGTTTAGGCGTTAGATCTTAAGTGCCAATTGTTCCGCTAAACCCGTGTACTGGGCAGGTGTCAGTTGTAAGAGTCTTTCTTTTTCGGCGCTTGGAATTTTGAGACTTTGAATTAAGGGGTGTAGATCTGAGGCGCCAATCACCTTGCCCCTTGTGGCCTCCTTGAGTTGTTCGTATGCTCCCTCAAGCCCAAAGCGACGCATCACTGTTTGAATGGGCTCTGCGAGCACCTCCCAAGCGTTGTCTAAATCCTTAGCAATAGCCTCTGGATTAACCTCAAGTTTAGCTTGCCCTGCCAGCAGTGATTGATAAGCAAGCACTGCATATCCTATCGCCACCCCCATATTGCGAAGCACTGTGGAGTCGGTTAGATCGCGTTGCCAACGGCTGATGGGGAGTTTTGCGCTTAAATGGTTGAGCAAAGCGTTGGACAAACCCAAGTTGCCCTCGGCATTCTCAAAATCGATAGGGTTTACTTTGTGGGGCATGGTTGATGAACCAATTTCTCCTGCCTTTAACTTTTGTTTAAAGTAGCCCAGAGACACGTACCCCCAAACATCCCTAGACCAATCAATCAAAATGGTATTGGTTCTGGCAACGGCATCAAACAACTCAGCCATGTAATCGTGTGGCTCAATTTGAATGGTGTAGTCTTGCTGATGAAGTCCCAGTCCAAAGAACGCTAAATCATCAGTGTGATGGGTGGGAGACTCGATAACGCGTTTACTAAACCCGTGCCAATCAAAATCAGGCCAAGCGACCATGTGAGCGTTGTAATTGCCCACGGCGCCATTCATTTTTGCCATGATTTGCACTTGTGCAATCTTAGCTTTGGATTTTTTGATGCGCGAGACCACGTTAGCTATTTCTTTGCCAACTGTGGTTGGGCTAGCGGTCTGTCCGTGCGTACGACTCAACATGGGTAGGCCCGCAAGGCGGTGTGCCATCTCGCTAAGTTGTGCAATGAGTTGGTCCAAGTATTTTAAGACGACCTCATCTCTTAGTGTACGAAGCTGCAGTGCGTGACTGGTATTGTTAATATCCTCACTGGTACAGGCAAAGTGGATGAATTCACTTGCTTTTGTAAGCTCATCACGTACGCTATCACTCAGATCAGCTCGCTGGCATTGATTCTTAAGCCAATACTCAACTGCTTTGACATCATGGTTCGTGGTCTTCTCAATCTCTTTAATAGCCAAGGCATCAGAAGCACTAAACCCCTTTGCCCAATTTCGCATTTGAATTCTGGACTCTTTGCTGAGGGGCTTAAATTCAGGCATGCCGGCATCACTTAAGGCTATGAACCAAGTAATTTCAACTTGAACGCGGCATCTAAAAAATCCCTCTTCACTCATCAGCGGGCGCACGCTCGCTAACTTAGTGTGATAGCGCCCGTCAAGGGGGGATAAAGCAGAGATAGAGTGTTGTGTCATCCTTAGATTTTAGGGCCAGCAGGGGAGGGTTGTTGTTTTCTCGCAAGACGAAAGGACTAAAATAAAGGTAGTACTTTAGAACGATAAAAGATGAAACTCATTGGAACAATATCAAGCCCCTATGTGCGCAAAGTGCGCATTGTTATGGCCGAGAAAAAACTTGACTATGAATTTGTGATCGACGATGTTTGGTCCAGCGATACAGCTATTCAGTCCTCTAATCCGCTAGGCAAAGTGCCTTGTCTGGTGATGGAGGGGGGCGAGGCTTTGTTTGACTCTCGAGTGATAGTGGAATACCTGGACACTTTGTCCCCAGTGGGTAAGCTGATACCGCCGTCTGGGCGGGAGCGAGCAGAAGTTAAAACTTGGGAAGCTTTGTCGGATGGACTGCTAGATGCAAGCATTTTGGCAAGGCTTGAGGAACACTGGGCAGGTCGAACCGAAGCGCAGCGTTCTAAGGCCTGGATTGATCGTCAATTGGACAAGGTGAATGCTTGTCTAAACTCATTCAGCTCGGCTTTAGGGGACAAGCCCTTTTGTGTTGGCAATCATTTGAGTTTGGCCGATATAGCGGTGGGTTGTGCTTTGGGTTACCTTGACTTTAGATTTCCAAAAATTAATTGGCGTGAGAGTCATCCCAATTTGGGCCCCTACTTTGAAAAACTAAGCCATAGACAAAGTTTTATAGATACAGCGCCCTGAGAAACCTCGGAGTAAGGTCAACAGCCTGACAAGTACACTTGCGACCATAATTTCTAGGGTTGGGGGGCGCTTGAGCGTGTCTTAATCCACCTGAATACAGCGCCAACGCCAGGAATCTTTTCATAAATCTCCTCCGCTGGATCCCAGTAATCTCGGTGAGAAGTGATCTTGATAAGACCCTCTTGGTTGAGTGTCAAAAGAAGATGTGTACTCCCTTTGACCGTGAATGTGGACTTGGGTGATGACTTTAAAGAAAACAAAAAATCCCAACACATGAAGGCTTGATGCGCATCAAATAGTTGGTGGGTAATCACGAACCTGGGTTGCTCCAATGTATCAAACATATGCTGAAAAATGTGTTGAATAGCTTGGCAACCTACCACAGAATTAAAGGGGTCTTTGAAGGTGGCATCGCTTGCATAAAATTTGTTCAATTGATTTAGACCACTGGGCGTGAGTTCCTCAAAGTACTGAGAAAGCTCTTGAATAAATGATTCAGCGAGTTGGTTCACTGTCTTATAGCCCAGTAAATCTACTAACGATGGGGAAATAAATCTTATAGGGAAGCAATCTCAATAGCTTTAAAAAACGAGAGAATCTTTTGGGAAAGTGAATCTCAAATTCACCCCGTGTATAGCCGGAAATTATTTCCTGTGCCGCTGTGTCAGCAGAAATTAAGGCGGGCATATGAAAAGTGTTTTGCGCTGTTAGACCCGTCTCTACAAATCCGGGGTTGACAACGCTGACCCCTATTCCAAGAGGATGTAGATCTAAATAGAGAACTTCGGCCAAATGAATTAAGGCAGCTTTGGTCGGGCCGTATGCCAGGCTTTTCGGCAGGCCTGAGTAGCCAGCCACACTGGATATGAGGCTGATATGTCCCTTACCCTGTGCCGTTATCGTGGGCAAACAAGCGCCTAGTAAATTAAGCGCTCCCAGATAATTAATCTCAAAGTGCTTGCGAGCCTCCTCTAAGTTGAAATCTTGTGCCCGCATCGGACTATAGTGTCCAGCGCAATAAACAATCAAATCGATTGATCGATCCTTAGACAAACTTTTGTAAGCATGCTCGAGTAAAAAGGGCTGAGAAACATCTAAGGCATAGGACTGGGTGTTGGGGTGAGCCGCGACATAGTCGTTCAAAAGGCTTTCATTTCGGGCTGATACGCTAACGTAAGCACCCAGTGTGTGTAGTTGTTGAGCCAAGGAGAGCCCGATACCGCTAGATGCACCAATGATCCATGCGTGTATGTTGCGCCAGTCTTTGATGGGAGGATTCATAAGGTGCTGCAAATCCTGAGGAAGTGTATGGTTGAGAAATAGGTGGACTAAAAGATTTAGCCATGGTGTCAACTCTCTCTCTTAGTAAAGGATAAAGTAACCTCTCCTAAGCGAATACCAAACTTTGACATTGTGGCTTTGTTAAGCATTATGCGCTCATTCATTAAAAACATCCAATCATCAAATTGGACGTTCCAAACGCTACCATCCACAGGCAAAGCAAGCGTGTAATTCCAGTGAAAAGTATTCCCCCGACACTCGCCTGAAGCCGCCCCTATTACATCCCCGGCCACGCCTGTGTAGTTGTTGTTCCCGGTGTGTGTTAGTTGCCAAACGCGTTTTTGTTTGGTGCCGTCAGAGTATGTGAAGTCCTCGTCTAATGTCCCCACCTCTCCCGACCATGAGCAGTGCATAACAACAGTGAAGCGTTTAACTACTTTTCCGGATCTATCTGTAAAAATCCCCCAGGCATCTACCGTACCGTTGAAATATCTCTTGAGGTCAAGAGTGGGAGTCTGTGTTGCATAGTCGTCAATGCCTGGAGAAGCACAACCTTGTATAGCAACTAAGGCTGTAGAGGAACTCAATCCTAATCCAGTCGTCATTAAGCTTCTGCGTGTAAACATAGTGTTGCCTTCTTTAATAAGCCTAACTGAATTTAATTAGGCATCGATTTTTTTAAGTGTGAATTGAATAACGTCTAGATTTCGCTGATTAAAACCTGCTTCGCAGTAACAAAGGTAGAACTCCCACGTTCTCATAAACGCCTCATCAAACCCAAGTTTACGAACCTGACTGGATTGAGCGTTAAACACACGCCTCCACTCTTTTAGTGTTGCAGCGTAATCTTGACCAAAACAAAACTCGTCTACAACCTCTAAACCGTTTGCGCGTGCAAGTGTTTTGAACCGAGAAGGGCTTGGTAGACAACCTCCAGGAAAAATATACTGTTGTATAAAGTCCGTACCTTTGATGTATTGATCAAAGAGTCCATCATCTATCACAATGGATTGAATACAGGCGAGCCCACCTGGTTTTAAGAGACGATTAACATTTTTAAAATAAGTGGTCCAGTACTCCTTTCCCACAGCTTCAAACATCTCAATGGACAAGATAGCATCGAAGGCTTGGTCCTCAATGTCTCTATAGTCTTGGAGTCGCAAATCGGCATTCAATCCTTTTCCTACCAGGCGGGCTTTTGCATAATCTAATTGCGAGGGGCTAAGCGTAACGCCCGTATGATGGGATTCAAAATCATTCACAACCACTTCAGCTAAACTGCCCCAGCCACAACCAATTTCCAGTACCTTTTGAGGCTTACCCTTTTCTAATCCAACCATACGACATGCTCTTTGGATTTTTGCGCGCTGGGCTTGCGCCAAAGGAATGTTCTTAGACGTTTCATAAAGGGCGGATGAATACGTCATCGACTCATCCAGCCATAAACTGTAAAAAGAATTCCCTAAATCATAATGCGCATGAATATTTTTGGTGCTGTTTGTTCGGTTGTTTCGCCGACTCCAGTGCTTGATCTGATAGTACAACCGGCCCAACCAAGTGCCGTAAATGATTCTGTCAACAGCGCGCCTATTGGCAATGAAAAGCTCCATCAACTGCGTTAGGTCGTTCGTCTCCCATTCGCATGCGATATAAGACTCTGCAAAACCAATATCTCCGGATTTGAGCGCATTTTGAAACATATTCCAGTTCTTCACAACCAAATTGGTTCTGCGCTCAGAAGACTGGGTCTCACCAAAACTGAGCTTGATTCCGTTGGGAAGTGTCAAGTCTAAACACCCATATGCAAGGTGTTTGAGCATCTTCAGCACCTTTCTAGCAGGTCCAGGAATGCTAGAGATGTCGATAGAGGGAGATGTGTCAGATGAAGATACCAGCATAAATCAAAATACAAAAGTTAAAGTTGTACACAAAGTAAAGGTTCTATTGCAGATTGATTTTGCCCCACTTTGCAGGCAGATCTACAAACTAGGGGTAATGGCCTTAGTCGGAGGGCTGGGTTTTGAGTGAAAGCGAACTTTCTTAAACCAAAGTTTTAAAGCTTGCCAGTGAATTCTATAAACCACCATCAGTGTCATGAGCGGGTAATGAATCAACGCCCTACGCCGACTCGAACTGCTCAAAGCCTCAAGCGTCCCGCTAACACTGGTATGGATCAACAAACCTTCGCTATCTTCATAATCGATTCGAACTACGGTTCGGGCGGGTTTTGATGGCAAGGAGGTTGTGCGTAAAAAGCGGAAACGGTATTGGCCCTGGATTTCACAAAAGGGAGAAACATGAAACTCTTTATGTGCAACTAAATCACGAGCATATACGGGTTGCTTAATTAAATAAAAATGACGCTCACCAAAGGTGTTGTTGACCTCAGCCACTATGACCCTTAAATCCCCATTAGACGCATGGCCATACCAAAAACTGACAGGTTTAAATGCGAACCCCCAAACCCGTGGATAAGTATGCAGCCATACTTCTCCGTCGACGCCTTCGATGCCCTCACTCTTGATTAGATCAGTAAACCACCCTAGACTCCCTCCCTGTTCGGGAGTTCGGGCGTCGCCGTGATCAATGTCATAAAAGCTTAATGCTCCCTTGGCGTTCCAACCTAATACGCTTTTAAGCGCTGCAACGCGCTCGGGCTGGCGCAGTGAGCGCATGGGAAGTAGGAGAAAAAATGTGGAGTAAGTAAATGAATTACGACGAGGCCGAAACCTTTGATGGTGAACTTGGCCAAAGCCGATCTCTACTTTCACGCGTTGCTACCTGGGGTAAACAAAGAGGCCAATACACTGTTCGCTGCAGTCTCACCTGCTTTTAGTCCGTCTTCATGAAATCCATACCCAAGCCATGCGCCTGCGTACCAGGTATTCAAACTTCCCTGAATGGTATGAATTTGATTTTGAGCTTTGACGGTAGATAGGTCAAAAATTGGGTGCGAATAGTTAAATGTTGCAGTAATTTTGGATGGATCGATGTCACGTATTGGATTTAAAGAAACCACAATGGGTTCAATAAAAGGTGTGGGTTGGAGCTTGTTTAAATAATAGTGAAGACAGACACTGCCCTCACCATTTTCCTTACTGTGTTGAACCTCTTTGGATGCAGAGAGTAGATTTGAACTCTCAAAATTCCACGCAGCCCAAGCTATTTTTTTCGACGGAAGCATCTTTTCGTCTTTATGAAGCACTGCAATGTTATCTTTAAACTTAAAAGCGCTCAGCAAACTCGACTCCTCATTGGTTGGGGCGTCAAGCATTTTTAGAGCCTGGTCTGCATGGGTCGAAATAATAAGCTTATCAAACTGCTCTTCTCCGCGGGAAGAGGTGATTGTGACGGTCTTTGCATTGCGTTTAATACCCAAAACCGGCGTATCCAAATAGGCTCGCTTTAATTGACTAACAATAGCAGATACATACTGCTTAGCCCCCCCAGCAACGGTGAACCATTTAGGTCGATTGGTCACCTGAAGAAGTCCATGGTTGTGACAAAAGCGGATCATTGTTGCAAGAGGAAAAGAAAGCATTTGATCGGGGGGACAACTCCAAATGCATCCCAACATCGGAAGTAAGTACCAATTAATGAATTGAGAATTGAATTGGTGATGTTTCAAAAATTCGTAAAGAGGCACCTCCATTTCTAAAGAGTGGGGGGCTTGAGCAAGGTGAGTGGTCATGCGGTTAAATCGCAGGATATCTTTTAGCATTCCAAGAAACGAAGGGCTGAGCAAATTCTCTCGCTGCGCAAACACAGTATTTAAAGAAGAACCACTCCACTCTAAAGTGGTAGTACTAGTCCTTGGGGCCTGCACTGAAAAGGACATATCCGAATATGCAGTTGGAATACTGAGCTCTTTGAAGAGTGAGATGAGTTTAGGATAGGTACGTTCGTTGAAAACTAAAAATCCTGTGTCTACAGGGTAGCTTTGAATGCCGTGAGAAGTTTTGCCCTCAATGTCCACGGTGTGTGTATGGCCACCAAAATAATCATTGGCTTCAAATAAAGTGACCTCCACATCCTCATGTTTGTTCAAATAATAAGCTGCGCTGAGTCCGGAGATGCCGGATCCGATAATGGCAATTCGGTGAGTCATAGTGAAGTCAAAAAATTTAAATATGAATGAACCCGTGCTATTCGGGTTCGTGATTATTTAAGGCAATAATGCATTGGCTGGAGCAATACACTCAATTAGTTCTTTAGGGGGCTTTAATGGCTAACTGTTTTTCAAGTTCGGCGATAAACCCTTTGTCTTCAGGTGCTGTCAAGCTATTAAAGCTTTTGATGGTTTGACCGTCACGACTGATTAAATATTTATAGAAATTCCACTTGGGTGCAGTTTGCGTCCTTTGGGCAAGTTGTTTGAACAGTGGCGAAGCGGAGCCGCCTTTAACTGAAGTTTTCACAAACATGGGAAACTTGACCCCGAAAGTGTTTTCACAAAAGTCCGCGATTTGACTATTTTTATCAGGCTCTTGCGAGAAGTCGTTGGATGGAAATCCCAGAACCACCAGTCCCTTTGATTTGTATTGATCGTACAAGGACTCAAGTCCTTTGTATTGAGGTGTAAATCCACAGTAACTAGCGGTATTGACAATCAGTACAACTTGCCCAGCGTATTGACACAAAGGGATAGGTTTCTCGTCCTGAAGTCTAGCAACTGTGTATTGCAAAATAGCTGGACATGCAGATGCAGATGCAGATGCAGGAGATTGACTGGGGCCCGTATTTTGTGACAAAGGTTGTGGCTGGGAATTGGACTTTGAGTCATCAGATACGGTAGCGGCCCAAGATCGCGGACCAAGCGGCAGGATTAAGAGTAAACCAGTCAAAACGGATGAATGGATTGTCAGTAGGAGCTTGGATCGAAGGGAATGGGTCATGAAATGAAGTTCAGGTGTATGAAAGAGTGGGTTGTACCGTGCACAAACGATTTGCGCCTTATGATTGCAAAAGTCGGAATCTTTTGCCTGTATAGGCTCTAAAATCAACATGTTTTGAGAGTGGTTCAGTTAGTGGCACTTGCTAAACCTAAACAGTTGCGCTTAATTATGACCTAATTTGTAAATTCTGGTTGTTCCTCTGACAAACCACTTATTCTTTCCTTCGCAACCAACTTCCTCGTGAATTCTCTAAATTTTTTAAACAAAATCGTAGCTAACGATTCGCTTACAGACTCCTTAAAGAGGCTTAGAGCATTAGGCCCCGTTGTTTTTACCAACGGGGTCTTTGATGTCTTGCACAAGGGGCACGTTACCTATCTTGCACAGGCCCGCGAGGAGGGTGCAAGCCTAGTGCTCGGACTCAACAGCGACCGATCAGCCGCACGCCTAGGAAAAGGGCCCGATAGACCGCTCAACAAGCAAGAGGACCGAGCCACTGTGTTGGCAGCACTCGAATCCGTTAGTTTGGTGACTTATTTTGATGAAGATACACCCCTGGAGTTGATTCAAGTCATAAGGCCAGACATTTTGGTTAAGGGCGGGGATTACGATATGGATAAGTTAAAAGAGGCGCAGTTTGTTCGCTCTTACGGCGGGGTAGCCAAAGCCTTAACGTTCGTAGCAGGATACTCAACGACTCAGTTGGTACAAAAAATTCGGGCGTTCTAAATTAAATCTAATTGAAGAGGCAGTATCTCTTGAAACTCAAAGAAGTGCGCATTGTTAGCGGTGAAATATAGATTTCCAAAGTTTTAGTACGCACTGGGAATCTTCGTCAAAAGTATCCATATCGAACTTCAAATTACGATCATCAAGCCTTGCAAGATGTTGCGCATGGCGATAGTTCTTGTATGCATTGATACAAGGATTTGCAAGTTCGCCAGAAATTAATCCTAGAGCGCTTGCAGTATTGAGTAGTGCAATATTTCCTGTATTTTCAGTTAATTGAGGAAATTTGTAGCTGTAAGCTAATACTAAAAACTGAACAGCAAACTCTACATCAATCATTCCCCCTGGGCTGTATTTCAAATCAAATTGCTCAGCTTTTACAGGATGCGCTTGAATTAATTTGTTGCGCATACTAACCACTTCTGCGCAAAGAGAGTCTAAATCCCGCTTTGTGGTGAGAACCTGAGTCCGGATTTGGTTGAATCGATGGGTAAACGCTTCACTGCCTAACACGACCCGGGCTCTTGTCATGGCTTGGTGTTCCCAAAGCCAAGCTACGTTGGCGCCTCTTTGCAACTGATAATTTTCGAAACCATCAAAATGCGTCACCAAAAGTCCAGAGTTTCCGTTGGGTCTAAGGGCTGTATCAATTTCGTAAAGATCGCCGGAAATGGTTTTAACGGATAGCCAATGAATAATTTTGCGGGCGAACAATGCGTAAATTTCAGCTGCGTTTGGGTGAGGATCGTCGTATATAAAAACGATATCTAGATCGCTTCCGTAAGCTAATTCTTTACCTCCTAATTTGCCGTATCCAACAATACCAAATGAAGGAGTTGGTGTGTGTGGATTTTTAATGCGCCTCCATACGACCTGTGCTGTGATGTGGATGACGCTATCGGCCAAAGCGCTTAAATCATCGGCTAATTCTTGCATGCTCAGTTTGTCGCAGAGATCGCGAGCTAGGCATAGAAAAAACTCAGACTGATGCGCCCTGCGCATCAGGTTTAAAACAGCCTCTTCATCCCTCGGATCTGCGGCCTCCAAAGCGTCGATACGTTGGATTAGCGTAGATTCAAAATGCGAAGGGTTAAATCTTTGTAAAAGTATTTCAGAATCCGCTAAATCGTCAATGACTCCGGGATGTTGATTCAAATAAAGACTTGCCCAGCGCGATGCTCCAAGTATGTAGATCAAGTTGCTATGAATGGCGGGACGTTCAATTAACAGTGATAAGTAGTTTTCTCGTCTAAGCAACAACTCCATCCAATCGCACCACCTAAGCGCACCTGTTTCTTTGGAAGGATCTTGCGCAACCCAAAGTGCAGTTTGTTGTACCAAGCTCAACAGTTTCGCCTGTGAAGTATCTTTAAGGTTTTGAGCTCTTGGGTTACTGAGGAGACCTTGGACGCGAGCTCTAAGCGCTGGGTGATTCGGTATCAAATCACCTACTTCAAACTGCTCAAGCAAGGAATTGGACTGACTTGGCGTTGACTCTTTAAGTATTCGAGCGGAGTCATTGCGCTTGGACTCCTGCTCAGATGTGCCTAATAAAGAGTTAAATTCGGAACTAACCGCCGATCGGTGCAGTTCAAGCGAATGCAGTAACTCCTTTGTGGACGTATAACCCATCGAATTCGAAAGCCATAGAAGATCCAAAGATTCGCTGGGTAGTAAATGAGTCTGTTGATCGTCTAGGTACTGTATTCTGTGCTCAAGACGCCGAAGAAAAATATAAGCATTTTTGAGAAGCGTGGCGCTCTCTACACTCATTTGACGTGTTTGGGCTAATAAATCGATTGCAACAAGTGTGGGCCTAACGCGCAACTCTGGAAACTGACCTCCTCTAACGACTTGTAAAAGTTGTGTAATGAATTCGATTTCACGAATGCCTCCTTTACCCAGTTTGATATCGTTGAGTCTCTCGGGGCGTCCCAGCGCGAGTTTTATAGCTTGGGTTCTAATTTGTTGGTGTAAATGCCTAAGTGAGTCAAAAACCTGGTAATCCAGGTATTTCCTGTACACAAAAGGCGTAACGATTTGAGAAAGCTCGCGTGGCAAAGAAGTATATGAAATGGGTGCTACTACGCGGCTTTTGAGCCAAGCAAAGCGCTCCCATTCTCGACCCTGACTTTGTAAGTATTCCTCTAAGGCCTCTAGACACATCGCGCTCGGCCCTGACATGCCGTTGGGCCTAAGAGCCAAATCAATTCTAAAGACCCGTCCGTGCTCCGTCACCGTATCGAGTAAGCGCTGAATTTGGTGAACCAGCTTCGTATAAAACTCTTGATTGCTGATGCCAGTCTTGCCCTGTTTGAGCTGAGTCTCCCCTTCTTGATCGTAGATATAAATCAGATCAATATCACTTGACACGTTGAGCTCAGATGCGCCCAGCTTGCCCATCCCGATAATCCAAAAAGTAGTTGGATGGCCCGTGGTGGACATTGGTGAGCCGAATTTATGCGAGAGCTCCTCAAAAGCAATCTCATACGCTTTTGTAAGGGCCCATTCAGCAAGAACGGTCATCATCTTCGTAACTTCAGCTAGTTCTAGCTGTTGCTCACAGTCCAAAGTCGCAATTCGTTCGAGGGCTAACTGTCGAAGAACCCTTAAAGTGTCTCCAGGCTGAGGAAAGTCATCAGATAAGGCAATATATGATCGATTTAAAATCTGATCTGTGAACGCTCCAGGTTCAAGTTTGTCCGATAATGGAGCGTAACGGGCGCGTACACGTTTGACGAATCTTGAGTATTCAGCTCCTGATAGAGTAGGTGAAGTTTCAGGATGTTTAAGATTAGACATGTTAAATCATTGGACAAAATTTGATAATGCTCTTTAAAACACATCTCCGTGCGCTTTTGCAGTGATTGTCCCGTTTGCTAAGAAAATCAATGTGCTGTGTTTAAAAAGCTCTCTAACCTCATTATGAATCCAGTTGAGAGACTGGTGTGGTCAAAAAGATTGGCCAACGCAATTATCGTTGTCGTTGTCGGCGCAAGCTTGCTTGTAACTTTATCAGTAGCGCTGTTGAATTGGGTAGTGGTTCCCCGAGTCTCGGATTGGCGCTCAGACATAGAGCGAATAAGTACCGAGTACTTGGGTAGTGATGTTCGAATCGATCAGATTGAGGTAGATTCAAGTCGAATAATTCCCTCTTTTCAGATAACAGGTTTAAACATTCAATCAGTTAATGACCGTGCAGAGCAAGAAAATTTATCATTGCCCATCATCAAATTAGATTTGTCCTTCAGATCTATTTTGAGTCTCTCATTTGATCAAATAGTTTTGGACAGCCCAGTGTTTTCTGTTATCAAAAACCAGCAAGGGCAAGTCCGAGTTGCTGGCTTATCCTCAGCCTCAAAGGCGAGCGGCAAGGGTTTGGATTGGTTTTTTTCTCAACCTAATGTTCAAGTCCGTCATGCTTCAGTGTTGTGGCTTGACGAAGAACTCTCCAAAGAAGCAACTCAGTTTAGTGATTTGGATGTTTATTTCTTAAACGGTTTGAAGTCGCATGATTTTCGACTAGAAGCCACACCACCAAAGGAAATAGGTGAACGCTTTAGCCTTCAAGCCAACTTTAAAGAGTCTTTGCTTTCTACTCATGCGGGTGATTTTAATGAATGGAGTGGCACTACTTTAGTTAATTTTCCACATATAGATATCTCTCTTATTGATGATTATTTACCTAAGCATTCGACATGGGAGATACAAGAGGGTTCGGGTTGGTTAAGAATTTGGTCACAAGTTCATAACGGAAAAATTGCCCAAATCACCACCGACGTCAACTTTCCGTATCTAAGCGGGTACTTTAGTGCACTTGACATCAAAAATCAAAAAATTCAGCTAAAAGAACTAAATGGTCGCTTCCAGCTGAGCCTAAAAGATTTGATGAATGAATTCAAAACGCAAGACCTAAGTTTTGTGTCCAATGACGGCAATCGTTGGTCGGTCGGGCGAGTTGCACTCTCGTGGACGCCTGTACCCGGTTTAACTAAGGGTGCCCAAAGTGCTTTAAACGGGGGACTCTTGATTCCTATGCAGTCGCCTGGTTCCGGAATTATTGAGGCGGATGGGGTTTCAATTAAGCCCATCATCAGTCAGTTAATGGCGCTTCCTATTGATTTTGATTTCGTGCGAAATTTGAGAAATATCGAATTAGCTGGAGACTTAAACAGCTTTAAGATGGCTTGGGACTTTGATGGTCAAAAAGCGAGCGCATATAGCTTGAAGGGTCAATTGAGGGACTTCACATTTGAGAGATTACAAAATGCAGATGAAAATTTCCTGCGAGGATTACCTGGTTTTCATAATGCAGCGATTCAGTTCGATTTCAATTCGAAAGGGGGCAATGCTAATCTTGCAGTTGATAACGGGTCAATAACTCTAGCGAATTGGCTAGAAGAGCCTGTAGTTCCTCTGGTGCATGCAAGCGCAGATGTTCAATGGACTTCTGATGCAAATTTGTTTAATTTAAAAATAAATAAAACAAACATTGTTACAGCAGATGCAAAGGGTGATTTCGAATTGAATTGGTCCATCCCCAAAAAAGCGCAGACAAATGGTGCTGGTAACAATTCCATCATTGATTTGATTGTCAATGTACAACAAGGCGATGCAAGTCGAGTTTATAGATACTTGCCTATGAAAATAGACGCTAAAGTACGTCAATATTTACAAAAATCAATCACCAAAGGCTATATTAAAAATAGCACACTAAAAATCAAAGGGCCACTGAACAAATTTCCCTTTGTAGACCCAAGTGAAGGCGAGTTTCACATCAGCTCACAAATTGCAGATCTGACTTACCAGTATGCACCTACGCAGGGAACGGACGCCAAATTAATCAGTTTAAACAAGCCCTGGCCTGAGCTTGCTCATTTGAATGGGGAATTGATCCTGGATAGAAAGAGCTTGTTTATCAAAAAGGGCGCAACAAAATTAAGTTCACCACTTGCTCCTGGGCTAGAGTGGTCTGATGTCAGTGCTGAAATTCAAGATCTGTCTAAGCCTACCGTCAATATCAAAGCGCGTGGCAAGGGTCCATTAGGAGAGGTGATCAAAGTCATCAACAACAGCGCAATTGGGGACCTTTTGGACAATAGTTTAGTAAAGGCAGAATCCAGTGGTCCTTCAGATTCGGAATATGCTTTGAATTTAAGCCTACCTTTAAATGATTTGGTTCACGCAAAGGTAAACGGCTCCCTCGGATTCTCAAATAACGATTTAACTTTGGTACCTGGCTTGCCTAATTTGAACCGTGTACGCGGTTCACTAAGCTTTGATGAATCGGGTTTCACTTTGTCTGGCGTGAAGGCTCGAATATTGGGCTCAGATGCAAGGGTGGAGGGTGGCTTGAAGTTTACAAGCGATAAATCTGAATCTACAGTGATCAAAATTCAAGGAGCCGTGACTGCAGAAGGTTTACGACAGGCCAAGGAGATGACGGTTATGGCAAAAGTTGGACGTTACTTGTCTGGCCAAACCAACTACCTAGCCTCCCTAACTTTTAAGCAAGGGCAATTAGACTTTGAACTTAACTCGACCTTGCAAGGACTGTCCAGCCAACTTCCAATTCCCTTGGCAAAGAAAGCCGAGACTGTTTTGCCATTAAAAATTAGTACTATTCTCTCGACGCAGTCACCCGCGGGAACTAAAGGTAGTGTAAATTTAACGTCACCTTTGCCCTCGCGAGTCCTCAAAACAATCCTCACTTTGGGCCAAATAGGAGTGGCTAATTTAGTCACAGACTTCACGCCTCCTCCATCCAAGCCCGGTTCCTTGGGCGTAACTTCGGCTAATCAGAGCAGGGGTTGGTTTGGAATTAACACATCCTCTAGTATTTCTGCACCCAATAACCTAGATCCCGGTTATGTTGTGAGCCTAGAAGTTCCCAAACTCGATGCAGATGCTTGGGAGCGAGTATTGGCAGATGTTGGCGCGCCTTCGGATGCTTCAAAGTCAGGGAGAAAAGATGGCGCACCATCAACTGGCGCTTTGATGTCCACTCCTTCGACGCCTACTGTGTTGAGAGTTAAAACGCCGGAATTACTCTTCTCCGGGCGCTCTATTCATCAAGTCGCAATGGATGCGGTATTTCAAGACCTGCAACCAAGTGGACAGTGGCATGTGAATATCAACTCCACAGAAGCGCGAGGCGCAATAGATTACAAACTTGCAAACTCTAGTTCGCCTCCCAAGGTTTTTGCGCGGATGAGTCTATTGGTTATACCCCCCTCGGCCTTAGATAGCGTTGAATCGTTACTGAACAATAAAGAAACGGTCATGCCTGCTTTGGATATCATCGTGGATGAGCTTGAGTTGAAGGGCAAAAAACTGGGGCGCGCCGAAATTGAAGCACTGAATCAACCTTTGGCTGATGGCGGTAAGGAGTGGCGGATTAATAAATTAAATTTAATTGTTCCAGAGGGGAAATTTCAAGCCACTGGCGTTTGGTCATTTGTTAAAGACGGTAATAAAAATCAAAATCTTAAGAGAACTGTTCTTGATTTTTATCTTGACATTGACAATGCCGGACTCTTACTAGATCGACTCGGCACAAAAGGAGCTGTGTCTGGCGGTAAAGGGCGCTTGAATGGACAAATTTCATGGCTCGGTTCGCCCATTCAGATGGATTATCCAAGCTTAGGGGGGCATTTCAATGTCAATGTAGAGAAGGGTTCCTTCCTTAAAACTGAGCCTGGTGCAGGCAGACTCTTAGGGGTTTTAAATCTTCAAGCATTGCCTCGCAGACTCTTGTTAGATTTCAAAGATATTTTTAGCGATGGATTTGCCTTTGATTTCTTCCGTGGAGACGTGAGCGTAGAAAGCGGTATTGCCAAAACAAATAATCTGCAAATGAAAGGGGTTAACGCAGCCATCTTCATGGAGGGGAGAGCTGACATTAGCAACGAAACTCAGAATTTGAAAGTCATCGTCATACCTGAAATTGATGCTGGTACTGCCTCATTGGTAGTTGCTGCAATTAACCCTGTAATTGGAATTTCAACTTATTTGGCACAGTACTTCTTAAAGAAACCAATTGCCCAGGCAACCACCAAAGATTTTCTAGTTGAGGGAACTTGGAGCGATCCTAAGGTGACCAAGATAGACGGGAAAGTCGATTTTAAAAACGACAATAAATCTAATACCAGACCATGAAAGTTGCCGCCATTCAAATGGTCTCCGGGCTAAGTTGTGAAGCCAATCTAGAAGCAGCCAGTTTACTTATTCTTCAAGCCGTAGAGCAAGGTGCGGAGTTGGTGGTGTTGCCTGAATATTTTTGCATCCTAGGCGCGGTCGATACAGATAAATTGGCTGTAAAAGAAGATCTTGGAAGCGGACCCATTCAGTCGATGCTTGCCCAGGCAGCTGCAAAGCACAGGATATGGATCGTAGGCGGCACGTTACCTTTGAGTGTTCCAGATGACAACGATAAAGTGTATAACTCAACTTTGGTTTATAACCCTCAGGGTGAATTGGTTGCTCGGTACGACAAGATACATTTATTTAAGTTTAAAAAAGGTAAAGAGCAATACGACGAGTCCAAGACTTTGGTGGCGGGAAATAAACCTGCCTGTTTTGATTTGATCAGTCATTCAGGGCAATCTTGGCGTGTTGGGCTCAGTATTTGTTATGACCTGCGGTTTCCTGAGCTTTATCGGTCGTTGGTTGACATGGGCGTTGACGTGATTTTGGTACCAAGTGCTTTCACACATACAACAGGTGCTGCTCACTGGGAAATACTATTGAGAGCACGTGCTATTGAAAATCAAGTCTGGCTTGTTGCTGCCGCCCAGGGCGGGGAGCATGAAAATTTGAGAAAAACCTGGGGGCAATCGATGATTGTCAATCCCTGGGGACAGGTCATGTCTGAGCTTGCCACAGGTTCTGGGTGCGCAGTATTTGATATCGATAAAGTCGAGCTAGACAGGGTAAGACTCGAATTACCCGCGCTAGAACATCGAAAACTTGATTGACTTAATTTTTAGATTCGACAGCATCTGATTTATCCTCAAGAGCAGGTTCAATCCTATCTTTAGGACGTCCAGTAAACATAGTCCACCAAACAATGAGGACTAAAATCAAACCAGCGCCAAGGGCTTCTAAGAAAATCAAATACATGAATGACCTGTTGGGTTGAAATGATTAGATGGACATAAAACAAAAATCTATTGTAGGTGTCTTATCACTGTTTGGTGCGGTGATGATTTTGGCCGGATGCTCCTCGCCGCCGCCCGCTTCACCCCCCCCATTGACTGCTAAACCGAGTGCACAGTCTTTAAAGCCATCAAACGCCCCAGTGCCTGCACTGGCCCCTAATAGCTTAACTCCGAATCAAGCTCGGCCAATACCTACCAATGTGGATAAAGCAAAGCCAGTTTGGATCGCCGCATCTTGGAATGATTTACCGGGGTGGAGTAGCGAATCGATGTCAGATGTGTGGGCTGCACTTTTGCATGGATGCGAGAGACCCACTACTGTCTTCATGCGCTTATGCACCCAACTAAGACCCTTAAGCATTGCGGACGAGGCGGAGCAAAGGCTTTTTCTGATGACCAATTTACAGCCTTACAAAATCCTTAACGCCGCTGGAGACTCATCAGGGCTTTTAACAGGATATTTTGAGCCTGTGTTTAATGCCTCGCGTATTAAAAAAGTTGGATTCGAAATCCCGCTCTACGCGCCTACAGCAGAAATTTTGAACGTTAAAGCCAGTCATTCAAAATGGTTCAGCCGCCAAGAAATTGAGACCTCCGCCATCGTCCAAGACGCCTTAAAGGGCCAGGAGATTGCTTGGATGTCAGACCCTCTTGATGTATTAATTCTGCAGATACAGGGATCTGGACGTTTAAATATCACGGAAATTGACGGATCTCAAAGATGGGTAAAAGTAGTCTACGCTGCCTCCAATGAACAGCCCTACCAAAGCATCGGCCGGTATTTGTTAGATCACGCAGAAATTACTGACGCTTCATGGCCTGGCATAAAGGCTTGGACACTCAAGAATCCTGATCGACTGAAATCGTTGCTGTGGGTGAACCCAAGGTATGTATTTTTCAAGGAGGAACCACTGGAAAACATGGACCTTGGTCCTAAGGGTGCGCAGGGACTTGCGCTGACACCGGGTAGATCCGTAGCCGTTGATCCCCAGTATATTCCTTATGGCACCGCGCTTTGGTTGGTCTCAGATGGGCCGACCCTTCAACTGCGTAAGTGGGTTATGGCGCAAGATACGGGAAATGCGATTAGCGGGCCCCTAAGAGCTGACTTCTTTGTGGGAACTGGAGTGCAGGCCGGGGAGGTCGCAGGGCGTCTTCGTCAGTCCTTGAGTTTGTGGGCCATTGTGCCCAGGTAAAAGCCGAATGCCTTACCGAGCGGGGATTTTCTAATCCGAATCGAGTTGAAGCAACACTTTGTTCTGGGCGAATAGGTAGTTCTATGCAATGCAGCCTGAGCCTTAAGCTCGTACACTTTGTGAAACTTACAAATTCTCAAACACTGCAGGAATTTTCCCAATGAATGCTCCATTACCCGCTCATTTGTTAAACGCCTTGGAAACGGCTTCCTTGGATGATAAGTACGTCCTCGAAGCGGGTAGTGCGTTCATGAGCGGTGTTCAAGCGCTAGTGAGGCTACCCATGCTACAACGGCAAAGGGATGCGCGCCAAGGAAAGAACACAGCCGGGTTTATTAGTGGTTATAGGGGCTCCCCACTTGGCGGATATGACCAGGCCCTTTGGAGGGCTAAAAACTTTCTAGCCAAAGAAAACATCATCTTTCAACCCGGTGTGAATGAGGAGCTTGCTGCAACAGCAATATGGGGAACTCAGCAACTTGGATTTGCGCCAGAAGGGGCGCAAAACTATGACGGTGTTTTTGGAATTTGGTACGGAAAAGGCCCTGGAGTGGATCGGTGCTCGGATGTATTTAAGCATGCGAATATGGCTGGAACAACCCCTTGGGGCGGAGTGATTGCAGTAGCAGGGGATGACCACATAGCAAAGAGTAGTACCGCAGCACACCAAAGCGATCATATTTTTATGGCGTGCGCGACACCTATTTTCTTTCCCTCCAGTGTCCAAGATATATTGGACCTAGGTGTTCATGCTTTCGCTATGAGTCGGTTCTCGGGACTTTGGTCTGGCATGAAGACGATTCAAGAAATTGTAGAGTCAAGTGCAACAGTATTCATTGATCCCAACAGGGTCCAGACGATTCGCCCCGAATTTGAGATGCCCAGTGGAGGGTTACACATACGTTGGCCTGATGATGCGCTCTCGCAAGAGGAGCGGCTTTTCAACTATAAATGGGCCGCAGCCTTGGCCTATATTCGGGCCAATAAATTAAATTACAACGTGATTGAGAGCAGTCAAGATAGGTTTGGCATTATCGCCAGCGGTAAAGCCTACAACGACACACGCGAGGCGCTCTTAAATTTGGGGTTGGATGACCACACTTGTCAAAAAGCAGGTATCCGTTTGCACAAAGTTAATGTCAGTTGGCCCCTTGAGCCACAGACAGTAGATAACTTTGCAAGAGGGCTTCAAGAAATATTGGTGATTGAGGAAAAACGCCCTGTCATCGAGCTGCAAATTAAAGATGAGTTGTACAACTGGTCCGATAGCCAAAGGCCTCGCGTGCTAGGCAAATTTGATCTGAGTAAACTAGATCATGACTCACAAGGGCAGTGGGGTGCTAAAAACGTAAGAGATGCAACGTTGTTGCGAGCAGCGGCTGATTTGAACCCATCGATGGTGGCTCGCGCTATAGCGTCTCGGCTTAAAAACTTTGGAGTAGATCAAGATATTCAGGCCCGCATCGACCAACATTTAAGGGTGTTGGATTTTAAAGAGCAGGGTATGAAGGAGTTAAGCTTAACAACAGATCGACAGCCCTGGTTTTGTTCAGGCTGTCCGCACAATACCAGCACTGTTGTCCCTGAGGGTTCTCGCGCGATGGCAGGCATTGGCTGTCACTTCATGACGCTGTGGATGGACCGAAGTACTACAGGTTTTACGCAAATGGGTGGGGAGGGTACGCCTTGGATAGGGCAGCAACCCTTTGTAAAAGAAAAGCATATTTTTGCAAATTTAGGCGACGGAACTTACTTTCACAGCGGCATTTTGGCCATTCGACAAAGTGTTGCCTCTGGGGTGAACATTACCTACAAAATACTTTATAACGACGCTGTGGCCATGACCGGTGGGCAACCTGTTGGAGAAAGTGCTGAGGGACACTCCGTGATTCAGATTGCTCAAAGCATGAAAGCAGAAGGGGCTAAGAAAATCATCATCGTCACCGATCTCCCCAACAAGTACGACTCGGTTACTGACTTGCCAGTGGATATACAGGTCAAGCACAGAGACGAATTAGATTCAGTTCAACGTGAATTCAGAGAGATAAAAGGGACAACGGTCATAATTTATGACCAAACATGTGCAACTGAAAAACGTAGACGTAGAAAACGTGGTGCGATGGAAGATCCCGCAGTGCGGGCACTCATCAATGAAGAGGTTTGCGAGGGATGTGGGGATTGCGGTGTGAAAAGCAACTGCATCAGCATAGAGCCGCTTGAGACACAGTGGGGTCGAAAACGCACGATCAATCAAAGCGCTTGCAATAAAGATTTAAGCTGCGTCAAAGGCTTTTGTCCTAGTTTTGTGACGGTAGAGGGGGGCACTTTCAAATCGGCAACTGTGACTGGTTCTACAGCTCCGACTAAAAACCAAGATCGGCTTGGTGCTCAATCCATACCCGATCCTGCACTACCTGATTTGGGAGCGTTCAATGCAGGCTACGGGATTGTGGTGGCTGGCATTGGTGGCACAGGGGTCATCACCATAGGGCAGGTGCTGGGTTTTGCTGCCCATCTAGAGGGGCTTGGAATAGTTACCCAAGACTCGGCTGGGTTGGCTCAAAAAGGTGGGGCAACTTGGAGTCACATCCTAATCGCGAACCATCAAAATTTGATTCGAACCACCAGAGTTTCAACGGCGAGTGCAGATCTAATTTTGGCTTGTGACCCGATTGTTGGCTCCAGTAAAGAAACAATTTTAAAGATCGCAACCGATAGAACAAGGGTTGCTCTGAATGCTCACAGTTCGCCTACAGCTGAGTTTGTAAAAAATGGGTCTTGGCAAAACCCGGTCGATAAATGCCGAGAGGATTTACTTGTAGCCATTGGGAAAGAGAAGAATAATTTAAGGTATTTGCAGGCACACGATCTAGCCATGAAAGAGCTGGGGGACAATCTTTATGTAAACTTTATTTTGTTGGGATTTGCTTGGCAAAATGGATGGATACCGTTAAGAAAGGAATCTTTGAGTAAAGCAATTGAGCTTAACGGGGTATCCATTGAGAAAAATAAACGAGCGTTTGAGCTTGGACGGCGCGCAGCGTTTGAGCAGTCTCATACCCGCACGCTGGGGTCCTCGCATGTGGGCGAAATGAGTGAGAAACAAATACTTTTTGTCAAGCGCGAGACTTACTCCGATGCGTTATCAAGCCGAGTGAGCGAGTTGGCTGAATATCAAAACAATTCCTACGCCCGGGAGTACGAAAATTTTGTTGAATCCGTGAAAGAGCGCACCAATGAGAAATTCGCACTTATCGTCGCTAAAAACTTATATAAGCTGATGTCTTATAAGGATGAATATGAGGTTGCAAGGTTGCACAGCAAGTCAATCTTCAATGAGCGCATTAAGAATATGTTCGAGGGCGATTACAAGGTTTACTATCACTTAGCTCCGCCCATATTTGCCAAGAAAAATCAAAAAGGAGAGCTCATTAAGCAAAAGATGGGTCCTTGGACAATTCTGATATTCAAGGCCTTATATCGGCTTAAGTTCTTGCGCGGCACTTTCCTTGATATTTTTGGAGGCACTGAGGAGAGAAAATCTGAGCGCAAATTAATTTCTGAATACAAATCCTATATTGGCGAAATTGTCCATGGCTGGAGCGCTGATAAAGAAACGCTTGCGATTCAAGTTGCAAATATACCCGAGTCCATAAAAGGGTACGGACACGTAAAAGAGAAAAAAATGCTCGAAGCTCGAAAGGATTGGCTCAGGTTAATGGCCAAGTGGAAAATAGTTGAGAACGTCTGAGCTCGTTTGAGAGCATCTCAACAATGTCCCGCTTCAAGTTGCCGCTGAGGTTGAGTTGGCGAGATGGGCTTGTTGATCTGCATGATAACTAGAGCGCACCATGGCCCCTACTGCTGCATGTTTGAATCCCATGGAGTAAGCCTTTTCTTCAAACATTTTGAAGGTGTCTGGGTGTACGTAACGAGCAACCGCTAGGTGACTATTACTTGGAGCCAAGTACTGACCAATGGTCAGCATGTCAATATTGTGATCCCGCATGTCTTGCATGACCTGCAAAATCTCATCATCGGTTTCCCCAAGGCCGACCATTAACCCACTTTTTGTGGGTACGTTTGGAAAGAGAGCTTTAAATTTTTTAAGTAAGTTAAGACTAAAAGCGTAATCACTTCCTGGGCGTGCTTGTTTGTATAAACGTGGAACAGTCTCCAAGTTGTGGTTCATCACATCAGGCGGAGCTTTTTTCAGTATTTCAAGTGCTCTGTCATCTCTACCTCTAAAGTCGGGCACAAGAATCTCTATCTGCGTTTGAGGGGAGGACGTGCGCACACTCTCAATGCAAGATACAAAATGAGTTGCCCCCCCGTCTCTCAAATCATCGCGGTCTACACTAGTGATGACAACATACTTCAATTTAAGATCTCGTATGGTTCGACCAAGATTGACGGGTTCTTGTGGGTCTAGTGGGTCAGGCCTGCCGTGGCCAACGTCACAAAATGGGCAACGTCTGGTGCATTTATCACCCATGATCATGAACGTTGCAGTACCATTTCCAAAGCATTCGCCGATATTAGGGCAAGAGGCCTCCTCGCAAACAGTAACTAAATTGTTTTTACGCAGGATGTCTTTTATTTCATAAAACCGTGTATTGGTAGAAGCCGCCTTTACACGGATCCATTCAGGCTTTTTTAAAACTTCGGAATTGTTTTGAACTTTGATCGGAATACGCGAAAGCTTTGCGGCAGCTTTTTGCTTTAACAAAGGATCATAGGACTGAACATCCTGGGGCTCACGGGTTACTTTACTTTGGGAGCCGTTATCGTTTTGATTCATATTTCTCGATTCTGCCCAGGGTATTGGAAACGTCCTGGACTGTTTAAGTTCATGAGTGATCTCATTTGGATTCCAAATAGGTGTTGAGCTTGCCTGCAAGCACTCGAGCCACCTCGCTTACCTCACCACTAACCCCTATTGTAGAAAGATCTATGGTTTTTAGGCCTTTATATCCACAAGGATTGATTAAATCAAAGGGATTTAAGTCCATATTGACGTTTAACGACAGTCCGTGATAAGTGCGGTGTCGACTTACTTTAATCCCCAGCGCCGCTATTTTGCCCAATCCATGGAATTGATCGGAGGTGGTCGGATTTCCAAAATGTTGACTCTCAATGCCTGACAAAATGGAGTGCCCAAATGGAGAATTGAGTTGAACGTAGATGCCAGGAGCTCCTTTGACCCTATGTCCAGTGACACCAAAATGAAGAAGAGTTTTTAAAATGGATTCCTCAAGAAGGTACACATACTCTTTTACAAAAATACCCAATCGTTTCAAGTCAACTAAGGGATAGGCTACGATTTGTCCAGGGCCATGAAAAGTTATCTGCCCCCCTCTATCGGTTTGAACAATGGGTATGGGCGTGTTAGCAATTAGGTGCTCTGCTTTGCCTGCAAGTCCTTGTGTAAACGTTGGCGAGTGCTCACAGATCCATAGCTCATCAGGCGTGCAGTCATCCCGCTCCCGGGTGAACTGTTGCATCGCAACGTAACTTTGCAAGTATTCAACCTTACCCAGATCTTTGATAATCATTTGGTGCAACTCGCAGTGAATTGAATGGAGCTAAAACTAAATGAGGCCGAAGCTATTCAAAGATAAAAGCATCAAGTCATTATTAAAGAACAACTTTAACCATTGGATGAGTTGACAAGGTTCTGTATAACTCGTCTAATTGTTCGCGACTGGTTGCATTTATATTTAGAGTTACTCCCAAATAGTGAGCGCTACTGCTGGGTCGAAGTTCAATAGTCTTGGGATCAAAGGCTGGATCAAATGATTGCGCGACATGTTTGAGAGCCTCAACGAAGCCATCTACATTTTTGCCCATAACCTTGATAGGGAAGATACTGGGGTACTCAATCAGCGATTCTTGGACCTGGGCAAGATCTTGAACTTGGGGAAGTTTTTTGGGTGGGTTTACCATGATTAAAGGGGATGGGTGAATTCCGTTAGTGAGAATTACAGCTCGCTTGAACGAAAGACTGATAGGCCAAATGTAACTTTTTGTAGATGGGCCCTGGTTTGCCCTCATGAGTGGTGTGATGCCCAACCATTCGTTCATCGATATGAGATACCGGTAAAACTTCTTTCGATGCCGAGGAAAGTAAAACTTCATCCGCCCCGAAAACCTCTTCCTTGGTGATTTTGCGTAAAACAAAAGGAATGCCCTGAGCTTTGCACATCTCTTCTATCAACCCGTAGCGAATGCCCTCCAAAAGCAAATGATCCTTAGGAGGAGCGAATACCGTGCCATCTTTGACAATCCACACATTGCTTGAAGAAGCTTCGCTTAAATACTCACCTCTGAACATAATGGTCTCTGTTGCGCCAACATCTGCACTGATTTGACGAGCAAACACTGCCCCCAATAGGCTCGTGCTTTTAATATGCGCCTTTTCCCAACGAAAGTCATGAGCGCTGACGCACTTAACGCCAGTTGCCCTGATAGAAGGGGAAACTGGTTTGAACGGATTTGCCATCATAAACACAGTGGGAATACAGTCCGACGGCATTGCATGGTCGCGAGGTGCTACGCCCCGACTGATTTGTATATAGATGATTTGTTGGGTATGCTCGACTTTTTGATTTGTTGTTTGAGCAAAATGAGAAGCCAATTGTTGTACCAAATTAAGCCACTCACTCTTGGAGTATGGGTTAGGAATTCGAAGTTCCAATAACGAACGATCCAGGCGCGCCATGTGCTGCTCAAAGCGAAAGGGTTGTCCTTGGTAAAGTGGAACGACTTCGTATACCCCGTCCCCAAAGATAAACCCCCTGTCGAGGACGCTAATTTTTGCTTCTCTCAAAGGGCAGAACTCGCCGTTTAAATAGCAGATAGTGTCAGGGAGATTGGATGGGGCGGAAGCGTGATGGTGGTTTATGGAAGACATGCTCAAATTATCCAACTTTTTCTATTCTTACGGCGTATGTGTACTAAAGAGATAGTTAAGGATTACAAACGGTGTTATTTTGAAAATGAATGTTGTCCTCGGTACAAAATTTGAAGTTTAATAGTGGATGGCCGTTCAAATACCTCTATAATCGCAGGCTTTGCTAGGGGTTTCTAGGTAAATTGTTCCGGTTGCATAAGCATGTGGCCCACTTTTGATCTAAGAGTCCGGCCTAAAGTGAAAATCATTGATGTCACAAGACTTAATTAATGAAGAAGAAGTTGATGACTTCAGGCCACTGACCCCGGAGCAAGCAAACGCTTGGCGGAGTAAGTTTCCTCAAGAAAGCGTCTGGCACTTGTTGAAAATACAGTGTTGGGCTGGTGGATTTGTAGTGCTAGTTGCCTTTTTGGTTCAAGAAGCGCTGAAGTTCACGGGACTTGGCTTGTCGACGCTCTACGGAGTTTCGACGGTGGTCGTTCCGGCGGCTATTTGCGCCAGAGGGCTTTCATCTAGGTTCGGTGGTGCAAGTCTTGCCGCTAGTGTTGCGAAGTTTTTTGTTTGGGAGTTTGCCAAGGTGGCCTTAGTGGTGTCAATGTTGATACTAGCTCCCAAGGTTTTGGGTGAAGATTTAAGTTGGCCCGCTTTAATTGTGGGTTTGGTGTTTACTTTCAAGAGTTTTTGGGCTTTCGTGGTTTGGCAACAATTTGTGCCAACCAAAAGTGCTTAAAGGCTGAAGAAGATAATTTTTAAAAGAACGGACTATGTCAGTAGAAGTTGAAAGCGCTCCTACAGCTGGTGAATATATAGGTCACCACCTAACGCATCTGCAAAATAAGCCGATGTCTGGCATTATTGACTTTTCTGTTTACAACTTAGACTCCATTTTCTGGGCTGTATTGTTGGGCGTAGTCGGTGCGTTTTGCCTGTGGAATGCCGCTCGCAAGGTCACCCCTGGGGTGCCAAGTCGCTTTCAGGCGGCGGTAGAGATTTTGTTTGAGTTGGTGGACAACCAATCAAAGGCCATTATTCATAATGAGCGTAGCCGTGCGGTTGTGGCGCCCTTGGCGCTGACAGTGTTCGTGTGGATTTTTATGATGAACGCGATGGATTTGTTGCCCGTCGATTTGCTGCCTTGGATTTGGGGTCAAATGTTTGAGGCGGCTGGTGAGAGTCCTCATCATGCTTTTTTGCGTGTGGTTCCTACGGCCGATCTTTCTACGACACTGGGTTTGTCTACTTCAGTCTTATTGATTTGTATTGTTTACAACATCAAGATCAAAGGCTTTGGCGGTTGGGCTCATGAGTTGTTCACTGCCCCGTTTGGCTCTCATCCAATTTTGTGGCCGATAAATTTTTTGATGCAACTTATTGAGTTCGCAGCTAAAACTGTCTCTCACGGGATGCGACTTTTTGGAAACATGTACGCCGGAGAGTTGGTGTTCATGTTGATTGCTTTGATGGGTGGTGCTGCTGCAATTTCGTTGCCTGGGATTTTATTGCCTGTAGGGCAAATCATTGCTGGAACAATTTGGGCCATCTTCCATATTTTGATCATCACGCTGCAGGCCTTCATTTTCATGATGTTGACTTTGGTGTATGTCGGTCAGGCGCATGACGCGCATTGATTGGGTAATCTTTTTTTAACCTTTCCATTTTTTATTTGACAACAGGAGCTATCAATGGAACATGTACTCGGTTTTGTAGCACTCGCCGCAGGCTTGATCATCGGACTGGGCGCGATTGGCGCTTGTATCGGAATTGGCATCATGGGTAGTAAATACCTTGAAGCGGCTGCACGCCAGCCAGAGTTAATGAACGAGCTGCAAACAAAAATGTTTTTGCTTGCTGGTTTGATTGACGCCGCATTCTTGATTGGTGTGGGTATCGCGATGATGTTTGCTTTTGCAAACCCCTTCGTTTTAAAGTAATTTGTACAACCGCTCATAGAAAGGTGTTGCCGTGAGTATCAATGCAACGCTGTTTGTTCAGGCTATCGTATTTGCTATTTTGGTGTGGTTCACGATGCGATTCGTGTGGCCGCCCATTGCACATGCTTTAGATGAGCGAGCTGAAAAAATAGCACACGGTCTAGCTGCTGCAGAGCACGCAAAAATCGAGCTTTCCAATGCACACAAGGAGGTTGAGCTGAGGCTTAATCAAACTCGTGCCGAAGGAGCTGGAATTGTTGCAAACGCAGAGCGCCGCGCACAAGCCCTCATTGACGAAGCTAAATTGACGGCTTCTGAAGAGGCCAGCAAAATCATTGCAGCAGCAAGAGTTGAGGCGGAACAACAAATTGTTCGCGCCAAAGAAGCTTTGCGCAATGAAGTCGCTGAGTTGGCTGTCAAAGGAGCGGAACAAATCCTGCGAAAAGAAGTGAATGCTTCTGTTCATGCAGATTTGTTGGCTCGTTTGAAGACTGAGCTGTAAGAGGGCATATGGCAGAACTTGCAACAATTGCGCGCCCCTATGCGGAGGCACTTTTCAAGTCCCAGGGCTTGGGTGTGCCGCAAGAGACGGCAGATTTGCTGGACACACTTGCTGTGATTGCAGAAGACGTTCGGGTGCAGCAATACACGTTGGATCCTAAAGTTTCTGTAGAACAGGTGATGGACTTGTTGGCTTCGGTTTTGAAAATTAAGCTTTCGCAAGGAGCTCATAATTTTCTCCACACATTGCTAGAGCACGGTCGCTTGAGTGTTCTGCCAGAAGTGGCGCATCAGTACAGAGCATTGTTGAATGCCCAATCAGGATTTTCTGAGGCGGTTATTTACAGTGCTTATCCCTTGGACGCGGCTGCCAAAGCGGCTGTGACCCAGGTTTTGGAAAAACGCTTTTCACGTCAATTGCAAACTAGTGTTGAAATTGATGAGAGCCTTATTGGTGGCGTTAGAGTGGTGGTGGGCGACGAGGTACTTGATACCTCTGTGAAGTCCCGCCTTGAAGAAATGAAAGTAGCCTTGACCTCTTAATCGAGTTCCGGGCAAGACCCTTAAATAAGAAAGAAGGAAAGAGTCATGCAACTCAATCCCGCAGAAATCTCCGAACTCATCAAGAGTCGCATCGAAGGATTGGCGCCCAGTGCCGATATTCGCAACCAAGGTACGGTTATATCCGTCAGTGACGGTATCTGCCGCATTCACGGACTAAGCGATGTGATGCAAGGGGAAATGTTGGAGTTTCCAAATAATACATTTGGATTGGCCCTAAACCTAGAGCGCGATTCCGTTGGCTCAGTGATTTTGGGTGATTATGAGCACATTTCTGAAGGCGACACTGTTAAGTGTACTGGCCGTATTTTGGAGGTGCCAGTCGGTCCAGAGCTGATCGGGCGTGTTGTTAATGCGTTAGGTCATCCAATCGATGGCAAGGGTCCAATTAATGCGAAGATGACGGACGTTATTGAGAAGGTTGCGCCGGGCGTTATTGCTCGTCAATCCGTATCTCAGCCTATGCAAACAGGGTTGAAATCCATTGACTCAATGGTGCCAATTGGTCGTGGGCAGCGTGAGTTGATCATCGGCGATAGGCAGACAGGAAAAACAGCCGTAGCGATTGATGCCATCATCAATCAAAAAGGTCAAAACATGACCTGTATCTATGTGGCTATTGGACAAAAAGCCTCATCTGTTAAGAACGTTGTGCGCGCGCTAGAGCAAGCCGGTGCTATGGACTATACGATTGTTGTTGCTGCTACGGCTTCTGAGTCAGCGGCTATGCAGTACGTTTCGGCATATTCTGGTTGTACGATGGGGGAGTATTTCCGCGACCGCGGTCAAGACGCGTTAATCGTTTATGATGACTTGTCCAAACAAGCTGTTGCGTATCGTCAAGTTTCGTTGTTGCTGAGACGTCCTCCTGGTCGTGAAGCATACCCAGGCGATGTGTTCTATTTGCACAGCCGTCTGTTAGAGCGAGCAGCACGGGTCAACGAACATTACGTTGAAGAGTTTACAAAGGGTGCTGTAAAAGGAAAAACAGGATCTTTAACCGCTCTTCCAATTATTGAAACACAAGCTGGTGACGTTTCTGCTTTCGTACCGACCAACGTAATTTCAATCACGGATGGTCAGATCTTCTTGGAAACAAGTTTGTTCAACTCAGGTATTCGCCCTGCTATTAACGCTGGTATCTCTGTATCCCGTGTTGGTGGTGCGGCTCAAACGAAGCTGATCAAGAATTTATCAGGCGGTATACGTACTGACTTAGCGCAGTACCGTGAATTGGCAGCATTTGCACAGTTTGCATCTGATTTGGATGAAGCGACAAGAAAGCAGTTGGACCGTGGAGCGCGAGTAACTGAGTTACTTAAGCAAGCACAGTACAGCCCGCTGAATATTAGCTTAATGGGCGCAACTTTATTTGCAGTAAACAAGGGCTACTTGGATGATATTGCTGTGAACAGAGTTCTAGCCTTCGAAGCTGGACTGCATGGTCACTTAAAAGACCAACACGCTGCGCTTCTTGCTAAGTTGGAAAAAGACAAGGCTATGGACAAGGACGCTGAGGCTGAGTTAACAACAGCTTTGGTCGAGTTTAAAAAGTCTTTTGTTTAAACCGTACCTGACACACTAAGGAACCTTTAATGGCAGCAGGTAAGGAAATCAGAGGCAAGATCAAATCGGTAGAAAATACCAAGAAGATCACAAAAGCCATGGAAATGGTGGCCGCATCCAAAATGAGAAAAGCTCAGGATAGGATGCGTGCTGCTAGACCCTACAGTGAAAAGATTAAGAAAATCGCATGTCATTTGGGTCAAGCTAATCCAGAGTACGTACATCCTTTTATGGAAATCAACCACTCAAAGGGTGTGGGCTTTATAGTCGTGTCGACCGATAAAGGTTTGTGTGGTGGACTTAACACCAATATGCTGCGAATTGTGGGTCAAAAAATTAAAGACCTGCAAACAGCTGGACACAGTGCTAAAGCAATGGCAATTGGGAACAAAGGACTTGGCTTTTTGAATAGGGCGGGAGTCGAGGTTGTTTCTCAGGTCACTCAGCTTGGGGATACGCCTCATTTGGATAAGCTGATTGGTCCGGTCAAAGTGCTATTAGATGCCTACATTGCAAGAGAGATCAACTCCGTTTATCTTTGCTACACAAAATTCATCAACACGATGAAGCAAGAACCCGTAGTTGAGAAGTTGCTTCCGCTGTCAGGCGATGAAATTAAGACATCTCACAAGAAAAACAGTTGGGATTACTTGTATGAGCCTGATGCTCATACAGTGATTGACGATTTGTTGATCCGCTATATCGAAGCGTTGGTGTATCAGGCATTGGCTGAAAACATGGCCTCTGAGCAATCTGCAAGGATGGTTGCAATGAAGTCTGCAACAGACAACGCGGGCAGTGTAATTGGTGAACTCAAGCTGATCTACAACAAAACTCGTCAGGCCGCGATTACCAAAGAGCTTTCAGAGATCGTTGCCGGTGCGGCAGCGGTGTAACAAGAATTTATATTTATGGAGCAAAAAATGGCTCAAGCGCAAGGAAAAATTGTTCAGTGTATTGGTGCTGTGGTTGACGTTGAGTTTCCACGTGATCACATGCCAAAGGTTTATGATGCACTCAAATTAGAGGGCACAGCCTTGACTTTGGAAGTTCAGCAGTTGCTTGGCGACGGTATCGTGAGAACGATTGCTCTCGGAAGCTCTGATGGACTTCGTCGTGGCTTAATGGTCAGCAATACTGGTGAGGCTATTCAAGTGCCCGTTGGTAAAGCAACACTTGGGCGGATTATGGATGTACTAGGTCAGCCTATTGATGAGCGCGGCCCAGTTAATTCAGCCAAAACAGCATCCATTCATAGAAAAGCACCTGAATATGATGAGCTCTCACCGTCAACAGAGTTATTAGAGACAGGTATCAAGGTTATTGACTTGGTTTGTCCATTTGCTAAAGGCGGTAAGGTCGGATTATTCGGCGGTGCGGGTGTGGGTAAGACAGTTAACATGATGGAGTTAATTAACAACATCGCCAAAGCCCACTCTGGACTATCCGTATTTGCGGGTGTAGGAGAGCGTACGCGTGAAGGTAATGACTTTTACCACGAGATGATGGAATCTAATGTTGTGGTTTCTGACAACTTAGAAGAGTCCAAAGTGGCCATGGTTTACGGACAGATGAACGAGCCACCGGGTAACCGTTTACGTGTTGCACTCACTGGCTTGACGATTGCAGAATCGTTCAGGGATGAAGGAAGAGACGTTCTTTTCTTTGTTGATAACATCTACCGCTACACACTCGCTGGAACTGAAGTGTCTGCGTTGTTAGGACGTATGCCATCTGCTGTGGGTTACCAGCCAACACTTGCAGAAGAGATGGGTCGACTCCAAGAGCGGATTACTTCAACAAAGGTGGGTTCAATTACCTCTATTCAAGCTGTGTATGTGCCAGCTGATGATTTGACCGATCCATCGCCAGCAACTACTTTTGCTCACTTGGATTCAACGGTTGTTTTGAGTAGGGATATTGCTGCTTTGGGTATCTACCCTGCTGTGGATCCATTGGATTCAACAAGTCGCCAACTTGATCCGCATGTTGTGGGTGAAGATCACTATCAAACAGCTCGCTTGGTGCAAGGCACATTGCAACGTTATAAAGAACTGCGAGACATCATTGCGATTTTGGGAATGGATGAGCTTGCTCCTGAGGACAAGTTAACTGTTGCTCGTGCACGTAAGATTCAGCGTTTCCTCTCTCAGCCATTCCATGTGGCTGAGGTGTTTACGGGAACTGCAGGAAAGTATGTAACCTTAGCTGAAACCATTCGTGGATTCAAAATGATAGCGAACGGTGAGTGCGATCACTTGCCAGAGCAAGCCTTTTACATGGTCGGAACGATCGATGAGGCAATCGAGAAGGCCAAGAAGATTTAATAGGATAGGGGGAGTGCATTCAAAAATATTTGAATCACTCTTCTAAAAAACGAAAGTTATTACATGACAAGCACCTTTCACGTAGATGTCGTAAGTGCTGAGGAAGCAATCTTCTCAGGCGAGGCGAGTTTTGTAGTGCTTCCCGGAGAGTCAGGTGAGTTGGGAATATTCCCTCGACACACTCCGCTTATCACTCGGATTCGCCCGGGTTCTGTACGTATTAAGCTCGAAGACGGAACGGAAGAAATGGTCTTTGTTGCTGGCGGAATATTAGAAGTCCAACCCAACGGAGTGACCGTTTTGTCTGATACCGCAGTCAGAGCCAAAGACTTAGATGAGGAAAAAGCGACGCATGCCAAGTTGGCTGCCGAGGAGGCTCTTAAGAATGCGAAGGGTGGTCAAGATCTAGCTAGAGCGCAGTCTGAGTTGGTGATACTTGCCGCTCAATTGGCCGCAGTAAGACGATTGCACGGCAAGAAAAGATAAGCTTATCAGCTAATTTTTTTATCTTAATAGATTTAAATACAAATAGTATTAATCAAATTAAGAATGCCATGAGTAAAACAAAGCAACATGAAGCTGCCACTATAGGCGGCTCATCGGATGAAGTAGAAGCCGCCTTTTACGACGCCCTACAAAACGCAGACCTTGAAAAACTAATGACTTGTTGGGGTGACGATGATGAAATCGTTTGCATCCATCCAGGGGGTCCTCGTATCATCGGGCTTGCAGCTATAAGAGCGTCTTTTGAGGCTATGTTTGCAAATGGAGCACTTCAAGCCTATCCTGAACGTGTGATCAAATTAAGCTCACTTACAAGTGCTGTACATAGTGTGGTTGAGCGTGTGGAGGTAATGCTTCCCGATGGACCCCAAAAAGCGTACACATCGACGACGAATGTATATCAAAGGACAGCCCAGGGTTGGAAATTGGTAATACACCACGCAAGTCCTGGCTCACCTACGGAGTTAAAGGATGTGAGCCTACCTACTCAGGTGTTGCATTGAACTGGGGGTATGAACCCCCTTCTTGGCTGCCAGGTGGGCATACTCAAACGATATATCCTTCCCTCTTCGCACACTACCTTTATCCAGATCAGATCACTTGGCGTCGAGAACGTGTAAGCACGAACGACGGTGACTTTGTGGACCTTGACTGGTCAGGGCGTGCGCTTGAAATGGAATCGCTAATTGTTTTATTTCACGGCCTAGAGGGCAGCTCGCAAAGTCATTATGCGCGTGCTTTTGCGCATTATTTGCAAGGGAGCGGAGTGGGGCTGTGTGTGCCTCACTTTAGAGGTTGCAGTGGGGACATTAACAAAGCACCGCGGGCCTATCACAGCGGAGATTACGAGGAGATAGGGTGGATACTGGGGCAAATAAGAGAGAGATTCCAAGGGCAAATTTGTGCCTTCGGAGTATCGCTGGGTGGTAATGCTCTTTTGCGCTGGGCACAAGAGGCGGGGGAAGATGCAAATCGGTTTGTAAAAGGGGTTGGCTCCATTTGTGCGCCACTAGACCTCATGCAAAGTGGTCTACAAATCGGTCGTGGGATCAATCACTGGTTGTATGAACGTAGGTTCTTACGGACTATGAAAATAAAGGCTAGCCAAAAAATCAAACAGTATCCGGGGCTTTTTGATATCAGTAAAGTGATGAACGCCAAGAGCTTGTTTGAGTTTGATAATTACTTCACTGCTCCGGTGCACGGTTTTAAGGATACCGTGGATTATTGGACGAATTGCTCGTCCAATTTAAGAATGAAAGATATCAAAATAAAACACGTCGTAATCAACGCCCTAAATGACCCTTTCATTCCAGCCGAATCCCTTCCTAAGTTACATGACTTTAACTCCTACTGTACCTCCATCTATACAAAGGAGGGAGGACATGTCGGCTTTGCTCAATCAGCCTTTCCCGGGGAATTAAATGCACTACCAAAGCTTGTAACGACATGGATGAAATCGTAAAAAAAGCAATTCAGAAATGGCCAGATGTACCTGCGTGTTACGGTTGGTTGGGACTTGACAGTCGAGGAGACTGGTATTTGCGTGACGATCAAGTACAAAGACATGGAAACTTTGAGGAGTCTAAAGGAGACAAGCTCAGTCACCGAAAATTAATTGAATTCATTGGCAGGAATTATCAACAAGATGATAAAGGCCAATATTATTTTCAAAATGGACCTCAAAAAGTATTTGTGGAGTTGGAGGTAACCCCTTGGGTTCTAAGGTTTGATTTTGAGGCGAGGGTTATGACTCAAACCCAGCAATATGTTAAGTCTACACAGGCCTATGCCTATACGGATGAACTAGGTCGAGTTTATTTAGACACCGAGCTTGGCATAGGGCTTGTGCATACGATGGATATGGACCGCATGGCTGATGAGCTAGCCAACCAGAGGTGGAGTCTTAAAGAGTTAAAGGTTAAGGAGTTGGAGAAAAAATTTAACTTTATTAAAAGTCCAGCGCAAGAAAAAAGCCAGTCAAGAGTTATCTAGGACTGGCTGATTGATACGGGTTAAAGTCCCGTGTAAGCCTCAAATGTGAGGCCCAAGACGGAGTTGATTACTTGGCAGGCATTGCTGGCATAGAGTTATCGCCGGCTGCAGGGGAAGGGACTTTCGGTTCTGCAAATTTAGCGCCTCCTGCATTTGCCATGTACACCACAGCACGACCGATCTCGATATCATCGTACTCACCGCCGCCTTGAGCTCCCATATTGCCTTTGCCTTTGAGTGCAGAGGTTAATAACGCGTCATACCCTTTTTTGATTCTAGGTCCCCAAGCGCTTGCGTCACCAAATTTAGGGGAGCCAAGTGCGCCAATGGTATGACAAGTAGTGCATTGTCCTTTGAATACTTGCTCACCTGATTTGAGCTCGCGGTTGGCGTCTCTGATGTCGACGATACCTACTTTCTGAATGTGTTCGATGACAGATTTGTTCAGATCAGGGGAGCCCTCAGCTGTTTTATTAGCGGATCCAACATAATAAACCAAACCAATGATGATGAATATGGGAAGAACAAATGAGAAAAGGACAACCCATAAAAACTGCTTTGGCGTTTTGATGGGGCCGCTGTGGTCTTGCTCGTCGTGATCGCTCATAAGTTCCTCTGATAAGCTTAGTCGTTTAAGAAGGTGAGATTATAGTGGGGCTAGAAAACGAATGCACAATCGATCAAAATAATGCGGTGAACCAACAAAGATCGCACACCAACTCATGAAAACAGAAGCGGTGAAACGCCTACAATCAACAGTTGTTGAATTTAACTACGTGCGGCTGTAGCTCAGTGGATAGAGTATTGGCCTCCGAAGCCAAGGGTCGTGGGTTCGATCCCCGCCAGCCGCACCAAAACATGGGGCCTATTGCGGACTCATTGTTTACAGATGGCAGCGATCTCATAGGATACGGGTCCAGCGCACTTATTCTGGACAACTTGTCACTAAGCTAGATTTTATGCACTTATGATAGAGAGTGTGCACTAACTTATTTCGTCCAAGCCACTTCAATATCGAAAGACTCAGTCGCCTTGTGAGCTACCTGTATTGCCGTCTTTAGTGAGGTTTAATGCTAGGTTGTAGAGTTCGTTTTTAGAGGCACCTGTGAGCAATTGTGCCAATTTAACTGAGCCTTTAAGTGAGAGTTCAGATAGCAGGACTCTTAAGATCTCGACGTAGGGTGCGGTATCAGACTGAGCGGCTTCGGGGGATGCATGGACAATGAGAGCAAATTCACCGCGTGTGCGGTTTCTGTCAGCGCCCAGCCAGGTGCCGAGTTGGTCAGCAGGTAAAGTGATGATTTGCTCATATTGTTTTGTGAGTTCCCGACCCAGAGTTACTTGACGCTGGCCAAGACAGGAGAGCGACTGGGCAAGCGCTTCAATTCTGTGGGGTGCTTCAAGCAAAACAGTAGGCAAGTTAGTCTGTTCGATAGACTTAATTTGTCTGTCCCGTTCGGAAGCTTTTGTGGATAAAAAGCCTAAAAAGTTAAAGCCAGATTGACCCATCAGACCACTGACACTCAAAAGCGTTGTGACGCTGCTAACGCCAGGAATGGGAACGACTTTAAAGCCTGCCGTTTGTACACAGTGCACCAGCCAGGCTCCAGGATCACTGATGCACGGGGTTCCCGCATCGCACAAAAACGCGATGCGCGCTCCTTGCTCTAATTTGGTGATGATTTGGGGGGACAACTCGGCTTCATTGTGTTGATGTACGGCAATCCAAGCGCCGTGAGGTTTATCAATCCCATAGCTATTTAATAAATTCTTGGATTCTCGTGTGTCCTCGCAAGCTAAATAGTCACACAGGGATAGAGTATGAATAGCGCGTAAAGTAATATCTGCCAAATTGCCAATAGGCGTTGCAACCACAAAGAGACAGCCACCAGGAAAGTCTTGGCTGGAGCAGGCTTGGGAAGCTGCAGAAAGTGCGTTTACGTAACTTGGATTCAAATGACGGTCCTCGGTATTCAAAGTAGTTATGACTAACTTCAGTTAAGGTCTGAGAATACCTCATTTGCGGGCGGTTACAGGACGGGGGCATTAACTATCATTACAATGAGGGCACACCCAAGTGAGGTCTAAAATAGAGGGATCCACCACAAGCGCAACACTACAGCGGTACCATTAAAAAATGTTAGAACAACGAATAGAGCAACAATTCATAGATAGTGCGGATTTAAAGTACCAAGCAGCTCAGGTTTTAAACAAACCAATATTGGCTGCGATTCAAGCCATACTGTCTTGTGTAACAAGTGGTGGCAAAGTGCTTGCATGCGGCAACGGTGGCTCAGCTGCTGATGCTCAACACTTTGCGGCAGAATTTGTAGGTCGCTTTGAGAGAGAGCGACCCGAGCTTGCTGCCATTGCGCTCACTACCGATTCGTCGATTTTGACAGCTATTGGAAATGATTACGACTTTAATCAAATATTCTCAAAACAAGTGCGAGCTTTAGGCCAGGGCACTGATGTTTTGCTGGCTATATCAACAAGTGGAAATTCCGCAAATGTTTTGGCCGCCATCAACGCAGCTCATGAACGTGAGATGACGGTGATTGCGTTGACCGGTAAGAGTGGGGGCAAAATAGCCAAGGCATTGAAAGAAACAGATGTGAACATTTGTGTTCCAAGCGAGCGCACAGCAAGAATCCAAGAGGTCCATTTGTTGGTGCTGCACTGCATATGCGACGGAGTAGATTACCAGTTATTAGGTGAAGCGGACAATATATGATGAAATTAAGAATCGTGACTTTGAAATCAGCTGTGTGTATTTTGGGATGCACATTACTTTTAAGTGCATGCGCGCCGTTGCTCCTTGGTGGAATGGCGGGTACTGTTGTAGTTGCGACCGATCGTCGTACATCAGGCATACAACTCGAGGATGAGGAAATAGAGCTGCGTGCAGCATCTCGGATCAGGGAAATGTTTGGCGATAGAGTTCACGTTAATGTCAACAGTTTTAATTTACAAGTGCTATTGACAGGGGAGGTGCCCACGGACCGTGATCGCCAAGCTGTTTATAAGATCGTCTCTGAAGTTGAGAACGTCAGAAAGATACTCAACGAAATCGCCATTGGTCCGATATCCAGTTATGCCGACAGATCTCACGATGTGCTCTTGTCCAGTAAAGTTAAGGCAGGCATTATTGATGCCAAAGATTTAATGGTAAACACTTTTAAAATTATCGCAGAGCACGACAACATCTACTTAATGGGTCGAGTAACCCCTAACGAGGCTAATAGAGCCACAGAGATTGCCAGAAACGTTAGCGGTGTAAAGCAAGTGGTCCGCGTGTTCCAACTCTTAACGGATGATGAGTTGCGCGCGATCAATCCGCCCATTTCAAGTGGGACACCTCCAAGCGGTCCTGGACCTAGATAAAAAATTGTTCTTGTAACATGACAGAAGGGGCTGATTAATCAATCAGCCCCTTCTACGTTTGATGCAGCGCTTAAACTAAAACAGTGGAAGTAAACCGCTCGTTTAAGGACCAAGGCCTAAGCGCCAAAGTGCATAAGTGGCTCAAAGACCTAAGTGCTAATCTGATCTGATTATTTAAGTCGTTTGATCAAGCTTGATGTATCCCAGCGATTGCCCCCCATCTTTTGTACGTCAGCGTAAAACTGGTCAACCAAAGCGGTTACTGGTACGCGAGCTCCGTTTCTCTTTGCCTCGTCCATTACAAGTCCCAAGTCCTTGCGCATCCAGTCCACCGCAAAGCCAAAGTTAAACTGATCGGCGACCATTGTTTTGCCGCGGTTATCCATTTGCCAACTTTGTGCCGCACCTTTGCCAATGACGTCTAACACCAGATTCATATCTAGACCCGCCTGTGACCCAAAGGCGATGCCCTCACTCAAAGCTTGTACCAGTCCCCCTATACAGATCTGGTTAACCATCTTGGTGAGTTGACCCGCACCGGATTCGCCCATGAGGGTGAAAGCCCTTGAAAAAGCCATCGCAATCGGTTTGACGGCTTCAAATGGCGTGGATTCACCACCGCACATGACTGTTAGTAATCCGTTTTGAGCGCCTGCTTCACCCCCTGAGACTGGAGCGTCTACAAAGTGCACGCCGATGGCCTTGGCCGCAGCGTGAATCTCCCTAGCAACATTGGCTGAGGCAGTTGTGTGGTCTACCAATATAGTCCCCGCCTTCATACCTGCTAGAGCACCGTGCTCACCAAAAATAACAGAGCGCAAATCCTCATCATTGCCAACGCAGCAAAAAACGATTTGAGATCCTTGAGCCGCCTCTTTGGGAGTCGGTGCAGATTTGGGAGATTTAGAGCTTGCAAACTCCGTGGTCCAAGATTTTGCTTTTGCGCTAGATCGGTTGTAAACAGTCACACTATGACCTGCACTGGCGAGATGGCCTGCCATGGGGTATCCCATAACGCCTAGGCCGATAAATGAAACTTGGGTCGAAGGTGCGGAGTCGTAGGTTTTGGGTTTGATGCTTGACATAACTGATGGTGAGTGATTTGAAAAACCATAATCATAGAGCCTTATTGGAGGTAATTTCAATAGACATTAACGTCAATGAGAGACTAAATCTAAAATGAGGCCAATAGAATACATCCATGACAGAATTATTAGAACTTAATTTAAACGCCGTTAAACAGGAGATCCAAGCGAGCGCCTTTCTCGCTAACCGCGACCCTGGTGAGATAACCCTTCTTGCTGTTTCAAAAACAGTAGGTGCTGCACGGGTCAAAGAAATGGCAGCCTTAGGGCAACTCAATTTTGCCGAAAACTATGTCCAAGAAGGCGTTGAGAAAATTCAAACACTTCAAAATGACGTCTCATTTCATAATTTGATTTGGCACTTCATCGGGCCGCTGCAAAGTAATAAAACCAGACTCGTTGCAGAAAATTTCGATTGGGTGCAAACCATTGATCGACTCAAAATCGCACAAAGACTCAGCGAACAAAGGCCCCGAAATTTAAAACCCCTGCAGCTGTGCATTCAAGTCAACATCGACGCAGGTTCCACCAAATCGGGCGTCAGCCCTGGTGAAGCCTTGGGGCTTGCAAAGGAGGTGATGCAATTGCCGAATACGGTCTTGAGGGGTCTGATGACAATACCCGATCCCGTGCAGGGGTTCGAGGCGCAAATGCAAATCCACACCAAAGCAAGGGATCTCTTTCTAAGCCTGAAAGAGGAGCTGCAAAACGAACATTTTGACACCCTCTCGATGGGCATGAGTGCAGATATGAGGGCGGCGATAAGCTCCGGCACAACGATGCTCCGGGTGGGCACGGCGCTGTTTGGCGCCCGAAAAACGCTTACATGAACCAGGCTCATCCCCTATTGCTAAGAACTGATTAATAAGTTCAAAGTCTTAAGGCTGGTTTGGGCTCCGCTTAGAAGCGGGGTAGCGTTGGGTGAGCAACTTGCCCGTGATGTATGACTTGACGACCATATTCAACACAGCGCTGTAGGGTTGGGATAACCTTACCGGGATTTAAGAGAGATTGTGGATCAAACGCACGTTTGATACTGAACATTTGCTCTCTCTCCTCAGGCGTAAACTGAACGCACATGCTGTTTAGTTTTTCAACTCCTACGCCGTGCTCTCCCGTCACCGTTCCACCCATTTGAACACTGGTCTCTAATATATCAGCGCCAAAGAGTTCAGCTCGGTGGAGTTGATCTGGATCATTTGCATCAAACATAATCAGTGGATGCAGATTGCCGTCGCCAGCGTGGAATACGTTGGCACACCGTAGTTGATATTTTTGCTCCATCTGCGCAATGGCTTGTAATATATCGGCGAGCCGTTTGCGGGGAATCGTGGAGTCCATGCACATGTAATCAGGACTGATACGACCACTGGCTGGAAATGCATTCTTACGGCCACTCCAAAAACGCAGTCTCTCCGATTCAGATTGACTGATGAGAGTTGCCGTCGCACCACTCTTTTGAAGGACCTCGGTCATGCGCTCTATCTCTTCAGCAACCTCCTCACGAGTTCCATCAGATTCACACAACAAAATAGCCTGTGCATTAAGATCGTAGCCCGCGTGCACAAAATCCTCGACTGCAGCGGTCATGGGCTTATCCATCATCTCCAGTCCAGCCGGAATAATGCCTGCCGCAATGATCGCAGCGACTGCATCGCCAGCTTTTCTAAGATCATCAAAGCTGGCCATGATGCAGCGCGCCAACTCGGGCTTTGGGGTCAGTTTAACGGTAACTTCAGTGGTGATGGCTAGCATACCCTCGGAGCCAACGACGAGCGGCAATAAATCTAGTCCAGGACTATCTAATGCGTCCGAGCCGAACTCAATGGGCTCACCGCTCACAGTAAACCCTTTTACCTTGAGAACGTTGTGAAGGGTCAGCCCGTACTTTAAACAATGCACGCCACCCGAGTTCTCAGCTACGTTGCCCCCAATCGTACAGGCGATCTGACTCGATGGATCTGGCGCGTAGTAAAGCCCAAACGCAGACACAGCCTCGCTGATGCTTAAATTACGCACGCCGCATTGAACCAATGCAGTTCGACTCACCAAATCAATGTCCAAGATCTGGTTAAATCTGGCCATGGATAAGGTGACTCCCTTAATGCTGGGCATAGCACCGCCCGATAGGCCAGTGCCTGCGCCGCGAGCAATCACAGGCACACCCAACTCGTGGCATACCTTTAAGACGGCCTGAACTTCTTGTGTGGTCCGGGGAATCGCAACGCAAAGTGGTCGTTGTCTGTAAGCGGTTAAGCCGTCGCACTCATAAGGCGTTGTATCTTCGGGCGTGTACAAAATATCTTCTGCAGCAAGCACTTTTGATAAAGCTTGCACGACGCTAGATTGCAACTGCACAGAAAGAAGCTGCTCTGGGGGCGGGACTAAATCAGTCTCAGTTTCATCCAATTCTTCTTCGGTTCCAAATATCAAAGACATTTCAATTACCTCATATTTGCCGACCAGGGGCGGGGGATTCTTTCTTTAGTCAGGGTCGTTGCCTTATTTGAACACAACCGTTTTGTGTCCATTAATGAGAACCCGGTGCTCGCAGTGCCACTTAACGGCGCGGGCCAATACTTGTCCCTCAGTGTCTCGTCCTATAGCGGTTAAATCATCAACGCTTTTGCTGTGATCGACCCGGGCAACGTCTTGCTCGATGATGGGGCCTTCGTCCAAATCAGCGGTTACATAATGGGCAGTTGCGCCGATGAGTTTGACCCCTCTGTCGTGCGCTTGGTAGTAAGGCTTGGCACCTTTAAAGCTGGGTAAGAAGCTATGATGGATATTAATAGCTCGCCCAGATAGCTTACGGCATAAATCGTTCGATAAGATCTGCATATAACGAGCCAAAATAACCAACTCGGCGCCCTCGGCCTCAAGAATTTCGTATTGACGCGCCTCCGCTTGCTCTTTTGTCGCTTGCGAGACTGCAATGTGATGAAACGGTACGTTATAACTCGCCGCGAGTTGGTAAAAATCTTTGTGATTACTGATGATGGCTTTAAGGTCCAGTTTTAACAAACCACTCTTCCAACGAAAGAGAAGATCGTTCAGGCAGTGACCGTCTTTGCTCACAAAAATAACTGTCTTTAGAGGGCGCGTTGCATCATGAAGAGTGCATTTCATGCTTTGCTCGGCGGCAAACGCATCAAGCTCGGGTTGAAGTGCGCTGATATCCCTTGGACTTGCAAACTGCACGCGCATAAAAAACAGGCCCGTGCCCACATCGTTGAACTGAGCCGCCTCTTCGATATTGGCGGATTGGGACAAAAGAAAAGCCGATACAGCGTGGACTATCCCAGGGCGATCGGGACAGTGGAGGTTCAAAATGTAAGTATTCATAGCCCCAATTGTAGGATTAGAAGTAAAAACTTGCACGCACAGCAATTCGAGCCGAATAAGGGCGATAATTTTGCTGGTATAGATGTCGTTTTTTGTTTGGATATTGTGGCTCTGGTCACGAAACCCCTGGGAGCTTCAGTCATTTAGGGTGAACGGCTCAAAGTTCAATCTCAAAGCTTTATCTAGTCTTGCAAGTTTGTAACGTAACCGAATAGAAAGTATTTCGATGAATCGTATCCTGGTCACTGGGGGAGTTGGTTATATTGGTTCGCACACCTGCGTCGCCCTCTCAGAGGCGGGGTATGCTGTGACGATTATTGATAATCTATGCAACAGTCGCGTGGATGTTTTATCTCGCTTGGAAAAGCTATGCCCTAAAGCGCCAGAATTTATCAATGGAGACATCAGAGACGCTAGGTTACTGGAGCGGATTTTTTCTGAAAAAACCTATCATTCGGTCATTCATTTTGCAGGTTTAAAGGCCGTTGGTGAGTCCACTCAAGTGCCCCTCAATTATTATGACAACAATATTTGCGGAACCGTTACATTGCTAAATGCAATGCGCCAAAGCGGACCCAAATCGATTGTCTTCTCCTCGAGTGCAACCGTTTACGGCGACCCCCATAGCGTCCCTATTAGAGAGGACTTTGCGACCTCTGCGACCAACCCCTACGGTAGGTCTAAGCTCATGATTGAGGAGATCTTGGGTGACCTGCACATAGCGGACCCCATGTGGAAAATAGCTAGGCTGCGTTATTTCAATCCTGTTGGCGCGCATGAATCAGGTCTTATTGGCGAAGATCCGCTGGGCGTGCCCAATAATTTAATGCCCTATGTTGCACAAGTAGCAACTAGACAGAGACCCTATCTGAATGTATGGGGCAACGATTACGAAACGCCCGACGGTACGGGAGTGAGGGATTACATACACGTATTGGATTTGGCTCAGGGGCATTTGGCCGCACTGCGGTATTTGGAGACAAATACACAAATGATCACGCTCAATTTGGGCACAGGGCGCGGGTACTCTGTTTTGGAGATGGTTGCAGCGTTTGAGCGAGCCTGTGGGCTAGAAATTCCTTACCGCATTGCGCCAAGAAGAAGCGGTGATATTGCCCAGTGTTACGCTGATCCATCGCTGGCTTGGGAGCTCTTGAATTGGCGTGCAATTCGAGAACTTGATCAAATGTGCAAAGATGCCTGGAGATGGCAAAGTAAGCAGCAGCGGCCGTAATCAGAAAAATAAAAATGATCCTGCACCAAGGAGCTGGGACGCGAGGAAGGAACTTTAGTTAATCGTTTTGGTTTTAGCGGTCCATCACACCCTTTTAGGCCACCTTAAGCTTTATGTTGGGCTTCATATTGGTCTTTTTTCACTCTTATACAGGCTTAATATAGTAACTATAATTCTTGAACCAAACAAAAGTATATAAATATGATCTTAGTGACTGGCGGAGCTGGCTTTATAGGCTCAAACTTTGTGCTCGATTGGTTGGGCGGGGGACTTGAGCCGGTTGTTAATTTAGATAAATTGACCTACGCCGGGAACTTAGAGAATTTACAGTCACTGGCGAAGAACAAAAGCCATATATTTGTGAAGGGCGATATCGCGGACTCTGAGCTCGTCAGCTCCTTGCTCAATCAGCACAAAATAAGAGCGGTGGTTAATTTCGCTGCAGAAAGTCATGTTGACAGATCCATACACGGACCCATTGACTTTATTCAAACCAATGTGATGGGCACTTTTAATTTACTTGAGTGTTGCCGAAAATACTGGGGCGCTCTAAGTGGGTCAGATAAAGAGCGCTTCAGGTTCTTACATGTCTCAACGGATGAAGTTTTTGGCAGCTTAGCCAGCGACGAGCCCGCATTTACCGAGAACCATCGATATGAGCCCAACAGCCCCTACTCCGCTAGTAAGGCAGCGAGCGATCACCTCGTTAGGGCCTGGCTACATACATACGGCATGCCTGTCTTGACCACCAACTGCAGTAACAATTACGGACCCTATCACTTTCCTGAAAAGTTGATTCCACTGGTCATCCACAACGCTTTGAAGGGTAAGCCGCTGCCCATCTACGGTGACGGTCAACAAATCAGAGACTGGCTTTATGTGAGCGACCACTGCTCAGCTATACGCTGCGTCCTAGAGAAGGGCGTGGTCGGTGAAACTTACAACATCGGTGGCTGCAACGAGAAATCCAACCTAGAGGTGGTTCACACAATATGTGACTTACTGGACGCGCAAAAACCAAGAGCAGATGGGCGCTCCTACAAAGATCAGATAACCTTCGTCACAGACCGCCCCGGACATGACAAGCGCTATGCGATGGATGCTAGCAAAATTGAGCGAGAGCTCGGATGGCGTCCAGCCCAAACTTTTGAGACAGGAATGGCCCAAACCGTTGAGTGGTATCTCGCCAATGCGCAGTGGACTGAAAACGTCACCTCAGGCGCTTACCGGGAATGGGTTGAAAAACAATATGTGGGCGCAGCTTAATCGCTCAAACACAGAACATGAGAACGTTACTATTTGGTAAAGACGGGCAGTTAGGACGGGAGTTTATCCCCCACCTAAGCGTCTTTAGCGAGCTATTGGCGGTCGGGCGTAATGAGTGCGATTTAAGTCGTGAAGAGAACATTCAAGCACTGATAGCGCAGTTCAGGCCTGATTTAATTATCAATGCTAGCGCCTACACAGCGGTGGACCAGGCTGAAAAAGATGCCGATATGGCGCTTCAGATCAATGCGCTTGCCCCTACTGCGATGGCCAAATCCGCTCAGCTCGTCAACTCCGCCATGGTGCATTATTCAACGGACTATGTGTTTGACGGGCTAAAGCAAGGCGCATACGAAGAATCAGACCCTTGCAATCCACTCTCTGTTTACGGATCAACCAAACTGCAGGGCGAGCTCGGTGTGAGTGCGAATTGTGTGCGGCATTTGATTTTTAGAACCTCCTGGGTTTTCAGTGCCCATGGAAGTAATTTTTTGAAAACCATCCTCAAACTGGCTGCTACAAAGGAAGATCTGAGAGTCATTGACGATCAATGGGGTGCACCAACGAGCACAGAACTTATTGTTAGGACTACCTTGCAAGCGCTGGGCATAAACGCAGTGATCAAGGACAAAGAGCTGCTGGGAAATCAAACAATTCAAACGATGCCCCAATGGGGAGTTTTTAATTTAGTGGCTGGTGGAGAAACAAATTGGCACGCCTACGCGCAGTACGTTGTGCGTCTTGCTCATGAATTGGGCATAGGGGGTAAATTATTATTAGACGCAACTAAAATAAATGCAATACCCTCTAAAGACTATCCCCAGCTCGCACCTCGTCCCCTCAACTCAAGACTTAGTACGGAGAAAATTAGAAGGGCTTTTAATCTAGATATTCCTGATTGGCGAGAAGGTGTGCAAGCGGAGTTGCAAAAAATCAAAATTCAAGGTTGAGCACAATAACTCAAAGTGAATCAAGGTGAAGCAAGGTGAAGCAAGGTGAATCAAGGTGAATCAAGGTGAATCAAGGGATAAAAAATATCAATGATCCAATGGCATTAAAAATTCACATATGAAAATTCAAATTTGCCAATCAAACAACATGAGACTCGCAAAACCTAGCCCTAAGAATACTTAAATTTTAAAAAAAGACGATACCTATGAAAGCACGTAAAGGAATTATTTTGGCAGGAGGCTCAGGCACAAGGCTTTACCCTGTAACGCTTGCTGTTTCAAAGCAGTTGATGCCCATTTATGACAAGCCGATGGTCTATTACCCTTTGGCAACTTTGATGCTGGCAGGTATTAAAGACGTTCTCATTATTTCAACCCCTCAAGATACACCTCGTTTTGCAGATCTCTTAAAAGACGGATCTCAGTGGGGCATGAATATTGAGTACGCAGTTCAACCCAACCCTGACGGTCTAGCCCAGGCTTTCATTATTGGACGTGAGTTTGTAGGAGCCAATCCCAGTGCACTTGTTTTAGGCGACAACATCTTTTACGGACATGAGCTGGTCAATCAGTTGCAACAGGCCCATGAGCTAGATCAAGGGGCGTGTGTTTTTGCATACCATGTTCAAGATCCAGAGCGTTACGGCGTCGTGGAATTTGATGAGAACAAAAAAGCCATTTCAATTGAAGAAAAACCCACTCAACCAAAATCGAATTACGCCGTAACGGGACTGTATTTTTATGATAATCAGGTCTGTGATATTGCAGCTTCGATTAAACCCTCCCCCAGGGGCGAGCTTGAAATCACCGATGTCAATAAACATTACTTGAGCCACCAGCAACTAAGCGTTGAAATTATGGGGCGTGGTTTCGCTTGGTTGGATACAGGTACACACGACTCTTTACTCGACGCTGCTCAGTTCATTGCCACAATTCAAAGGCGCCAAGGACTCATGGTCGCTTGCCCAGAGGAGATTGCATGGCGTTCCAAGTGGATCAGCACAGATCAACTGCTTCGCCTCGCGCAGCCCATAGCTAAAAACAGCTATGGTCAATATCTGCAAAACCTGGTTTGAATACATATGCCATTTAATATTGTTGCAACTGAGCTCGAAGATGTCAAAATTTTAGAGCCCAAGGTTTACGGGGACGCAAGAGGATTTTTCTTTGAAAGCTTTAACGCGAAAGACTTTCAAAGTGCAGTCGGTGTGAAGGTAGACTTTGTCCAGGATAACCACTCCAAATCAGCCAGGGGCGTGCTCAGGGGTTTGCATTATCAGATTAAGCATCCTCAGGGCAAACTGGTTCGGGTCGTTGCCGGCGAGGTGTTTGATGTGGCGGTTGATATTCGACGCAACTCACCCTCATTTGGTCGTTGGATGGGCGCGCATCTATCGGCGGAGAATCACCGTCAGATATGGATTCCACCTGGCTTTGCACATGGTTTTTTGGTGCTCAGTGAGAGCGCTGAGTTTTTATATAAAACGACAGACTACTGGTATCCCGAACATGAAAGAAGTTTGATCTGGAACGATCCGCAGATAAATATTAAGTGGCCCAGCTCCACAAGACCTGTTTTATCCGCAAAAGACGAGGTAGCGCCTTCTTTGGATGCGGCTGAGCTCTTTGATTAGACCTTGATTGCCCCGGTTCTTGAAAAGCGCTCAAGCCCGAGCTGAGAGCCATGTTCTAAACTCGGCGCCTAACTGAGGGTGAGCCAGTCCTAAGTCAACCGTTGCTTGAAGCAACCCAAGCTTGCTGCCGCAGTCATATCGCTGACCAAGGTAGCTGTAGGCCAAAACCTTCTCTTTCCCTAAGAGTGCAGCAATACCGTCTGTAAGTTGTATTTCTCCGCCAGCCCCTTTGGGTTGCAAGCGAATGTGATTGAAAACGGCTGGCGACAAAATATAGCGACCCGCAACTGCTAAATTACTGGGAGCGAGCTCTGGTTTGGGTTTCTCTACAAAATCAGACACGTCCAAAAGACCTTGTGCGTGGGGCGTACCTTTGACGATACCGTATCGCTGTGTATCCTCTTTGGGGACTTCTTGCACCGCCAAAATACTGCATTGGTACTGGGCGTGTAGATCTGTCATTTGTTTTAAGATGGGGGTAGTACCTACCATAAGGTCATCCGCTAGCAGCACTGCAAAGGGCTCTTGGCCGATTAGCTTTTCTGCGCACAAGACTGCATGCCCTAGACCCAGTGATTTGGGCTGTCTAACATAGAAGCAATCCATGTCATCGGGCTTGATGGAGTGAACCAACTCTAGCAATGCCTTTTTGCCGTTTGCCTCGAGTTCACTTTCTAGTTCATAAGCCGTATCAAAATGGTCTTCAATAGCCCGTTTATTGCGACCTGTTACGAAAATCATCTCTCTGATGCCTGCTGCGTAGGCCTCCTCAACCGCATACTGAATAAGCGGCTTGTCAACAACTGCCAACATCTCTTTGGGGGAGGCTTTAGTAGCGGGTAAGAACCTTGTACCCAGACCTGCAACAGGAAAGACGGCTTTGGTAATTTTTTTCAATTGCATCTGGGGGGGCCTACTGTTTTGCGCTCAACCGTTGACGTGAAGAAAAGGGGGGGCTTTCGTTGGTTATTTAGTGCAGAGTTACGGTTGTTTGCGCAAGTTCCGCAAAACGTGACAATGTGTCCTCCACCTCATCTTGCGTCGGCGCATTGATGTGCCAGGCAGAGATGTGCTGCTGAAATAATTCCGCCCATCCGCCTTCTAAATAAACTTCCTTACCAGAGCGTTTGTCTACGATTTCGAAACCATGACGTGTGAGTTGAGGCACGCTTGAGTCAAGTTGCTCATTTTGCTCTAAATCAGTCATCATATGTACAACTACAAAATATTCAGAATCGTAAAGAGTATTCATAGGTGATGGTGTGTGGGTATGTTTCATACTATATCATTGATGTGGAGATTATTCGGGCAATTTCAAGCCGGAAATTAACTCATAACGAGCTAGTTTTTGATCTACAAAGTCCCCATTTTGCTCCTCTAATAAAAGCCGACACAAAGTAAGCCCTCGGTTCTTAAGCAACCATACGGTTGCACGCTGATCATCAGCCGAGCGGGGCAGGCGGGTGATTTTGAATGCATCCACTTTGCCAATAGGGAGATTCAAAGTCTCTGAGCCTATGAACTGAAACTCACGCCGTTCAGCATTCTTTTTGGAGACCAATTGGACTGGCGTCTTTGAGCCAACGGGTAATTGACCTAGATGTTTGGCAATCCAAAAACCGAGTTGAAAAGTAACACTCAATTGGTCCTGTGCGGAAGGATCGAGCGTATCGGGTGTCGTTTTGGTGGAATATTCAATTTGGTGGTCTGGTCTGTTAAAGACAACAATATCTTCGGACCTGGTTTTGTCAATAAATCGACCTGGTGAGATCCCAGTTGAAGGAATTAGGTCGCCCTCGCTGATTTGAGTTCGTGTGCCGAGTAAAAAGTGACTGATTTCAAACTTAGCTTTGTAGCGCGAGTTCGAGATTTGCCACACAATATCCGCAGGCAAACTGTAGGGTATACGGTGAGCTTGGCCAGTAAGGTCGTAGTGCAAGTGAACTGATTCTTGTTGGTTCCAATTTGATGTAGAGGAAGGAGTTGGAGTCAAGAATGAGGCGCTAGCGGGCGTATCTCCAATGGTTGTATGAGTTGCATCCTTCATATCCATGACAACCTCGTTTGCAGACCCAGCACTTGTCGCGCCGGCGATTAGCAGGCCTACGAGCATCCTCGAACAATAGGTGTTGATAAAAGGGGGGGCTGATTTTGGAGGAGAAAGACGCATTTTAGAGAAGACTCGTGCACGGCGGGGGTGAGGTTCAATACCTTTTTGGGGAGAAAGGTCTACATCATATTCGTTTTAAAACACAGGTGAACATCACCTCTTCCCTTACGACTTTGCTAAAAAATTATAGAGTGTGTCTAATCCTAAAGACTTTTGTTAGGAGTTGTTAAAATATGCCGCCTACTGGAGACTGCCAATGAGCCTGAGTGCGAGGCTAGGCATAATCTATCGTTTGTAAAACCAATTAGAAATAAAAAACATGAAGCTTGCTACTTATAAAGATGGGACCAAGGATGGTCAATTAGTCGTGGTTTCAAAAGACTTAACCCAGGCCCATTATGCTTCTCATATCGCTACCAAAATGCAGCAAGTGCTGGATGATTGGAACTTTATTTCCCCCCAGCTCGAGGATCTTTACCAAACACTCAACAGTGGGCGTGCCCGTCACTCCTTTCCCTTTGATCCTAAGATGTGTATGGCGCCAATACCGCGCGCGTATCAATGGGCAGATGGTTCAGCTTATTTGAATCATGTCGAGTTGGTCAGAGCAGCAAGGCAATCAGATACTCCAGAGAATCTTTATACCGATCCACTTATTTACCAAGGTGGGAGTGATGATTTTTTGGGACCTAACGATCCTGTTCGTTGTCCCAGCGAAGAGTTCGGTATTGATTTTGAAGGTGAGTTAGCCGTCATTACTTCTGATGTACCCATGCAAACTGATGCAACGGATGCCGTCTCGTCTGTGCGTTTGATTATGTTGGCCAATGATGTCTCGCTTCGCAACCTCATTCCCGGCGAACTTGCGAAGGGATTTGGCTTTTATCAAGCCAAACCTGCCACCGCTTTCTCCCCCGTTGCTGTAACCCCAGATGAGCTCGGGGAGGCCTGGAAAAATGGGCGCGTGCATCTAACGTTGACCTGTACTTGGAATGGGCGAAGAGTTGGGATGTGTGATGCAGGCCCTGAGATGGCCTTTGGTTTTGGTGATTTGATTGCGCACGCAGCTAAGACTAGAAATATCTGTGCTGGATCCGTCTTTGGCAGTGGTACGGTCAGTAATAAGGCGGTTGAGAAAAACGGTAAAAAAGATTGGCCTAAGGGCTACAGTTGTATAGCTGAAAAGCGAGCCATGGAGATGATCATAAACGGTGAGGCTACTACTGCTTTTATGAAATACGGAGACACCATCCGCATTGAGATGAAAGGGCTTGATGGACAAAGCGTCTTTGGTTGCATTGATCAACGCATTGCACCACTAGTGGATCCCGTGCCCAAACCGTTGCCCGAGCAACAGGCTCTGAAAGAGGCATCCGAAGTGAGTCCAGTGATTGAGGGCTAGCTCAGCTCTGTAAAGGTTTAATAGATTTTGTCAAATGACTCAAACCCTTTAACTTCAATGGGGTTGCCAAAGGGGTCTAGAAAAAACATAGTCCACTGTTCGCCGGGTTGACCTGCAAACCTCAGGTGGGGTTTGATTACGAATTCCACTCCCTTTTCCTCAAGTCGCTGCGCTAGAAGCTGCCACTCGGGAACCAAAGTGATGATTCCAAAATGAGGCATTGGCACCTTGATATCTCCAACCAAGCCAGTGGCATGCGTTTGAAAGGGGGTACCCAAGTGCAGGGAGATTTGGTGACCAAAGAAATCAAAATCAACCCAAGTCTGTGCTGATCGGCCCTCTTTGCAGCCCAGAACATCCACGTAGAAAGCGCGAGCAATGTTCAGGTCGGTTACGTTAAATGAAAAGTGAAATAAGCTTGGCATGATTAAAGTGTAAGGTTGATCCACTCTTGTTGCATGAGCCAAGAGCCGGGGGTACTGTTGGTCTGGTATTGCGTTGAAATCCCGCTCATACCTGATCACTTGGTGCAACAAAGTTAGTGTTCATCAAAACTAAGGGCTGAGTGCCCAGTTCAAAACTGAATGGATGGGCTGGTGACTTTGCTGTTTGTTTCTTGATTTGGATTACCAATGGTAACTGCAATTTTCATTAAATTTCAACCCGCCCAGCCCTTGATCTGACCCAACCCAGAACTGTCAGACCCAAAACGCACCTATACTGTTCAAAACTGGTTGACTTAGATTAAGTTTTTCGATTTGATTTTTAAGATGTAGGATCGGGTAGTTTCACTCAACTGTTGTCCCTCCTTCAGTCAGTCGTGAGAAAGTGTCGAACATTGCGCTTGGTCCCTCAGTTCCGTCAAGACAGATTAATTCATTTAACCCATCCTTCAACATGACTACAACTCCCTCCTTTGATTTCGAAAAGTTAGTGCCCGGCTTTGAATTTTTGAAAAACATTGGGAAGTCGCAACCCGGGGGCACAATGTCCTCTGCTGCGAGTTGGGTCGCCCCTACTTTGGATCCCAAGGAGTTGGACCGAAAAATACAAGAGCTCAAAACTGTTCAGTTTTGGTTGGATCAGAACGCAAAGGCCATAGGGGCTACGATTCAAGCATTAGAGGTGCAGAAGATGACACTATCCACGCTCAGAGGCATGAATTTCAGTATGAATGAGTTGTCGGAGTCTTTAAAAGCTAACGTCAATGCATGGGGCCAAGGTAAGACCGAGACGCCAGGGACTCCACAAGACTCAAAACCTGCAAAACGCAGTTACAGTTTTACAAGTCCTAAAAATTCAGAAGTTGAAGAGGCACCCCCTACCCAGCCAAGCAAAAACCAAAGTGAATCCGTTGAGCAAGCCGCACCAGCCGCTGTGGACCCCGCTGTTTGGTGGCATTCCTTGGGAGAGCAATTCCAGCATATTGCTCAAAAGACTGTGCTGGAGATGCAAAAGCACGCCCAAAATAACCAGCACTTGCATTCTCAGGCCGTAGCAAAAAGAGCCGCTGCTAAGAGCTCTTCTGTAAAAAGTCGAGTTTCCCAGTCTAAAACACCAGCCAAGTCGACAAAGTCCGTTAAGACAACAAAATCAGCTAAGCCTGTAAAGCGAACAGGTGTAAAAACCTCAACTCCAAAAGTAAAACGTAAATCCACTGAGTAACTTCGTTGAAATTATTTCCCTACGCCCATGCAACACACCCTAACTGGAGAATAGCAGTTGAGTTAGTGTTAGCTCAGTTGCGTTCTCTAATGGGAAGCCCTGACTATTCAAGTGCTCCCCACTTGGGCGTCCTATACATCACCGATCATTACGCGCAAAATGCGAGGGAGATCTTAGAGGTCCTATCTGCTGAACTCCCGCGCGTGGGTAGTTGGACGGGTACGGTAGGTGTAGGTATTGCATCTAACAATGTAGAGTATTTTGATGAGCCTGCAATCTCTGTCATGCTGTGTGATATTGATCCACGTTCATTTAGAATTTTTAATGGTCTAAGCCCGTTGAGTGGCGCAGCCAAGGAGAACTTCCAAGCTGCATGTGCTTTGATTCATGCTGATGGTCAAACCCCAGACCTGGATGAACTGATTACGGAGCTCGCTGCAAATACACAGAGCCACTATTTATTTGGTGGGCTCGCCTCAAGCAGATCAGATTTGGTGCAGTTTTCCCAATCAACGCTATCCCACACTGTTCAACCTTTGCCTGTGGAAGAGGGGATATCTGTGGGGCAGGTTGAGAGCGTATTCACGGGTGGTTTGAGCGGCGTTGCCTTTGATGAAAATGTGAAACTAATTTCACGCGTAACGCAGGGATGTTTTCCGATCTCAAAATCCAGAAACGTAACCCAGTCCGATGGACACATGATTTTGGAGTTGGATGGGCGTCCCGCTTTAGATGTCTTGTTGGAAGACTTGAACATGACGATGGACTCGCCCAGGACAACGCTATTAAATAAAATTAGAGAAACACTTGTGGGATTAACAAGTGCCACATCTCAAGCGCTGAAGAAAACGGGTGGATTAGCTGATGATGTGTGCGTGCGCCATATCATTGGATTAGATACACTTAGAAAAGGTGTTGCTGTCGCTGAATTAATTAAGAAGGACTCGCAGTTAACTTTTTGTGAACGAAATGCTAAAGCTGCAAAGTCGGATCTCATTCGAATAGCAACTGAAATTCGGGAGGCTTTAGAGCCTCAGGAGATGAGTTTGGGGGAAGCCTTAGAGATCAACCGTGTCTCCTTGGAGGATGCCCCCGTAGCAGCGCGCAAAATAAGAGGCGCCGTCTATATAAGTTGTGCAGGTCGAGGGGGACCACATTTTGGTGCACCAAGCGCTGAGTTGCAGCTGCTTAAAAAAGCGCTAGGCGATATACCACTAACAGGATTCTTTGCCGCAGGTGAGATTGCCCATCAAAATCTTTACGGGTACACGGGCGTACTCACTGTATTCACAAGCTAGTTTAGGTAGATCGATTTCGATCAAGTCGAGGGTTTATCCGAGAGAGTTTTGAGGTTGTCTTTTAATTCTTTGCTCATGGGAGCGTTCAGATTAATTCCTTTAGGAGGAATGGGGGACTGGAACCATTTTTTATAAAGTGACTCAAATTCTCCACTCTTCATCATGCTACTCAGCGTGTCGTCAACTAGCTTCTTAAAGGCAGCGTCGTCCTTGCGCATCATGATGGCGTAGGGCTCGACTTGAATGGGATCGCCTACAACGACCAACTCCGATGGGTTCAAGGCGCTAGCGCGATTGCCGAACAGTAAAACATCGTCCATTCCAAAAGCGTCCGCTCTGCCTTGAATGACCAGTAAGGTTGACTCAGCGTGATCTTTTGCGCCAATTAATTCGAAACCTAGATTTTGCTCAGTATTGAGCTTTCTCAAGATCTGAAAATTAGTAGTACCGGTCGTACTCACAACTTTTTTACCCTTTAAGTCGGAGATGGATTTGATACCGGAGTCGGTTTTAACAAGAAAGCGCGTTCCAGTGTAAAAATAATTGATTGCGAAATCAACTTGCTTGGCTCGCTCCGAGTTATTGGTTGTCGAACCACATTCAATATCAATGGTGCCATTGGTTAATAGTGGAATACGATTTTGAGAAGTTACCGATTGAATTTGAATTTTTAAATCAGGACGTGCAACGGTGCGCTTGACTTGGTCCACAATTTTCCCGCAAATCTCCCATCCAAATCCTACGGGCTGACCTTCGCCGCCGAGGTAGGAGAAAGGAATTGACGACTCTCGGTAGGCGAGCGTCATGACCCCGGAGCTCTTGATTTTCTCAAGCGTACCTGTATCTGATAATGCAGATTGCTCAGAACAAATAAGGACGAGAAGAGCGGTGCTTAATAATTTCCAAGTCTTAGTCATAAGAGCTCCATTTGTATTTATCACGCGTAAAGTGCCATATGCGTATATTAATACAAAATGAAGTGTGCTCGCCCAGGCTCGAGCTCCCCCCCCCCCTCGTTTAAGGATGGTCCATAAACGAGGGGGGGCTCATGACCAAAAGCCCCCGAGCTCTAATGGAAAACAATTAGCTCGATTTTGTTTTCGTTAGCTTGGATCCAATGCCCGTAATGGCGGAGACATGTTTTGTTACAGATGGATTATCAACTTTAACATGTGTACTGTTTTTGGAGGGCGCGGCGGATATCTTAGCGGGGATCTTCGTCGTTGTTGTGGTCATTGTTGCTGACTTCGCAACGGCTTTTACAGAAGTTTTCGAAATTGAATTGCTCTGTGTTTTGGGGGTGCTCACCGCTGTAGTCGAGCTTGCATTTGGGGGTGCAGCTACAACCTTAACCGCGGGAGATACTGTGCTTGAGTTCGCGGGCGTACTCGCACCAAATGCGGTACTAAATCCAATAGACAATAAAACACAGAGAGCAGTACGTTGAATGTTTTTCATGATGAGTCCTTGAGTTGATTGATGATCTCCAATCCCTTGGAGTCAGTATTCAACGGTTGCTCACTAGAAAATGTTGACTTAAATAATTATTTATTCATGTCAACGTTTTGCTCATTAGCGCGTTCGACGCTAGCCGTAACTTATGTCATTGATAAGTTTTAAGTGACCCAGTTAAATACCTCGTGCTCTGTCTGCATGAAATTGAGATACGAATTGTGTAAATTCATCACGGTCTAAGGCTTCACGCATTTCTTTTGTCAAATTTAAGAAATAGTGTAAATTGTGAATGCTTGCCAACATTGGGCCGAGCATCTCACCGCACCGATCCAGGTGGTGTAAATACGCTCGGCTAAATCCACCCGAGAAGGAGCCTGGGGTTTGAGCTGAGCTGATTGAGCCGTTAGAGCTTTGTCCCGCGCAGGTATAGCAACTGCAACTTGGATCGATCGGAAGTGAATCAGATTTGTAGCGCGCATTGCGAATTTTTAAATCTCCATAGCGAGTGAAGTAATGACCATTTCGTGCATTGCGTGTCGGCATCACGCAATCAAACATATCCACCCCATTAGAGACCCCGTTTACCAAGTCCTCTGGCGTACCTACACCCATTAAGTAACGCGGTTTATGGTTGGGCAAGCGGTGCGGCGTATGAGCCATGATCCGAAGCATCTCCTCCTTAGGCTCGCCCACGCTCACCCCACCCACTGCGTAACCTGGAAAATCCATTTCCACCAAGGCGTTAAGAGACTCCTCACGCAGGCCCTCATACATGCCCCCTTGAACAATGCCGAACAATGCGTTGGGGTTGGAGAGTCGTGAAAACTCTGCCTGGCATCTTTGAGCCCATCGAAGGCTCAGCTCCATGGAGGCTCGCGCATCTCTCTCACTCGTAAGCACGCCCGCTGTTTCGTAGGGCGTACACTCATCAAACTGCATCACGATATCGCTATTGAGAGCTGTTTGAATTTGAATACTGACCTCTGGCGTCAAAAACAGTTTATCGCCATTAACAGGGCTTGAGAATTTAACCCCTTCTTCGCTAATACGTCGCATGGCCCCTAGGCTCCAGACCTGAAATCCACCGCTGTCGGTGAGGATAGGCTTTCTCCAATTTTCAAAGCCATGCAATCCCTTAAATTGATTGATGACCTCTAATCCTGGTCGCATCCAAAGATGAAACGTGTTGCCTAAAATGATTTGAGCTCCCATGTCTTCCAGACTTTTAGGCATGACGCCCTTGACCGTGCCGTACGTGCCAACAGGCATGAAGATGGGGGTCTCAACCACACCGTGATTAAGGGTCAAACGCGCACGACGAGCGTGTCCATGAGTTTTTATAAGTTCGAATTTCATCGAAATGCGCAAGTAACCTCGCGATTTATGGCGGGGAGGGATAGCGCGGGTTGCAAAGCAACCCCCTTGACTTGGCTTTGTTTACTATCTTGGTTGATTGATGTTACGGTTTAACCTGTCTTCGCTTTGAGCAGAGCGACCTTAAATCTGAGCCATCTGAGCCTTGCGTTTCCACATTTGCCAAGGCCTGTCTAGGTGCTGATCGTTCATCTCAGCAGTGGCTTGTGCCTCGTCTTCTGTCAAAAAGGTAATCTCGCCAAGTGGTTTTGCCTGGAGTTGTAGTTTGGCATTGTTCTCGGTGTAAATCGCACGGTATACAGCTTGTTGAATGGAGTAACCAACACACACATTGCCGTGGCCACGCAGCAGTGCAACGGCGTGATGGCCCAGCGTATGCGCCAAATCTCGACCCAAAGACTGAGTGCGAATGAGCAGATCAGAGCTCTCACCCACGCTGTTGCGAATTTCGTAGACTGGGGTTACTGCGCCTAAGAACCCGCTCATGTGGCAAATTGGTCGCAGCCGCTCCCCCGTGACACCAAAGGGAATAATGGCCGGGGAATGGGAGTGAATAATAGAGTGTACGTCGGGCCTGAGTTTATAGATTTCACTATGAATGAATCGCTCTACATATGACTTAGCTCCGTTGGGATGAATAACTTCGCCCTCTAAATTGCAGTAAACAATATCAGAGTTCGTCACCAGGGCTGGCGCCATACTTCTAGCAATTAAAAAGAGCTCGGGATTTTTATCGTGTCTTACACTGATGTGTCCGAATCCATCAAGTACGCCTTCATTAACTAAGATATGATTGGCACACACAAGGTCATCGATCAGTGCAGAATTAGCAGAAAAAGTCATAGCTTTTGTCCAAAAAAGGGTTGTCAAGGATGGTCTGGAAAGTGCCTAAGTCGTGGCTCTAGGCGCGGCAGAATTTCTAGATATTGTCCACGAAACCCAGTGAATTATTTAAAAATCTCATACGAATCAATGAAGAATAAAAAAGTATTTTTTGCAAAGAGTGGGGCAATTGCACTATTACTCTCAACTCTTTTACACCCCTTTACCCTTCGCGCACAAAATTACCCTAGTCGCCCCGTTCAAGTCATCGTGCCCGTCGCTGCGGGCGGAGGGACTGATTTATTAGCCCGCTTGACAGGTCAAAAGGTTGGGGATGTTTTGGGGCAAAGCTTTGTAATCGATAACCGCCTTGGAGGCGGGGGCAATATAGGGACTGAACTAGTCGCTCGTGCCAAACCCGATGGATACACACTGCTGGTGACGCCTGGCACTATTGCGAGTAATGTGGCTGTATATAAAAAACTGCCCTATGAATTACTTAAAGACTTTCAACCCATCACACTGATAGGGCAAACCGGAGTTGTGCTGGTTGTGAACCCCACTTTAAAGGTAAGCAACGTTAAAGAGTTCATTGATTACGCAAAAGCGCATCCCTCAGAGCTTAACTACGGGTCTGCGGGAACGGGCAGTCCTCAGCACTTACACAGCGAGTACTTTAACCAATTGGCAGGTATCAAAACAACACATATTCCTTACAAAGGGCAGTCTCAGTCGATGGCAGATTTGGTGGGTGGACAAATTAACTATATGTTCAGCCCCCTTCAAAATGCACTGCCTTATATCCAACAAGGAAAAATAAGGGTCCTCGCCCAGGGCTCTGCACAGCGCAGTAAATCTTTGCCGAATGTTCCAACATTAAATGAGTTGGGCTTTAAAGATGTTGATTTGCAAAACTGGTTTGCTGTGTTTGCCCCAGCCGGAACGCCTGCCCCCGTTATTAAAAAGTTAAGCGAAGCCTTCCTAAAAATAGGAAAAACGGAGGACCTTAAGAAGAAATTTTCGGACCTGGGATTCGATGCGTTTTTTACGACCCCTGAGCAAACAACTGACTTTATGCGATCAGAGTTAGTGCGCTGGGCGAGGGTTGCAGCTTACGCGGGTATTCAGGCTGAATGATTGCCTCTTCTCTCTAGAAGCATTGCATCGCCGTAACTAAAAAAGCGGTATTCATTTAGTATTGCGTGTTGATACAGCTCTTTGATGTGATCGTAGCCGGTGAAGGCACTCACTAACATCAAAAGCGTCGATTTGGGTAGGTGAAAGTTTGTGACCATCAGGTCCACGACCTTAAAATTAAAGCCGGGACGGATGAAAATAGCAGTCTCCGCGCTCATGTGCCCAGTACTTGCCCAGGACTCCAAGGATCTTACGGTCGTTGTTCCTACTGCAATGACACGCCCCCCTGTACTCTTACAACTCTCAATTGCAGCTAAGGTCTGCTCTGGGATGCTATACCACTCGCTGTGCATCATGTGTAAATCGATATTCTCTGTCTTAACGGGTTGAAAGGTTCCTGCACCGATGTGAAGTGTTAGGTGCGCTGTTTTTACGCCGCGGTCATCCAAAGCCTTCATGAGCGCAGCGTCAAAGTGCAAGGAAGCCGTAGGTGCTGCAACAGCTCCCGGAGACTTTGCAAAAATGGATTGATAACGCTCAACATCCTCTGTTTCGTCTGAGTGCTCAACGTAGGGGGGCAGCGGCACATGACCGTATTTGTTCATTAACGTAAAGGGATCCTCTTGGAAAGACAAAAGGTACAAGGGACCGTCCTCCTTGGGCCAACGACCCAGAAGTTGAGCGCAAAAGCCGCCGTCCATGTGTAATGTGTCACCAGTGCGTGGTTTCTTGCTCACTTTCATATGCGCTGCAACAGGGTAATCGAGCTGCCCCTCAGCTCTTGGGAGAACACGCTCAATCAATATTTCGAGTTTGCCTCCACTCTTTTTTGTTCCAAATAGTCTCGCCTTTATGACCTGCGTATCGTTGAAAACAAGCAAATCTCCGGGTCTGAGCAGACTGGGGAGTTGACTGAAAATTCGGTCTACCGGCGCGTTGGCTCGTCCGTCCAATAAACGGGAAGCGCTGCGAGTTTGAGCCGGGTGCTGAGCGATCAAGTGCTGGGGCAGATGAAAGTCATAGTCGCTCAGCAGACTCGGGTGGGGGGAGGCGGGGTGTTCGGACATGACTGCTAAGGTGGAGGAATTGCGGTATAAAAATAAATTATGGAAAGACGAATAGAAAATATGAATTAAAACGTTGACTTCATTAAAGGGACTGGGCTTGACAGGGGGATTGTTTAGGAGCGCGACTTCTTCAGCTTGCCCTAACAAACAGACGCATATTTTGCCCTAGCATAGCAGGGCAACACCAATAAATTGTCCAGACCCAAGAAGTGACTCCCTTAACAAAGGCACAATGTGGGCATGACCGATCCCGCGACCCAATCTGAGACTAAATCTCAGGCTAAAGCCAAACCACTCTCAGCGCCACAAAAGGCGCTTAGAAAATTGGGTTTGGTGCGTGATATCGATCTGGCCTTGCACCTGCCCCTTCGTTATGAAGATGAAACACGCTGGACCTCCCTTTCGCATGCAAGAGATGGAGATACGGTTCAATTTTTAGCAGTCGTTAAAACCGCTGACATCGCATTTAAACCCCGCCGTCAACTGATTGTGACTGTTCAAGAGATTAAATTAGAGGCTTTAGATCAAGCGCTTATGAGAGACGCCGCAGGGGGGGAGTTTGGCGAGAGTTGTACGCTGAGATTTTTTAATTTCTACCCATCGTTGCAAAAAAATCTCGCAATTGGCCAAAAGGTCCGCCTAAGAGGGGATATCAAGGGAGGAATGCTTGGGAAAACCATGATGCATCCCAGTATTCACCCATTTGATAACGAATTACCTACAACCCTCACGCCTGTGTATCCAACGACAGCCGGACTTCCTCAGTCCTATCTAAAGCGTGCTGTTTTGACCGGTCTGGATAGGTGCATTCGGCTCGGTTTATTTCAAGAGACTATTCCTAAGGCTTACCAAATCGGCGAGATGTGGCCTTTGGCCAAGGCGGTTCAATTCTTACATGAGCCAACGGTTGGCGTGTCAGTGGCGCAACTCGAGGACAAGACCCATCCTGCTTGGCAGCGATTAAAGGCCGAGGAGCTATTGGCTCAGCAAATCTCTCAGCTTCGTGCAAAGCGTGAAAGGCAAAGCTTGTCGGCCCCCAACTTGTCAGGGGTCAAATTGTCGTCCAGTGATGCTCAAAATGCAACGACCAAGGACATTTCAAAAAGCACGCACCTGTCCCTCACGCAGGAGCTTCTTAATGTATTACCCTTTGAGTTGACGAATGCGCAGCGCAAAGTGGTCAATGAAATTGCAATCGATATCTCCAAACAAATCCCCATGTACCGTCTGCTGCAAGGCGATGTGGGCTCGGGTAAAACGGTTGTAGCTGCTTTAGCCGCGACGCAGTGCATAGACTCTGGATATCAGTGCGTTTTAATGGCACCAACAGAGATTTTGGCTGAGCAGCATTTTAAAAAACTAGTGGATTGGTTGTCCCCACTTTTGGCTCACAAAAATCTCTCCGTAGCGTGGCTCTCCGGCAGTCAGAAGAAAAAAGAGCGTCAACAAATGCTCGATATTACCCAGTCTGGACAAGCAGCCCTTGTGATCGGAACCCACGCGGTGATTCAAGAGCAGGTGAAATTCCATTCTTTGGGGCTGGTCTTAATTGATGAGCAACACCGCTTTGGCGTAGCGCAAAGACTTGCCCTCAAGGCGAAACTTCAAGATCAAGAGCCTCACTTGTTGATGATGAGTGCAACGCCCATTCCACGCACACTTGCCATGAGTTATTACGCCGATCTGGATGTCTCAACGCTTGATGAGCTTCCCCCTGGACGCACCCCCGTCATTACGAAAGTGGTTTCTGACCAAAGACGTGATGAGGTTGTTACTCGAATCAAGGCTCAAATTGATTTGGGTCGTCAGGTTTACTGGGTTTGTCCTCTCATAGAAGAGAGCGAGGCGTTTGATTTGGTTAACGCTACTCAAACGCACCAAGTCCTAAGCGATGCTCTACCTGGAACGGTGGTGGGGCTGTTGCACTCGAAGATGCAGACAACCGATAAAAAGGAAGTGATGCAACAATTCACAGAAGGCAAAATGGGTGTCCTCGTTAGTACAACTGTAATTGAGGTCGGTGTAGATGTACCCAATGCGTCGTTGATGGTAATAGAGCACGCAGAGCGGTTTGGACTTAGTCAGTTACACCAACTCAGAGGTCGAGTGGGTAGGGGCGCAGCAGCTTCGGCCTGCGTGCTAATGTACTCGCTTGGCGAGCACGGACGCTTGGGAGAGACTGCACGCGAGAGGTTAAAGGCTATGGCAGAAACGCAAGATGGGTTCGAGATAGCCCGCAGAGATTTGGAGATAAGAGGGCCGGGTGAGTTTTTGGGCGCCCGGCAATCGGGAGCGGCAATGCTTCGCTTCGCTGACTTGAGTACAGATCAGGAATGGTTGGACTGGGCGCAGGATTTGGCTCCCAAGATGCTAGACAACTATCCCGTGCAAGCTCAGCAACATGTCGGTCGTTGGCTTGGACATAAATTAGAATATTTAAAGGCTTAAAGATGACTTTGACAGAGCTGAAATATATCGTAGCCGTTGCACGGGAAAAACACTTCGGACGTGCAGCAGATGCCTGCTTTGTATCGCAACCAACGTTGTCAGTGGCGATTAAAAAGTTGGAAGATGAATTAGAGGTCAAACTCTTTGAACGAAGCGCAAACGAAGTTGCCGTGACCGCGTTGGGAGACGAAATCATCAGGCAAGCTCAAAGCGTTTTAGAGCAAGCCGCAAACATTAAAGAGATTGCTAAGAGGGGAAAGGATCCTCTTGCGGGCCCCCTAAAGCTGGGTGTGATCTATACCATTGGTCCTTATTTATTACCACATTTGGTTCTCAAGGCCATTGCCAATTCTCCACAAATGCCTTTGATACTGCAGGAAAATTTTACGGTGAGATTGCTGGAGATGCTCAGAACAGGTGAGATTGATTGTGCAATCATGGCCGAGCCTTTTCCTGATGCAGGATTGGCAACCGCTCCCCTATACGATGAGCCCTTCTTAGCAGCCGTCCCCAGCTCACACCCACTTGCAACCAAAGACCAAATCACCGCTCACGAGCTTAAAGCTGAGACGATGTTGTTGTTGGGGGCGGGTCACTGCTTTAGGGATCATGTGTTGGAGGTGTGCCCCGAGTTTGCGCGCTTCTCCAGTGATACAAGCGGTATTAAGAGAAGTTTTGAAGGCTCCTCGCTTGAGACCATTAAGCACATGGTAGCCGCCGGCATGGGCGTTACATTGGTTCCAAGGTTGAGTGTGTCCAAAGAGGCCTTGGCTTTGAACTCAAATCGGAACCCCAACTTAGAAGAAACCTATGTCCGCTATATTCCCATTGTTGACGAGGGCACTACCCCGCCTTCTAGGCGTGTTGTGCTCGCATGGCGCAAAAGCTTTACGCGCTATGAGGCAATAGCTGCTCTTAGAAATGCAATTTATGCATGCGATTTACAAGGCGTAACTCTCCTGTCATAGTCAAAGTTGAGCCAATGCAAGAAACTCCTCCTCAATTAACCCTCAAAAGACTTGGGTTGTATCTTGATTTGATTCGCTGGGACAGACCTGCAGGTTGGCTCCTACTACTTTGGCCATCCCTGAGCGCTTTGTGGATTGCCAAAGGGGGCTTTCCTGGATTGCATCTGGTAACTGTTTTTGTTTTTGGCACTTTCTTAATGAGGAGTGCTGGGTGTTGTATCAATGATGTCGCTGATAAGGAGTTTGACCGGCACGTCAAGCGCACTGCAAATAGACCCGTGACGAGTGGGAAAGTAGGTGTGTGGGAGGCGATTTTTTTAGGCGCTGCTATCGCTCTAATTGCCTTCTTACTGGTTTTGAGCACCAACACTGTGTGTGTGGTGTGGTCTTTTGCAGCGCTTTTAGTATCCATTGCCTACCCCTTTGCTAAGAGATTCGTCTCCATGCCTCAAGCCGTACTTGGCGTCGCTTTTAGTTTTGGTATTCCTATGGCGTTTGCAGCCATCAACGGCGAAAACTTAAATGCTATCCACGCGCTAGAGGCTGTTCCTACTTATGCGTGGAGCCTATTGGCTAGTAACTTGTTTTGGGTACTTGCATACGATACCGAATACGCAATGGTGGATAGGGACGATGATTTGAGAATTGGCATCAAAACCTCTGCAATCACACTTGCCAAATACGATGTTGTAAGCGTGATGATGTTTTACGGGCTTTATATTGCCTCTTGGTGGTACTTGGTCGGTTTAACTCGTCCGAGTATCTTTATCGATGCTTGCGCAGGGCTCGCTACAGCGCAAGCGTGCGCCCATTATTTTTTAATACGTGGACGCGAAAGAGCAGGATGTTTTAAGGCCTTCAGACTTAATCACTGGCTCGGCGCAACTCTTTTTATAGGTGTTGTGCTCAGTTATTTATAAGCTGCCAAACTGGACAAAAAAAACACCGGCTAAAAAGACGGTGTTTTTTTGTGAGCTCCAAGCTTACTGAGCCTTGGCTTTTTTAGATTTATGTTTTTTATGCTTTTTAGCTTTTTTGGCTGGCTTTGCAGGCGTTGCGTCTGTAGCTGGGGCCGCGCTAGGAGTCATGCTTGGGGCTGCTGGTGCTGCTGGAGTTGCAGGAGCAGCCGTTTGTCCTGAGCTCAACAAGGGTGTTGATAGGGCGGCAGCGCTTAAAAGCGTAATCAAAAGTTTATTCATATTATTAAAGTCCAAGAAAAGAATTCGATATCTAAATTGTCTCATAAACCAAACTCATTATAAAAGTCTCAATTTAAATTGAGTTATTTGCCGTAATTGCTACCAAGCTCAAGGGCTTTCTCCTGGGCTCGTTTGACGGACTCTTTAAATCCTTCGGCGATGTTGCACTCCTGCATGTGAGCGAGTGCTGCCTCTGTCGTCCCCCCTTTAGAGGTCACGCGTTCGCGCAGTGTTGACAGGGTTTCCTGACTATTCAGAGCCAATTGGCTTGCTCCAATAAAAGTTCCAATCGCCAATTGCTTCGAATCATCGGGACTAAGTCCAAGCTCAATGCCCGCCTGGGATAGCGCCTCTAGAAAGTAGAAAACGTAGGCAGGTCCGGATCCAGATACTGCCGTCACTGCATCTAAAAGAGTTTCATCCGCAAGCCAAATGCATTGGCCCGTTCCTTTTATCAGGCGCTCAACTTGTTCGCGCTCTACTTGACTAACACTTGGGCGAGCAAAAAGTCCAGTTTGGCCAAGGCCAATCAGAGCTGGGGTGTTTGGCATCGCACGAACAACGCGCTCTGTTGTTAACCACTTACACAAGCTAGAGCTAGAAATGCCAGCTGCCACGCTCAGATGCAGCGCGCTAGAGCAAAGGGGTGCAAGTGACTCGCAAACCTCTTTCATTTGTTGGGGCTTAATAGCCCAAACAAACAGGGTGCTTTTTTGCCATACGTTGTCGCTATGTGGGTCTTCAATGCAGTGAATGGAGAAGTCCTGGGAAATACGTGTCCTCGCTTGATCGGAGGGCTCAATGACAAGGATTTGGTCAGGCGAAAATCCACCGCTGATGAGTCCTTTAATCAAGGCGCTGGCCATATTGCCCCCGCCAATGAAAGTAATAGTTTCGGAAGTGGTTGGAAGAGAAGTCTTCATGGGATAGTTAAGATAGTTAAAAAACGTCTAACTTTTAAATTAATTTTCGTATATTTGGGGACTTAAATTAATACTAATAGTTGAATTTAAAAGCACAAGGGAAGCGAGAATCTTTGGCATATTAAACCGTGCCCTGAATTAAAAGCCGTTTTAACCGGGTTCAAAGTTAAATTTATTGCGGCCTTGTTGCAAAGGCTGAAAATGTGTGCCATAATAGCAGGCTCTGCGCAATTTTTGCGTAGTCGTTCTAACCCAAACAAAGGTGTGCCGAGTGGTTCGGTGCATTAATGACGGGACCAAGACTGATCGACGAGGCTTACCCTATTGGGTGAGATTAGTTGATGCAAGTTGGGAATAAGAAAAATGATCCAAACTGAATCTCGATTAGAGGTCGCTGATAACACTGGCGCCAAATCTGTCTTATGCATTAAAGTGCTGGGCGGATCTAAGCGTCGCTATGCAAGTGTCGGCGACATTATTAAAGTCAGCATCAAGGAGGCTGCGCCTCGTGGACGCGTCAAAAAAGGCGAAGTTTACAGTGCAGTTGTTGTGCGCACCGCTAAGGGAATTCGTCGTGGCGATGGTTCCTTGATTAAATTCGACGGTAACGCAGCCGTGTTGCTCAATAACAAATTAGAGCCTATTGGTACTCGCATCTTTGGCCCCGTTACGCGTGAACTGCGTAACGAGCGCTTCATGAAGATCGTATCCTTGGCCCCTGAAGTTTTGTAAGGACCTGGTCATGAATAAGATCCGCAAAGGCGACGAAGTTATCGTCATTGCTGGCCGAGATAAAGGCAAGCGTGGCACAGTGTCTCTTCGTAAAGACGAGAGTCATCTCGTTGTAGAAGGTATCAATTTGGTTAAAAAGCATACCAAGCCGAACCCCATGGCGGGAACTTCGGGTGGTATCGTTGATAAGACTATGCCGATTCATCAGTCAAATGTTGCAATATATAACGCTGCAACTGGTAAGGCTGATCGCGTCGGAATTAAGCTTTTGGCTGATGGCAAGAAGATACGTGTCTTCAAGTCGTCTGGCGAAGAAATTAAGGTTGCGTAATCATGGCACGACTTCAAGAACAATACAAAGAAAAAGTAGTTCCGCTACTCATTGAGAAATTTGGTTACAAGTCTCCAATGCAAGTCCCTAGGCTTACAAAAATCACTCTTAACATGGGTGTTAGCGAGGCTGTTGCGGATAAAAAAGTAATGGAGCATGCTGTTAGCGATTTGACAAAAATCTCTGGTCAAAAGCCAGTTGTTACCAAGTCTCGCAAAGCGATTGCAGGTTTCAAGATCCGTGAAGGTCAGGCCATCGGATGCATGGTTACTCTTCGCGGAGTAAGAATGTACGAATTCTTAGATCGTTTCGTAACCGTTGCTCTGCCGCGTGTTAGAGATTTTCGCGGTGTATCTGGGCGTGCGTTTGATGGAAGAGGCAACTACAACATCGGCGTTAAAGAGCAGATCATTTTCCCTGAAATTGAGTATGACAAGGTTGATGCCTTGCGCGGTCTCAATATCAGCATCACCACAACGGCCAAGTCTGATGATGAGTGCAAAGCACTTTTGTCTGCCTTCCGTTTCCCGTTTAAGAACTGAGGTGGTACGTGGCTAAAGTAGCATTAATCGAGCGCGAGCTCAAAAGAGATAAGTTGGTTGCGAAGTACGCTAAGAAATACGCGGAATTCAAGGCCATTTCAACAGATGCAAAGCGTAGTGATGAAGAGCGTGCAGCTGCCCGCCTTGAATTGCAAAAGCTGCCGCGCAATTCCAATCCCACGCGTCAACGTAATCGTTGCGCAATTACGGGGCGCCCACGCGGGACGTACCGTCAATTTGGACTTGGACGTTCCAAGGTTCGCGAAATGGCCTTTGAGGGCACCATTCCTGGTGTCACCAAAGCTAGTTGGTAATAGGCAAGGAGATTCCACATGAGTATGAGTGATCCAATTGCCGATTTGTTAACACGCATCAGAAATGCGCAAATGGTGGCAAAACCAACCGTATCGGTTCCTTCTTCCAAAGTGAAGATCGCAATCGTTCAAGTCTTGAAAGAAGAAGGCTACATTGACGGATTTAATGTTAAAAGTGATGACGGTAAAGCTCAGCTTGAAATCTCTCTTAAATATTACGCCGGTCGCCCGGTGATTGAGCGCATTGAACGCGTCAGTCGCCCAGGTCTTCGCGTTTACAAGGGTAGGGATGCTATTCCACAGGTTAAGAATGGCCTTGGTGTAGCAATAGTTACAACGCCAAAAGGTGTTATGACCGACCGTAAGGCGCGCGCCAGTGGTGTGGGTGGCGAAGTTTTGTGTTACGTCGCATAAAGGCAGGAGAAACACAATGTCCAGAGTAGCAAAAATGCCTGTAGCCATTCCTCAAGGAGTGGATGTATCGATTAAAGAAGATGTGATCAGTGTCAAGGGTACCGGTGGTACTTTGACAATGCATGCAAATTCTTTGGTAAAAATTAACAATGAAGGTGGCAAGCTTAGCTTTGCGCCTTCTGATGAGTCGCGTGAAGCCAACGCAATGAGTGGGACTATGCGCCAACTCGTTAACAACATGGTTGTTGGTGTTACCAAAGGCTTTGAGAAAAAGCTTAACTTGGTCGGCGTGGGTTACAAAGCTCAGGCTCAGGGTACAAAGCTCAACTTAACTGTTGGTTACTCACATCCTGTGAACATTGAAATGCCAGCTGGTATTAAGGTTGAAACGCCTGCGCCAACTGAGATTTTGATCAAAGGCGCTGATCGTCAGCGTGTTGGTCAAATTGCTGCAGAAATTCGCTCGGTTCGTCCTCCTGAGCCCTACAAGGGTAAAGGCATTCGTTATTCGGATGAGACGATTACGATCAAAGAGACCAAGAAGAAATAAGGGGCTGCAACATGATAAGCAAGAAAGAGCAGCGTCTTCGCAGGGCTCGTCAAACAAGAATCAGAATAGCTACACAAGGCGTAGCACGCCTGACTGTAAACAGAACCAATCTGCACATCTACGCCAGTGTAATCTCTGGCGATGGATCCAAAGTTTTGGCTACAGCATCTACTGCTGAAGCTGATGTCAAAAAGACTTTGGGTGGATCAGGTAAGGGTGGCAATGCGACTGCGGCTGAAATGGTTGGCAAGCGTATCGCTGAAAAAGCAAAAGCAGTTGGCGTGGAAAAGGTTGCCTTTGACCGCGCTGGATATGCATATCACGGACGTGTAAAGGCCTTGGCCAATGCAGCTCGTGAAGCAGGCTTGCAGTTTTAAGCAGATTGGATAGGTAAAACATGGCAAAAGTTCAAGCTAAGGTGCAAGACGACAGTCGTGATGACGGTTTGCGCGAAAAAATGATTGCGGTAAACCGCGTGACTAAAGTGGTTAAGGGGGGTCGTATTTTGGCCTTTGCTGCTCTCACTGTAGTCGGCGATGGAGACGGCAGAGTTGGTATGGGCAAGGGTAAATCAAAAGAAGTACCTGCTGCTGTCCAAAAGGCGATGGAAGAAGCGCGCCGCAACATGCACAAAATCTCATTGAAAAACGGCACAATTTTCCATAATGTAACGGGACATCACGGTGCTGCCAATGTAATGATGGCTCCTGCTCCAAAGGGTACAGGAATTATTGCGGGTGGTCCAATGCGCGCAGTGTTCGAAGTGATGGGAATTACGGATATTGTGGCGAAGAGTCATGGTTCCTCAAATCCATACAACATGGTTCGAGCAACTCTTGATGCGTTGATCAATTCAACAACACCTTCTGAAGTTGCTGCTAAGCGTGGCAAATCTGTCGAAGAACTCTTCGTTTAATGAGGGGCACTAAATGACAACAGCTCAAACTGTAAAAGTTCAATTGGTTCGTAGCCCAATTGGTACAAGAGAATCTCACCGTGCAACAGTGCGCGGTCTAGGACTTCGCAAAATCGGTAGCGTTAGTGAGTTGCAAGACTCACCCGCGGTTCGCGGAATGATCAACAAGATCAGTTATCTGGTCAAAGTGCTTTAAAGGTTTAGCATGGAACTCAATGACATTAAACCCGCAGATGGTTCACGTCCCAATCGCAGAAGAGTAGGGCGTGGAATCGGTTCTGGTCTCGGTAAAACGGCTGGACGTGGGCACAAAGGACAAAAGTCTCGTGCAGGTGGTTACCACAAGGTTGGTTTTGAAGGTGGTCAAATGCCGCTTCAAAGACGTTTGCCTAAGCGCGGTTTTAAATCACATTTGCTGAAATTCAATGCTGAAGTAACACTTACAGCGCTTTCCGCTTTAGAGTTGGTTGACATAGATGTTTTGGCATTGAAACAGGCTGGCTTGGTTGGCGAAATGGCTAAAGTTGTAAAAGTGATTAAAACGGGTGGAATCACCCGTGCCGTTAAATTAAACGGCATTGGTGCAACTGCGGGTGCAAAAGCTGCTATTGAAGCAGCTGGCGGATCAATCGCTTAATTAGGATAAAAATTCGTGGTAACCAGCGCAGCATCAGGAAAATCAGATAAGTACGGAGACTTGCGTCGCCGTCTGGTCTTCTTGTTGTTGGCATTGGTTGTTTATCGTTTGGGTGCGCATATTCCTGTTCCGGGCATTGACCCAGCTCAGTTGCAGCAGCTCTTTAGTGGTAGGCAAGGGGGAATTCTCAGTCTGTTCAATATGTTCTCTGGTGGAGCATTGTCCAGATTTACTGTTTTTGCTTTGGGAATCATGCCCTATATCTCTGCATCAATCATTATGCAGTTGTTAGGTTATGTAGTGCCTACGTTCGAGCAGTTGAAAAAAGAAGGTGAATCAGGTCGTCGCAAGATTACTCAGTACACAAGGTATGGAACGTTGGGTTTGGCTTTATTCCAGTCAATGGGTATTGCTATGGCGTTGGAGTCCTCTGCTGGTTTGGTTTTGTCGCCTGGTTTCGGGTTTCGAGTTACCGCCATGGTGAGCCTCACGTCAGGAACAATGTTCCTGATGTGGCTTGGTGAGCAAATTACAGAGCGTGGCTTGGGTAACGGTATCTCCATATTGATTTTCTCTGGTATTGCTGCAGGATTGCCCAATTCCATTGGTGGTTTACTCGAGTTGGTTCGCACTGGAGCAATGAGCATCATCGTGGCTTTGTTTGTTGTACTGGTCGTCGGTGCTGTAACTTATTTTGTTGTTTTTGTTGAGCGTGGTCAACGTAAGATTTTGGTAAATTACGCAAGAAGACAAGTTGGAAACAAGGTATACGGGGGGCAGTCCTCTCACTTACCATTGAAGTTGAATATGTCCGGTGTAATTCCTCCTATATTTGCATCTTCAATCATTTTGTTGCCGACGACGGTTGTAAGCTGGTTCAGCACGGGAGATGGAATGCGCTGGTTAAAAGATATTGCTTCTGCTTTATCGCCGGGTCAGCCCATTTATGTATTGCTCTACGCTGCAGCTATTGTGTTTTTCTGTTTTTTCTACACTGCTCTTGTTTTCAACAGCAGGGAGACAGCTGATAATTTAAAAAAATCAGGTGCTTTCATTCCAGGCATTAGGCCTGGTGATCAAACGGCTAAGTACATTGACAAAATTTTGATAAGGTTGACATTGGCTGGGGCTGTGTACATTACTTTTGTTTGTTTGTTGCCCGAGTTCTTAATCTTGAAATATAACGTGCCATTCTATTTTGGAGGTACGTCTCTCATGATTATTGTCGTTGTCACAATGGATTTTATGGCTCAAGTACAAAACTACTTGATGAGCCAACAGTATGAGTCGCTACTGAAGAAAGCGAATTTTAAGTCTGCATTAGGTGCTTAAAAGGAATGGCGAAAGACGATGTCATTCAGATGGCGGGCGAGATTGTTGAGAATCTCCCCAATGCGACTTTTCGGGTCAAGTTGGAAAATGGACATGTGGTTTTAGGCCATATATCCGGCAAGATGCGAATGCACTACATCCGCATACTGCCAGGAGATAAGGTAACGGTTGAGATGACGCCTTACGATTTGACAAGGGCACGAATAGTGTTCCGAGCGAAGTAAGCGTAAGGTGGTTTAGGTGTAAATGGATCTCTCGAATCAAATTGAGAGATTAAATGCAAAAGAGTTTTTAGGAGAAAGATATGAGAGTTTCGGCTTCGGTCAAAAAGTTGTGCCGCAACTGCAAGGTAATTCGTCGCAAAGGTGTCGTGAGAATCATTTGTACTGATCCACGTCACAAACAGCGTCAAGGCTAACTCTGAATAGGACAATAGAGGAATAACATGGCACGTATCGCTGGTATCAACATTCCCCCGCACAAGCATGCTGAAATAGGCTTGACTGCGATTTATGGCATTGGTCGTACACGCGCTCGCAAAATTTGCGAGATGTGTGGTATTGCCTACTCCAAGAAAATCAAAGACTTAACTGACTCTGATTTAGAGAAAATTCGTGACCAAATTGGTGTTTTGACCATTGAAGGTGACCTACGTCGTGAAATAACAATGAACATCAAACGTTTGATGGACATTGGTTGTTATCGCGGTTTCCGTCACCGTAGAGGTCTACCAATGCGGGGACAACGTACCCGTACAAATGCACGTACGCGCAAAGGCCCCCGTAAGGCCGCTGCAGCACTGAAGAAATAATTGAGGCATAACTATGGCTAAAGCACCCTCCAATTCCGCAGCACAACGTGTCCGCAAGAAAGTTCGTAAGAACGTTGCAGACGGTATAGCACACGTACATGCTTCATTTAATAACACGATCATCACCATCACAGATCGCCAGGGCAATTCATTGTCATGGGCATCTTCCGGCGGTCAAGGTTTCAAAGGTTCACGTAAATCAACTCCTTTTGCTGCTCAAGTAGCTTCTGAAGTTGCAGGACGTGCAGCAATGGACCAAGGTATCAAAAATTTAGATGTCGAGATCAAAGGCCCTGGCCCTGGTCGCGAATCATCAGTCAGAGCACTAGCTGCACTGGGTATCCGCATCACTTCTATTGCTGATGTAACCCCAGTTCCACACAATGGTTGTCGCCCTCAAAAGCGTAGACGCATTTAATTTTTTTAAAAGCCCACCGCTATTGGTAAAACACCAATAGCTCCTTGCGCTTTATGCGCAAGTAGATGATTTAAAGGATGTTCAAGTGGCACGTTACTTAGGCCCAAAGGCCAAACTCTCCCGCCGTGAAGGCACTGATCTTTTCCTTAAGAGCGCAAGACGCTCCATAAGTGATAAAGCTAAATTCGACAGCAAACCAGGTCAACACGGCCGTACATCAGGTCAAAGAACCTCTGATTTCGGTTTGCAACTCCGTGAAAAACAAAAAGTAAAACGCATGTACGGTGTACTCGAGCGTCAGTTCCGCCGTTATTTTGCGATGGCAGACCGTCAAAAAGGAAATACAGGTGCGAATCTGTTGTTTCTGCTTGAATCAAGGCTTGACAATGTAGTTTATCGTATGGGTTTTGGTTCCACACGTGCAGAAGCGCGTCAGTTGGTGTCACACAAAGCAATTACAGTAAACGGTCAACAAGTCAACATCCCGTCTTACTTGGTTAAGACTGGAGATGTAGTTGCTGTTCGCGAAAAATCGAAAAAGCAAGGTCGCGTGTTAGAGGCCTTGCAATTAGCAACACAAATTGGCATGCCAGCATGGGTTGAAGTTAATGTTGACAAGTCTGAAGGAGTCTTTAAGAAGGTTCCTGATCGTGATGAATTTGCAGCTGATGTTAATGAATCATTGATTGTCGAGCTGTATTCGCGTTAATTGAGGCGTACGTTAGCCTTCAAAGCTCCCAAATTAGAAGTAATTTGGGGTAAAAATTTCCGCCTTACCGGTGTAACGAGCCGGGGGTGTTGATAGGAAAAAAAGAATGCAAACAAACTTGTTGAAACCAAAAACGATTAACGTAGAGCAATTAGGTCACAACCGAGCTTTGGTGACGCTAGAGCCTTTTGAACGTGGTTATGGTCACACTTTAGGTAATGCAATCCGCCGCGTGTTATTGTCCTCAATGGTTGGACATGCAGTGACTGAGGTCACCATAGCAGGTGTATTGCACGAGTACTCATCCATAGACGGTGTCCAAGAAGATGTTGTCAATATTCTTCTGAATTTAAAAGGTGTTGTATTCAAATTACACAACCGTGACGAAGTCACGCTAAGCCTGCGCAAAGAGGGTGAGGGCCCTGTTGTCGCATCTGATATCCAGACGCCACACGATGTAGAAATTATCAACCCTGAGCATGTCATTGCGAATCTTTCCCATGGTGGAAAGATCGATATTCAACTCAAGATTGAACAAGGTCGTGGGTACGTTCCAGGAACTGTCCGTAGATATGGGGACGAGCCTAATAAATCTATTGGACGCATTGTTCTTGATGCATCTTTCTCGCCTGTGAAGCGTGTGAGTTACAGCGTAGAAAACGCACGTGTTGAGCAAAGAACGGATTTGGATCGCTTGGTCATTGAAATCGAAACCAATGGCGCGATTACTGCTGAAGATGCAGTTCGTGCTTCAGCAAAAATTTTGGTTGAGCAATTAGCAGTATTCGCCCAACTCGAGGGAAGTGAGCTAGCTGCATTTGATTCACCTTCACCTAGAAATGCTCAGCAGTTCGATCCAATCTTGTTGCGTCCTGTAGATGAGTTAGAGTTAACCGTAAGGTCAGCCAACTGCTTAAAAGCAGAAAACATTTTCTACATCGGTGACTTGATTCAACGAACTGAGAATGAATTACTTAAGACTCCCAATTTAGGAAGAAAATCTTTGAATGAAATCAAAGAAGTTCTGGCCTCACGTGGACTCACCTTGGGTATGAAGTTGGAAAACTGGCCTCCAGCAGGCCTAGATAAGCGTTAAATCATTTATCTAAAACGCGAAGAGCACTGAGGCGTTTTTAATCAATTCAGTCCACCCCTTGTACCTCATACGGCAAGGGGAAAATAAAGAAAAGGAAATAACATGCGTCACGGACACGGACTAAGAAAACTCAATAGAACAAGCGAACATCGCTTGGCGATGCTGCGTAACATGATGAATTCACTCATCGAGCACGAGGCCATTAAAACAACGGTTCCAAAAGCAAAAGAACTGCGCCGCGTCGTTGAGCCTATGATCACGCTAGCTAAGGAGCCAACCTTGGCTAACAAGCGCTTAGCCTTTAACCGCCTTCGTAGTCGTGAAAACGTAGTGAAGCTCTTTGCAGAGCTTGGACCACGTTACCAAACTCGTCCAGGTGGCTACACAAGAATTTTGAAAATGGGATTTAGAGTTGGTGATAATGCACCAATGGCTTTAGTAGAGTTGGTTGATCGTCCAGATATATCTGAAGAAGCACCAAATACTGAAGCATAAAATCTAAATACAGGTTACAATAGAAGATCTGACGCGCGATGGAGCAGCCTGGTAGCTCGTTGGGCTCATAACCCAAAGGTCGCAAGTTCAAATCTTGCTCGCGCAACCAACATCAACGCCCACTTTTAGTCTTAAAAGTGGGCGTTTTGTCTGGAGAATCAAGATTGTTGAATAATGACGCCACAGATTCAATCCTTTCGATAGAAAGTCTTGGTCGCCGAGTTGAGGTCGTAGTTCAAGGCGTCTTACAAGTCTGGCATGTATGGAATCAAGGTGCCACGGAAAAGTTAATACTCCTGCATGGAGGGAGTGGCAGTTGGACGCACTGGTTGCACAATATACGTGCGCTCAGTGATACACGTGAAGTTTGGGCATTGGATATACCCGGATTTGGTGATTCACAATTGCCACCACTAGCCGTTGATGTTGATGATCTTGTGCCCTACGTGATAAAGGGCATGCAGGCGATCGGTGAAGGCAAAGCCTTAGATGTCGTTGGCTTCTCGTTTGGAGGTCTCTTGGCTGGTTTTATAGCTTCAACAGACGCGAGTATCGTGCGCACCCTTATATTGGTCGGTGCACCCGCCTTAGGCTTAACAGGTACTCCCCTGCCGCTTCGAGGATTAAGAGCAGATATGAGTGAAACAGAGGTGCTCGGAGTACATCAACACAACTTAAAAGTAATGATGATCGCGAATGAGGATATGATCACCTCAGAAACACTTGAACTACAACAAAAAAATATAGCCCGGGACCGTCTCAAGAGGAGACGAATCGCAAGAAGTGATGCGTTGTTGCGTTTGCAAAAAGATTGGGTTTGTCCGGTGTTCGGGGTGTGGGGAGAGTTGGACGCTTTGTATAAAGGTCGAATGAACGAGGTACAAGACAGACTCAAGGATTGTGATCTGCGCGGGTTCACAATAATTCCTAATGCTGGGCACTGGGTTCAATACGAAAAAGCAGAAGCTTTTAATGCGTGCATTTTAGAAATACTTAGAAGTTGATAGATCAACGCATAAAACACATAACAACTAGGAGATAAATAAATGCTATTTAAATTCAAATCAAAAACGCACAGCGATTTGATCATGTTAGAGGAGGGGGGCAAACTTGTTTTGTCGCTCATTGGTAAAGAGCCGCAGGCCCAGGGCATCATAGAGGTACCAGATATGGCCAACGCTATATCCATTTTAGAAAAGGTAATTCATGAACATGGGGTGGGTGAGCATGCCGCCCCAGAAGAGCATCAAAAAGGGCGGGACGGCGTAGAAAACAAGTTTAGCGGTAGAGACTCAAACGACTCCGTCGATCCAGTCACCATTAAACAAAGGGTCATCCCTTTCCTGGAGATGCTGAAAACTTGCCACGCACAGAGTCAACCCATCGTCTGGGGAGTTTGAGTATTGCATGCCTATGAGTCCCTGACCCCAGATGTCATACTAGATGCACTAGGGGCATTGGGTTTAGTATCTGACGGAAGGCTGAGCGCCCTAAGCTCCTATGAAAACAGGGTTTACTTGGCAATGTTAGATAGCGGTGAGGGAGTCGTAGCCAAGTTTTACAGGCCCGGTCGCTGGAGCGTTGAGCAAATAAAGGAAGAGCACGCCTTTGCACTTGAGCTCAAGCAAGAAGAAATACCCGTTGTCGCACCCATTGAGTTTAATGGCTCAACAGTGCACAGTACTCATGATTTGGGTGTTGATGGTGAGGTTGATTTCTTGTTCAGTGTTTCCCCCAAAAAAGGTGGGCGTTCGCCTGAACTAGATGATGTGGAAGTGATTGGATGGTTGGGGCGGTATTTAGCGCGAATTCATAGTGTCGGCGAGCGCAAGGATTTTGTAGGCCGTGAAAGAGTAGATGTCCAAACGATGGGGATAGAGTCTAAAAAAATACTCATGCGTTTAGAGTGTATACCTGAGCAGTTCCGGGATAAGTGGTTACAGGTCTGTGATTCCGCGCTAGAGGAGATTGAACGAGTGTTGCAAGGCCCTTATCAGTACTTGCGATTACACGGCGATTGCCATCCGGGAAATATACTGTGGACTCCGTTGGAGGGTGTAGACGGAGGGCCACATTTTGTGGACCTGGACGATGCTCGAATGGGGCCAGCAATACAGGATCTTTGGATGCTACAAAGCGGCGATAGACGAGAGAGAAGTTTTCAGCTATCTGTCTTGCTCGATGGCTACACCAGCATGCGCGAGTTTGATACACGTGAATTGAAGTTGATTGAGCCGCTCAGGACACTGCGTTTGATTCATTACAGTGCGTGGCTTGCAAAGCGAGCAGACGATCCGTCATTTGTGATTAATTTCCCTTGGTTTTGGAGCTCAGATTACTGGCAAACACAAATTGATACACTGATTGATCAAATTGAGGCAATGCACGAGCCGCCTTTGATGATTTGATCTAATTCAAAAATCGCATTTAAGATCTTAAGGATGCGAAAAAAACATAGTTCATAGAACTCTAAGTCCTACAGGTAAGTGGAGAGACAAAATGCAAAATTACTCGGTAAGTTTCATGCAATTATGGGCATCTGCTCTAAAAAAATCATTCAAAACAGGGCTTTATGCTAGCTGTGTTTTGGGATTGAGTTTGGGCGTGGTGGTGGAAACAGCGTTTAGCCAGCAAGCTTATCCTAATAAGCCAATCACTCTGGTCGTGCCCTTTCCTCCGGGGGGAGTAGCTGACATAGTGGCCAGGCCTGTGGCGGAAGCTTTGAGTCGTGATTTGGGACAACCTGTGCTGGTAGAAAACAGGGCCGGCGCTGGCGGTGGAATTGGCATGGGATATGTCGCCCGCTCTAAGCCTGATGGCTATACGCTTTTACTGGCGCTATCGTCAGTAACAGTCATTCCAGAGGCAGATTTGATTGTGGGTCGAAATCCAATGTTTGCCCTCTCTGATTTAAGGCCCATTGCTCGGTTTACCGCAGACCCCACCGTTTTAGTGGTTAGGGCGGACGCACCTTGGAAAAATTTGAAAGAATTTTTAGAGGACGCCAAAAAAAGACCTCGCGCCATCAATTACGGCACATCTGGTAATTACGGGACTATGCATGTACCCATGGTGATGCTCGAGATGGGTTCGGGCGCTAGCTTTACCCATGTGCCCTTTACTGGCGCTGGTCCCGCCCTGGTAAGTTTGCTGAGTGGTCAAATCGAGGCTGTAGCGTCAGGACCCGCAACCGTATTACAAAATATCAAAGCAGGTAAATTAAGGGCGCTGGCACAGTGGGGTAATGCGCGTCTTGAGTTGTTACCGGAAGTACATACGCTTGCTGAGGACGGCATCAATGTTCAATATGCACAGTGGTCAGGTTTATTTGTACCGTCTGGGGTACCAGAACCCATTGCCCAAAGAATTAGAGCTGCTGCGAAGGTTGTGGCGGCTGACCCACGCGTGCGTGAGAATATCGCCAGCGCCGGCAGTCCATTGCAGTTCTTAGACACACCAGAGTTTGAGCGCTACGTTCAGAGTGACGCTAAAAAAATGGCTGAATTGGTCAAGCACATGGGCAAATTGGACTAGTACCAGTCCGAGTAACCTTGCCAGTACCATTACCAGTACCATGACCAGTACCGCACAGGGAGTTGAACTCCATTAAAAAAACGGCTGTGACCTTAAGGGTCGACAGCCGTTTTGCTGATCTATACCTAACCAATGACTCTAGACCAAAAGAGCATTTACGCGTTTGACATATTCAGCAGGATCCTCGGGTAAACCGCCCTCTGCCAATAAGGCTTGATCAAATAAGATGTGCGCCAAATCGTTAAAGTGCATACCTGCCTCGTCGCTTGTGAGTTTTTTGACAAGACGGTGCTCTGGGTTGACCTCCAGTATAGGCTTAACCTCTGGTGCAGCTTGACCAGCTTGTTTGAGCATTCTAGACATTTGAAGAGACATGCCCTGGTCTTTGACGACCAAACACGCCGGAGAGTCCACCAAGCGGGAGGTCACGCGAACGTCCTCAGCCTTGTTTTTTAAAGCCTCTTTGAGTTTGGCGAGAATAGGTTTAAAGGTTTCTTCAGCCGCCTCTTGGGCTTTCTTCTCTTCTTCATTTTGAAGCTTGCCTAGATCCACTGCACCCTTCGCAACGCTTTGCAAAGGGGTTGAGTCAAACTCATTTAAGAATCCGAGTGCCCACTCATCCACACGGTCTGTCATCAATAGAACTTCAATTCCTTTTTTGCGGAATACTTCAAGTTGAGGACTGTTCTTAGCTGCGGCCAGGGTGTCTGCGGTGATGTAATAAATAGCTTCTTGTTCCGGCTTCATGCGAGCTTTGTAGTCTGCAAAGGAGACGGAAACCGTGTCTGTCGTAGAGCTTGCAAAGCGCAGCAAATGTGCAATTTTGTCCTTGTTCGCAAAATCCTCGCCCAGTCCTTCCTTAAGAACCGCACCAAACTCATTGTAAAAAGTGGTGTATTTGCCAGCGCCTTCCTTGTCCTCAGGGCTTGCATCCTCAGCGGGTGTATTGTGTTTGGCTAGGTCTTCAAGCATGGAGAGGATACGACGTGTGTTGCCCTCTCGTATTGCTTTGACATCTCGGCTCTCTTGTAGCAATTCGCGACTCACGTTCAATGGTAGGTCCGCAGAATCAACAATACCTTTTACAAATCTAAGATACGAGGGCATGAGCGCATCCGCATCATCCATGATGAAAACACGTTTCACGTAAAGCTTGATGCCTGCTTTCTTGTCTCTGTTCCATAAGTCAAAAGGGGCTTTCGCAGGAACGTAGAGTAATTGCGTGTATTCAGTTGAGCCCTCTACTTTGTTGTGACTCCAAGACAAAGGGGCTTCAAAGTCGTGGCTGATGGCTTTGTAAAAATCAGAGTATTCCTCAGAAGTGATGTCCTTCTTAGGTCTAGACCAAAGTGCGTTCGCTTTATTAACGGTCTCCCATTCATCCGTTACGACCATCTCGCCTGGTTGGTCGTCCTTGCCCTCTTTCCACTCCTCTTTGAGCATTAGTATGGGTAGTGAGATGTGGTCTGAATATTTGGAGACGATGGATTTGATCTTCCAGGCGCTCAGATATTCGTCTGCATCATCCCTTAGGTGCAATATGACGCTTGTTCCTCGTTTGGGGAGGGTTATTTTCTCAACCTCAAACTCCCCCGTACCTGTGCTAGACCAGCGTACGCCGTCCTCTGCCTTTGCGCCTGCTCGGCGCGTTTCAACTGTAATTCGGTCGGAGACGATATAACCTGAATAAAAACCAACTCCAAATTGTCCGATGAGTGAGCCGGTGTCTTTGGCCTGCGTTTTCTGATCATCGCTGAGTTTGCCAACAAAGTCTTTTGTTCCACTTTTTGCGATAGTTCCCAGATGATCGATTGCTTCTTGCTCGCTCATCCCGATACCAGAGTCGGCGATGGTGATTGTTTTGGCAGTTTTATCAAAACTGATGCGAATATCTAGATTGGGCTGATCTTCAAAGAGTGCAGCATTATTGAGCGCTTCGTACCTCAATTTGTCACAGGCATCCGAGGCGTTGGATACCAACTCACGCAAAAAAATCTCTTTGTTTGAATACAAAGAATGGGTAACCAAATGAAGCAGCTGCGCTACTTCGGCTTGAAAGGCATGGGTTTGTTTGCTCATTTTGGGACTTAACGGTTAATAAAAATTTATGATTTGGAAATGGGGGCTGTGGAGATGTTTTCAAGTCCCTTACTCGTATTAAGACGAGTTTAAAAAAGAGAATTAAGAAAAAAGAGTCACTTTCGTTGGTGACAAGTCAAGCCAGCAGGACTGGACTCATAGGTCAGGGTAAAAGCTCTTATTAAAAGCGCTCGGATGGACTTAAGTAGCGCCACTCACCCACAGGGAGTCTGCCGAGCACGATGTTGCCGATTCGGATCCTCTTGAGCCCAACCACATGGAGTCCGACTTGTTCACACATACGCCTAATTTGGCGCTTCTTGCCCTCAGTGAGGATGAAACGAAGTTGTTCGGGGTTTTGCCAATCGACCTGTGCCGGTAAAAGCGCTTGTCCATCAAGGGACAATCCGTGCCTAAGACTCTGAATCTTTTCAGCCGGAAAGTGTGCGGAGACATTATCCGTAATGCCTTGGTATTCAACCCTGACCAAGTACTCTTTCTCCATGGAGTGGTCTTCGCCGATGAGTTGTCTAGCAATGCGTCCGTCTTGGGTCAATACCAGTAAGCCTACAGAGTCAATGTCAAGCCTTCCAGCAGGTGCTAAGTTTCTGAGCTGAGTGGGTACAAACCGGGTTGAACTTGTGTCGCCCGTCCAGTGTGTTTGCGCAGAGATCAGGGTAATAGCCGGTGTGTGCCCGTCCTCAGCTTGTCCGCTGACGAAGCCTACGGGTTTGTGCAAAATAATGGTCACCTGGCGTTCTTGCTGCTGCTTGGCACCTTGATCAATCTCAATAGTATCTGCCTCAGTCACTTGCAGTCCAAGCTCAGCGGTGTATCCATTGACTTTAACCCATCCCTTCTCTATCCACTCATCGGCTTGCCTACGCGAGCAAAGTCCAAGCGCTGCCATACGTTTGTTGAGGCGCGAGGAAAGGGGGGTGTTGGGTGTTTGTGGGGCAGACATATTTAATTGAATGGGATTCTTAGTAGTGCTTGATCAAGCTTGAATTATCGGTGCTGATGACTCTTGGATCAATATTAGGCGGAACAATATTCATACAATCAAATTCAGCGGTACCCAAAGAAAAATTCATAGAAGCCAATTAAAATGCATCAAGTTATAACTTACCGCACTAAAGTTTGGAGAAAATCCCTTGCCCATCACCATTTTCGTAACCCAGCCCAACGGCGCAGAAGAAGAGCTCAGCGCAGAGGAAGGCCAGACATTATTAGAGTGCGCACAAGCAGCAGGCCTTGACGGATTTGTGGGTGAATGCGGGGGCAACTGTGCCTGCGGCACCTGTCACTGCTATGTTGAGCAGGCCCCTCAGGGGGCGCTCCTGGATGCGAGCAATGAGGAGTTGCAAATGTTGGATTTCGTTGCCGCTCCAAGAGAGGATAACAGTCGTCTCGCTTGTCAAATAAGAATCACAGAAGAAATGCAAGGCATGCGTATCACCATGCCTGATCGTCAGTTCTAGTTCTTATTTGTTGTAATCGTAGATGCCGTGCTTGGTCTTTCTTCCCAGACGGCCCGCAGAAACTAATTCCTTTAACAGTGGGCATGGGCGGTATTTGCTGTCCCCGTATTCTTTGAGGTAAACCTCCATAACGGCTAGACAAACATCCAGGCCAATTAGATCGGCTAACGCCAAAGGACCAATGGGATGATTGCAGCCAAGCTTCATTCCCTGATCAATGTCTTCAGCGGAAGCTAGGCCTTCGGCCAATACAAACAAAGCCTCATTGATCATGGGTACCAGTATGCGGTTGACCACAAAACCTGGTGCATTCTTAACGGTGATCGGAGATTTGCCAAGTGTCTTAGCAAGCTCTTCCACTTTGGAGTGAGTGGTGTCACTGGTGTCTAGACCTCTGATAATTTCAACAAGCGCCATCATCGGCACTGGGTTAAAAAAATGCATGCCAACGAACTTATCAGGACGACTTGTTGTAGAGGCTAGTTGAGTAATCGAGATAGATGATGTATTCGAAGCAATAATGACCTCAGGGGGAAGTAAAGCATCAACTTGGTTGAGAATCTTTACTTTAAGATCATAGTTCTCTGTGGCGGCTTCAATAACGAGGTGAGCGTCTTTGAGTGCATCAAAATTTGTGGATGTTTTAATTTTTGCTAGCGCTGCGTTTTTCTTATCGGTTGTCAGTAAGTCTTTTTTAATCAGACGATCTAAACTTGAAGACACAGTGCTTACGCCTTTGTCTAGCGCCTCTTGTTTGATGTCAACCATAATGACATCGATCCCACATACCGCGCACGCTTGTGCGATGCCATTTCCCATTGTTCCAGCGCCAATAATGCCAACAGTTTGAATACTCATAGAGAAGACCTTAAATGAACTAAAGTTAATATATAGTGGATGCTGTAGTTTACAGAAAAACCAGAAAAAAAAGATACAGTGGTGGCCAAATAGTCCGCCAAAACCTATTTCATTGAATGCGCCCAACATACAACAAACCAACAAGCAAAAGCCCCAAGGGCTTTGGTGCTAAGTCAGCTCTGAGGATACAGAACTTACTGAGCCAAGCTGTTGACTTACATCAAAAGGGGGCACTCCATCAGGCTTTGGCGCTGTATCAGAGTGTATTGGCCATTGACGCTCATAATTTCGAGGCCCTACATTTATCAGGACTCATTGCCTATCAGACCCAAAATGCGCAAAAAGGGGTTGATTTGATGCGAGAGGCCCTGAAGATATCCCCTCGTAGCGTTGCTTGTCTGGTCAATTTAGGGTTGGCAGAGCATGCGATCGGTGATGTGCAGGGTGCTATAAAGAGGTACTTTAGAGCGCTTGAGATTAAGAAAGATTTTGCACAAGCCCATTACAACCTCGCTAATGCTTATAAGGATCTGCACAACTGGAGCGCTGCAACGCTCAGTTATGAAAAAGCAATCGCGCTAAAACCAGATTACTGGGAAGCTTTACTCAACTTAGCCAATGTGCTTGAGAGTTGCTCTGACTTGGTGAGGGCGCTGCAAAACTTAAACCGAGTATTAGTGATCAATCCAATTCATTCAAAAGCCTACAACAATAGAGGTAACGTTTATAAGAAGCTTGAGCGATGGCAAGACGCAATCAATGACTACGATTTGAGTATTCAACTTGACCGCAATTACGCCGATGTTTATGTCAATAAAGGAAATTTACTTAAAGACCTTGCCTATTGGGATGCAGCAAGCGCATCCTATGATCGTTCACTTGAAATTGATCCTCAGCATCCTAAAGCTTTGTGGAATAAGTCACTGCTCCATTTAATACTTGGGAACTTCAGTAAAGGCTGGCAGGGGTACGAGGAAAGGTGGGAAAAAGAAAATGCGCAGGCTTTGAATTTACAGCACTATAAATCTAATTTCCAGGCATTTGCGGACCGAGCGTGGAGGGGGGATCAGGAGATACGTGGTAAACGAGTGTTGCTCTACGCGGAGCAGGGTGTCGGCGACAGTATTCAGTTTGTAAGATTCGTTCCGCTGATTGTTAACCGTGGAGCCACTGTTTTTTTGATGGTCCAAAGCAATTTGCTTGCACTGTTTAGACAAATCAAAGGGGTGAGTCTCTTGCTGAGCCTGGATGAATCAGCGCCTGAGCATGATTTTGCTTGCCCCTTGATGAGTCTACCCCTCGCACTCAAGATCAACCAGGAGGAAGCTTTCGGCAAGTCTCCCTATTTGTATGCAGACCCCCAGAAAGTGAACTCTTGGCAGACTCATCTCGTCGCATTGGGGTCGCCCAAAGTAGGGGTCGTTTGGAGAGGGAGTTCGTTCCATGCCAACGATAAACATAGAAGCATACCGTTTGAGCGTTTTCAAGACTGCATACCAAAAAGTATTCGGTGCGTGAGTTTACAAAAAGAGCTGAATGACGTTGAAAAATCTCTGTTGAATCAGAACAAAGATATTTTAGATTTCTCTGAGAAACTGACCGATTTCTCTGAGACAGCTGCCTTGTGTGCCAACTTGGATTTAGTGATTTGTGTCGATACAAGCGTCGCCCATCTTGCAGCTGCTTTGGGTAAGGAGGTCTGGATTTTGTTGCCCATCAGTCCTGATTGGCGTTGGATGCTGAACAGGCGCGAATCTCCTTGGTACTCGGAGGTGACTTTATATCGTCAAGGGGCTTGGGGAGACTGGGCGAGCCCACTCCAACAAGTCAAGTCCGATTGGCTTGCTAAACTGCAGGCAAGTCAATAAGGTGTAATGATCGGGCAGATTCAATTAAGGTCGTTGAGACACAAATTCAGTCGTTGATGTATCCATTTACGAGAGTCCATCAACGCTGAAGACAGATGTGGAAGCAGAGCTGTTTAATTTCCTTTTAGTTTGTCGACACGTTTGAAATAAGTCTTTGCGTAGGCTGTGATTTGAGCATCCGTTGGATGATCTACAGTTTCAATACCCACTATTTTTTTAGCCACAATTGGATCGTGAACCGCAGCGTGTTTGAGTAATTCACCCTTTGCGGATCCCGGTCCGATGATCAATATCTCACTGACATCTGCGACAGCAGAAATAATTTTGTGAAAAAACTGATGATCCTCAGGTGCTTTGCCACTTCCAATTTCATTTGCCTTATGGTGTAAGTGGGTATGAGTTGACTCGTTTTTGATCAATTCGTTTTTTGTCGAATCGAAATAATTAACGTGAGCTTCCTTGTGGTCGATCCAAATGACGACATGATTGGTTTTCATACATTCCTATCTGTTTATATAACCAGTCAGAGTATAGGCCTTATGTAAACTTGAATCTGTTGGTTTGTTGGCATTAAGGATAGAGAAGTCGACATTTATTGCTTTAAATCAGATTTCCATCAATTAATTTAAGATGGCATCATCAAATAAAAAAATCAGCAAATTAAAAAATACAACCCAAGGGGTTGCGACCCACTGGAGACAATTTGGTAGTTCAATAATCTACCATACCCAAATAGATCAGTTAATCCGCTTTAGTCAGTTCAAAAGACATCTTTAACGTAGTCCCTAAGAGCTGTCTATGCAATGGTGAGTGCACGAGTGACTACTTGTCCGTCCACCCAGTTGATATAGCTAGACTCTTGAACCTCATGCCAATGGTCTAAATCATCATCAAATGGCTCTGACGCTATGGTGCTCACGGCACCAGGTTTCACATGCTTTTCATGTGTGTCGGGTGTGCCGTAGAAAAGACTAGGCGAGTTATTATCAGTTGAATACCGATAAGCCCAGATGGATTTGCCGTCGCTTAAAGCAGCTGAAATTCTGATGGGATCAGAAGATCGGTGATGATTTAGTATGGATTTTATTTTTTCAATAGCAAGAGTCATCCCCTTGATTGGGTCATCCACGAGACCCATTGTCAGGGCCAGTAAAAACAAAGCCTCACTATCGGTTGTTCCGTGTCGGTAGGCGTAAAACTCTTTTGAAATGTGAGACTCAATCTCTCTTCGGTGCAAATGCCAGTCACCTATATGACCGTTGTGCATGAAAGCCCAATTTTCATACGCGTAGGGGTGGCAATTCATGCGCGAAACGCTCGTTCCAGTCGCGGCGCGAACGTGCGCGAAGAAAAGATCACTTTTTATATGTTTACTCAACTCTTTAAGATTGTCATCATTCCAGGCCGGTAAAACATCTTTAAATAGACCAGGGGATTTCCTATCACCGTACCAAGCCACGCCAAACCCATCGCCGTTGGTGATGAGCATAGATTTTGTGGCTTTTAAGCTTTGAGAGATGAGAGAGTTCTTTTGTAAAAACAGAAGATTCTCAAGATAAATTTTATTACCAGCGTACGCTACCCATCGGCACATATTGCCCCCCGATCAAAGTTTTACTGATTTTACGCAATTAAGCCTACTCCCGTGCCGATGCTTTAAATCCGCACCGAATTAATCTTAGAACTTAGAGTTGGGACTCGATAAATTGAATTTTTTAATGATCCAATGCTTTACAAAGTCATTGACAAAAAGACAGCAAAGCATTGCGTAAGTGAAAATCCCTAAAGTTTGAGTCCAAGGTAACTCTGCCATTCCTGTAAGTCCGAAACTGACCAAGCCTGTGCCTAGGATGATTTCCAATGCAAATGAAATCAATAAAATGTTACCTGGTTTGGTACTCCAAAAATACAAACGCTCTCTAACGGACAGAATTGAAAATGCCGCCATATAAAGCATGCATAAAAAGCTAAATGTATTCAAGGCCGCATCATTAGTGCGAAGGTCTAAATAGTTCCATCCAAACCATAAAAGAAGTAAGGATTGTGCCAACATCATTAACCCCAAAACGATTGCCAATCCTACAAATCCATTAATTTCCCAACTCTCGGGATGCGTTGAGGGTCTAACTTGATCGGTGGCCAATGCTATCTTGGTTGCATCGGTGATAAGCACAAGCAAAAGCATAGCAAATGCAGACACTACAAACTTTCCAGTCGCAACATATGCAATTGCAACGTAGGGTGTCTTCAAGATAGTTCGACTTATTTTATTGATGATCCATGTGAGAAGTCTTTGATAGACCATCCTGCCGTGCGTGATTAAGTAAACAATATTAATCAAGCCTGGCTGCGTTAAAACGATGCTTGCTGCGTCGCGCGCTATGTCGCAAGAATTACATACTGCAATACCTACCTCGGCTTGGCGAAGTGCTGGCGCGTCATTGACACCGTCCCCCGTCATACCTGTTACGAATCCGAGTGATTGAAGGGACTTGACAACCCTGAATTTGTCTTCTGGAAAGACTTCTGCAAAGCCGGCGTAAGCCTGAGCCAAATCCCGATTGGCTGATTTGCTTGTACTTACACCGAGTTTGAAATCATGAAAAGGAACAATATCGCCTAAACCAACTTTAGCGGCAAGCTCTTGAGCTACCACCAAAGCGTCACCTGTGAGCATCTTTAGCGAGACACCAAGTTCATTGATTTGTTCAATAAATTGACGGGCGTCCG